>CAQZPH010000058.1 GCA_948933715.1 uncultured Eubacteriales bacterium | reverse complement strand
CAGTGTGAAATACTAATTTAAAATAAAATCAGTTAACTTCACGCTGCCCCGGCTCTAAATAGTAACTTTTTAAAACCCTATTCCTCTTCAGATAATATTTTCATTAATTCTTTTTGTGAATGCCCATCACATACTGCCACAACTTCATCTCCCGAATAAATATTAGTATCTCCCTGAGGAATAATAAGGTTTTCATCTCTTAAAATCGATATAATAAGAGATGATTTTGGCAACTCTATATCTTTTAGGCAAACCCCGTTTATTTTCGCATCTTTAGGTACAACTATTTCACAAATTGCCGCTCTTCCTTTATTAAGGCTAGCTAGCAAACGTATCTGTGCACTTTCCACTTCTTGTTCTATAAGTCTTGTAATAATCTCTGTACTACTAACAGCATTTTCTATTCCAAGTTTTCTTAAAGCTTCCAAGTTGTGAGGATTATTAGCCCTGGTTATAACTTTTTCTACTTTAAACCTTTTCTTAGCTAATTGAGAGGCAACTAAATTATCTTGGTCGCTACCAGTTACTGCAATAAAACAATCTGCTTTATGAGTATTTGCAGCTGCTAATACTTCTATTGCTGTGCCATCACCAAATATCACTTCTGCATCAAGGGCATTTGCTAAATTCATACATTTTAATTTATCCTTTTCAATAAGCTCAACTTCATAATCCCTATCTAACATATTTTGCGCTAAGTGGTATCCTAATTTTCCGCCACCTACTATAACGATCCTCAAGTAAAATCAACTCCTTTCATTCTAATCATCTATACGAGTAAAAATGATCTTATCTTTTGGATTCAAAACTATTTTTTGTCTACCATCATATAAATAAAGTTTTCCTGTTTCCCTTAAAACTCCCATTATCGCTTCCCCCGTTTTCATAGGTATCGTTTCAATTGTTCGTCCTATAAAAACAGGATCTATTTCTCTTAAATTAATGCTTACAGTATTATCATAAAAATGCAATTGGTGTTCTGTAAATTCTTGAACAAGTGCTGAATAAATAGCTCCACAAGCTATGTTTGTCTGACAAATTGTTTTAAGCCCAAATTGATGAAAAACATCTTCACGAACAGGGTCAGTAATCCTAGCCACAACATTATCAACATAAAAAAACTCTTTTACAATTTGAGAAACAGTAATATTAAGGTTATCGTTTGAAGTAACAACTGCTACTGCATCGCAGCTTTCAACTCCTGCATTTCTTAAAACATCCATATCCATAGGAAATCCAACAACCGTCATACCGTCAAAATCATCATCCAGTTGCAAAAATGAATCTTCATCTCTATCTACAATTGAAACATCATGACCATGATGACATAATGTATTTGCAAGACGCGAACCTAATCTTCCGCACCCTATTACAAGAATATTCATTATAAAAGCACTCCTATTTGTAAAATTACACTAAAAATTATCCTTTCCTACATTATACGTTTTAAAAATATTAAAATCAATAGGAAGTAGGTTTAAAAAAATTTAGCAGTAACAACTCGATCTATTTTATTTATATCTTTAACAGTATATATATTATTGGCACCTCTTTCCTTAAATATGTTAATAACACTAGATGACTGATTTATTCCTATTTCAGCACAAATATATCCTTCTTCTTTTAAAGCACTTCTCCATTTTTTTGCGATAACATTATAAAACTTTAGTCCGTCTTCTCCGCCATCAAGTGCCATAAGGGGTTCATTTTTCACTTCAAGTTGTAACATATCAATATCATCGGTGGGTATGTATGGTGGATTTGAGACTATCAAATCTACTTTTTCAATATTGCATTGCTCTGGACCTTTTAATACATCTCCTTTTAAAACAGAAACATTATAAGTCCTGTTTAAAGTTATATTTTCTTTTAGATACCGTATGGCTGCAGGAGAGAGTTCTAATGCTAAAATACTTGCATCTGGACGATTTTTGGCTAAACTTATAGCAACAGCACCAGACCCTGAACATAAATCTAAGATTCTAGGTTTTTTCATATCTTTTATTAAATTTAATGATTCATTTATTAACACTTCAGTATCATCACGAGGAATTAAAACTCCTTCTCCTACCTTAAACTTAAGTCCCATAAAATCCCACGTACCTAAAATATATTGTAGAGGCCTTGCGTTTTTCCTTTGTTCTATCATTAAAAAGTACTCGGAAGTTTTTTTTGCAGGAGCAATATTATCTCTACATAATACTATATCTTGCCGATTAAGTTTAAAACAAAAGTTAAAAATACACATAGCATCAAAGGCAGGATTTTCATTTCCTGCCTTAGCTAAAATATCCTTTCCTTTTAAATAAAC
>CAQZPH010000057.1 GCA_948933715.1 uncultured Eubacteriales bacterium | reverse complement strand
GCAGTTTGCCTTCTATTGAAGAAATAGAAAAAGAATTAGAATAATAACAAAATTAGCAGCAAAAGTGCAACGACCGTTGCACAAATGGGATAACAGCCATGAGGGGGGAGGGAGAAATGGTGCGTATAAAGACGCTAGAGTAACTTTATGAGTTAATAGATGTGCCGTCGAGAAACATATTAAAATATGTAGAAAGTAAATTATAAAAAGTTTGATTTTCGAGTTGATGATAGACTAAATATGGTTTACAATGATGTTACCAGATGAGGAAAGGAAATCTGATAATAATACAAAAGAGAGAAAGAAGAACAGATGGAAGCTCCATGAGGGGTATATTTACACTTATCAAAAACGTTTTTTGTGTTTGTGAAAAGTAAGGTAATATTCTATTGAAGGATGTTTTTGACATTTTCCACAAAAAGGATTGAAATAATTTTACAAAAATAGTATATTAGTTTTGTTTATATTTTGTATAATTATAGGACAAACAGATCATACTACTAAGGTGAAAATGACGTGTATCATGGAACAGACTTAAAAACAGGAAAAATTATAATTGAAAGCCAAAAAATGGAACCCAGCAGAGGGGATCATCATTGGTTAGGAGATGGTATATATTTTTATCGTGACCAGAAGTATGCGTTCAGGTGGGTAGTTATTAAGTACACTGAAAATTTTCAAAATTTACGAGCGCAAGATTATAAAAAAATATTTCAGAAATATATTATATTGACAGCAGATGTGAAAAGTGATAGAATTTTTGACTTAGATAATCCGGAGATGAAATTATTTTTTTTAGATTTGCGAAATAAAATTTTGCATAAATCAGATCAGTCAGAGAGAATTCAGATGCAATTAAATGAATCAGGGTTTTCGGATGGAGTGATATTAAATGTTTTATTCGAGAGAATGGGGTTGAATGCTTCCTATGATTGTGTTTCTGCTACATTTCCTATTTCATATTCGGATAGTACTGGCTCTAGGTTGAACTATATACCTGAATTACAGATTTGTGTAAAAAATGCTGAGGTAATAAAGAATATAAAGGAATTTAATATTGAAGAGAATTTTTCGGATTTTCGAGAGTTCGTAGAGTTATATAGAAAGATTAAATACCAGATGAAGTATTCTGCGCAAAGAAACCATGGGAAAGGTCAAAAATATAAGAAGTAGCAAATAAAAACTATATACAAAGGGGGCGGGCAAAATGGATTTAAACAAAGAATTGCAAAGAATAAGTGAATTAATAAATGAAATGCCTATTAGAGAATTTGAAGAAATGTTATTTGATTGTGGACTCGGTGTAATAGGCCCTTCAGAAGAGTCAGATTTTGTAAAGTGTTTTACAATGGAGTCTGTTGGAAATAGAACAAATTATGTCCGCAGAAGTCATAGTTTTTCACAAGGAATTTATCGGGACTTTAACGATTTTGGATTTGATGAGCAAGAGGTGGCGTGATGGGACAAGATGTAAAAAGTGCTTTATATTTTGATGATTACATAGTAGATAGTATTTCTTTCAAAAATAATCCGAAATGCAATGAAGAGGAAACATTTATCGATTTTACAGTAGATCCTCAGACTACTGTGGGGGAAGACAAGAAGAGTATGGTAGTAAAACTCACTGTTCATATATTTAAAGATGCGGTGAAGAATAATTATCCATTTGAGATGTCTGTTACGGTAGAAGGATTCTATAGGCTTGAAATGCAGGATGAAGATATTTTAAAGTATGAAAGAAATGCAATTGCAATATTATATCCTTATATTAGGGCTATTGTTTCAAATTTTACTGCTACTGCGAATGTGAATCCTTTGATATTGCCTGCTATAAATGTTAACAAACTTATAGAAGTGCAGAATATGGAAGAAAAAGAAAGATGTAGTAAATAAAGATGGGCCTCCAGTTTTAGGGGGCTCATTTTTAGTTATAATGTAGGTTTTAAAGCAAAAATCGAGAAGTTGAAAGTTTATGCTCTCTTTCTCTATAACTGTTGTCGAAAAAGACGGATAGATTAAAGGCAAACCGAAGAGATTTCATTTTTTCTATAAGATGGAGCGTAATAGTATTAATGATAAACGTTTCGGGAAATAATTATATTTTAGAGTCTATGGCAAAAAGCGTATAGAAAAAATAAACTACACGAATAACCCTATAAAAGATAATATCGCAATAAGTGATGAGATCAAGAGAGGCAGCGGGAAGGTCGCGATAAGCTTAGAGAGAAACCTTCCCCCGATGAATCTTCTTATAAACCATCGGTGAAGTCCCATAATATTTCCGGAACGTCTCGCAGTAATAGCTTGTCCCGCTAAAACCATGTTCATAGGCTGTTTCCGTAATGCTCTTATCGGAACTTAACAGTGAGGCAAGGCTTTTGCGCAGCCGAAACTTGGTGAGAT
>CAQZPH010000056.1 GCA_948933715.1 uncultured Eubacteriales bacterium | reverse complement strand
GTATCAAGCAACATGGTTGTTTTTCCAACCTTTTGGTATATGATCGTAACCGTTCCTGCATTTTTATCATGGTCTGCTATTGTAAGAGGGATTCTCTCTCCTTTTTCATTTATCCGCAAAATTATAAATTGACCCGCTTTTGCATTTTTAGCTACCTCAGGTGCTTTTATAATCATTTTTGTCATACTTTCATTTAAGACTTCTTTATCTACAATTAAAAACATATTAAGCCTCCTTATTAATTAAATTATAATATTTCTATTTATTTTTTACAACAATATATAATTTTCTTTTACCATAAATATTTATTTTATAATCATTTATATTTAAAAAAGCTATCAGATATATCTGATAGCTTCCTTCTAATCATTAACTTTATATATTTTTAATGCAACTAAAAATCATAAAAAAGTGCAATATACTTCCTATTAAAACAAACAGATGCCATACTGAATGCATATATTTGCGTTTCTTACCCATTAAATATAGTACTGCACCAACAGTATAAGCTATTCCTCCTAAAGTTAGAAATAAAAGCTGACTAGAACTTATGCTTTCAATAAGCGGTTTAAACGCAAATACTACGACCCACCCCATTGCAATATAGCAAACCATAGAAAATTTAGAAAACTTTTTTATATCAATAGAATTAAAAACTATTCCTACAATGGCTGCGGCCCAAACTATAAAAAATAGAATCCATCCAACTACACTATTAAGAACTAAAAGGCATATCGGAGTGTAAGTGCCGGCGATGAGCACAAAAATTGAACAGTGATCAAGCACTCTAAAAACTTTTTTAGCTTTACCGGGCAATATAGCATGGTAAAGAGTAGATATAATATAAAGCACAAAAAGTGAAATCGAATAAATTGATACACATACAATTGATTTGGCATTAAAAGGAGAATTTATTATTAAAACTACAATAGCAGCAACCGACAAAGCTGCTCCCAAACCATGAGATAAAGCATTTAACAATTCTTCTAAAGTGCTGTATTCGGGTAAATTAAACTCTTTTAATTTCTGCAATCTAAGCTGAGCTTTTTCAGATAGATACTCTTTACTCATAATCTTAATGCTCCTTTTTTATTGAATTATTTAGTTTATTAATTTTTGTTAGCTTTTTTCATGCGTTGTTCTTTATTTAATATTATTTTTCTAAGGCGTATATTCTCAGGAGTAACTTCAACCAGTTCATCATCAGTAATAAACTCGAGTGATTGTTCGAGGCTTAAAACAGTATGAGGAGTTAGTTTTAATGCATCGTCAGATCCAGAAGCTCTTGTATTTGTTATATGCTTTTTCTTGCACACGTTAACAACTAAATCCTCAGCCTTTGGATTTGCACCAACAATCATTCCCTCATAAACAGGAACCCCTGCTCCAATAAATAACCTGCCTCTTTCCTGCGCTGCAAACAAACCATATGTAGTCGTCTCTCCTGTTTCATATGCAACTAATGACCCTTGACTTCTCTGCTGCACATCCCCCTTATAAGGTTCATAACCATCAAAGACATGATTCATTATGCCATTTCCATTAGTATCAGTTAAAAATTCGGATCTATACCCCATTAAACAACGAGCTGGAATCTTAAATTCCAAATGGGTAGTCCCCGTTCCCCTTGTAGACATATTTAAAAGCTCAGCTTTCCTTGAACCTATCTTTTCCATAACAGCACCCACATAGTTATCAGGTACTTCGATCATAAGAAGTTCCATAGGTTCATTTAAAACCCCATCAATATGCTTCATAATAACTTTAGGCCTTGAAACTTGAAATTCAAAATTTTGTCTTCTCATGGTTTCTATTAATATAGATAGGTGCAGTTCTCCCCTGCCCGACACTTTAAATGTATCAGCAGAATCCGTTTCCTCGACTCTCATAGCCACATTGGTTTCTATTTCTTTAAAAAGCCGGTCTCTTATATTTCTTGAGGTAACAAATTTGCCTTCTTTTCCTGCAAAAGGACTATTATTAACCATAAACATCATTGAAACTGTCGGTTCATCTATCTTTACAAATGGTAAAGCCTCAACACATTCTGGAGAGCAAGCAGTCTCTCCTATATTTAAGTCATCTATACCAGAAACAGATATAATATCTCCAAGTTCTGCTTTATCTGTCTCCACTCTTCTAAGCCCCTCAAATTGATAAAGTTTTGCTATCTTTACATTTTTTGTAGTCCCATCAAGTCTACATAAAACTGCATTCTGTCCTGCTTTTAAAGACCCTCTTTCAACTCTTCCTATTCCAATTCTGCCAACATATTCATCATAATCAATGTTTGAAAACAAGATTTGAAAAGGTGCATTAGTATCTCCTTTGGGAGAGGGAACCTCCTTTATTATCTTTTCAAAAAGTGGAGCCATATTTTCTCCTTTTTGGGTAGGGTCAAGTGTAGCATACCCTTCTTTAGCAGAAGCATAAACAACAGGAAAATCAAGCTGCTCATCGTCTGCACCAAGTTCAATAAATAAGTCCAAGACTTCATCTACTACTTCCTGAGGCCTAGCTCCTTCTCTATCTATTTTGTTAAGAAC
>CAQZPH010000055.1:943-2576 GCA_948933715.1 uncultured Eubacteriales bacterium | reverse complement strand
CTTGCCTTAAGAAATATAGTCTAAATAGAGTGTCCAACTTTATGGGTTCACTTCACTCGGAGATCACGCTTTTTTCTAGTGAAAGGCTTTATCTTAAAGCTTTTCTTTGGAGACAATGTTCAAGTTGTCATCCAATTCATAAACAACTGGTTGACCTGTTGCCATTTCAACGTCCATGATGTCTTCATCAGAGATGTTTTCAATGTATTTTGTCAAGGCACGTAATGAGTTACCGTGTGCGGCAACAATAACGTTCTTGCCATCCAACAAGTCTGGAGCGATGTTGTCTTCCCAGAATGGCCTCCAGGAACATGCTAGAAATCCTATTATATCAATGAAAACTCAACTTTTTGTTTATTTTTCATTTCGTCATCTATTCGACATATAGACGTTATGAAATGTTAAGATATGTAAAGATAGCCTTAGGAAACACCACCAAAATTGCTAAAAATATATATTTAATTAGCGTTTAAATTTTGAGTCATTTGTGTTCCTTGCAAATAATCTGGATACATAATATCAAATTGACTATATCTCATTCTTAGGTACTTAAAATTTTAAATATATTATTGAAATTTATTTTTCTGTATAATAACAGTTGTTGCTCAAATGCAAAAGGGGGCTATCAAATTGAAGAATTTTGGTGAAGTTTTTAGATCCTTTAGAGAAAGCAAAAATATGTCTCTACGTGAAGTCGCAGGCGATGATTCTTCAGCATCTCAAATTTCACGATTTGAACGAGGAAAAACTGCACTAAATGCTGAAACTTTTTATCATTGTTTACATGCAATGAATATCTCTATGTATGAATTTGAAAATAAATATAATGAATATAATCACATAGATAGCATTATATATGACACTAAAATATCAGATGCTTATCTTGAAGGCAATATATCAAAATTAACTGCTATTTTAAATAATGAGCTTAAATCCGATGAAAAAACTGCCAAGTTAAATTCCATAGCAATAAAAATTAGGATATATATGTGTGATAATTCAAAAAAAGTACATGAAAAAGACATTGAATATCTAAGTGATTATCTTTTTTCTGTTGACGATTGGGGCAGATATGAAATCTGGCTTTTCAGCAATTCCATATTTGCATTACCTTCTAAAACACTAGAAGTTTTAGGTGAAGAGGTAACAAACAGTTTACATTTCCATAAAATCTCAGAAGATTACAAACGGAAGGTTTATATAGTCCTTCTAAAAATCATTAATTGTTTTTTAGAACGCAATAATCTAGACTTATCATTAAAATTCATTAATTACATTGAAAATATTAATGTTCCTGAGTCAGAAATGTATATAAGAATATTTTACAAATATTCTAAATTAGTTTATTTATATAGAATAGGAGAGATATCTTCCCTATCCGAATTAACTAAAATAGTAGATTTTTTGGAATTTATTGATTGTTTTAATACTGTCAAAACAATCAAAAATCATTTAGATAAATTGCAAATTTGCAACGAATCTTTATAAAAATAGTATCCATGCTAGTATAATGTTGCGCTCAACATTAGGGAGCACAATTCTTTCTAGTGCTGACCTACTTATTTTATACGAAAGGAGAGATTTTTTATGAAAATTATAGAACCATATTTCGAAATAGCTAAACAAGGTTTGC
>CAQZPH010000055.1:0-933 GCA_948933715.1 uncultured Eubacteriales bacterium | reverse complement strand
AAATCAGATTTTGGTGCTATGAACTATATTGGACAATCTCTTCTTTATAATCATCATCTGGACCGTATGAATGAAACTAATGAAAAAATCAATAATATTAGCTTCTTAAAGCTTAAAAACTTTGCAAAAAAAATTCTTTTAGATGTAGAACCTGCATACTTTACTGCTAATGGGGAGGAAATAAGCTATGACTAAACCTATTGAGGTTAACCAGCTTAACTTTAAATATAAAAATAATAGTGATCTTACACTAGAAAATATTAATTTAAGTGTAGACGAAAATGAAATTTTAGGGATCGTCGGCCCAAATGGTGCTGGGAAATCTACTCTTATAAGCATACTAGAAGGACTACAACACAATTATACTGGTGATGTTAAAATACTTGGATTTGATTTGAAAAAAACTCCTTCTTTAGCTCAAAAACAAATCGGCGCACTATTTCAATCTAGTGGTTACTTCGATAATTTAACAGTTGAAGAATCACTTACCCTTTTTTCTCAGATGTACCATTCAGCTATTTCACCTGAAATAGCCCTACAACATATGGATGCACAAGAACTTTTACCACGAAGGGTCAAAACCTTATCTGGAGGACAAAGACAAAAATTAGGAATTGCTCTTAGTCTGATCAACAAACCTAAATTAGTATTTTTAGATGAACCAACAACGGGACTCGATCCAGATGCGCGTTTACATTTATGGAAAACCATTAAACAACTTCAAGGAAAATCAACTATCATTATCTGCTCACACTATTTAGATGAAGTTTCTTATTTATGTGATCGTGTCTGCTTTATTTATAACGGTAAAGTCTACGCAACCGACACTCCAGATAATTTAATTAAAAAAAGTAAGGCTCATACTCGGATCGAGTTTGATTGCTCAGATACTACTGCAGTTATTAATAGTGTAGCTACTCTCAGTAAAGAAGA
>CAQZPH010000054.1:1021-2890 GCA_948933715.1 uncultured Eubacteriales bacterium | reverse complement strand
GATGGTGAACCGATGAGACTTATTTGTTAGCAGAAAGAGGCGTATCCTACCATGGCACCGCCTAAGTAACCAAGTGGTCCACCAGCAGCACCTACAAATGCAGAGCCAAAGGTACCAGCGTAGCACCGAACCCAATTCTTTCCGCCAACGGTTTGCAACATGTCGTGCTCAGTTAAATCTACATACTTCATATTATTTCCTCCAAAGTAAATATAGTGTAGTCTATCTGGAACGCTTAATAGATAGGCATTCCTAACTACAAATGAATAATACAATGTTTTTTAGAAAAAAAGTCATTATTATTTTTTCGTTCGTTTTTTAGTATTTTTCGTTTCAAATTGTGTATTTAGAAGATCAAAAAAATATGTGCCTGGATGATTTAAGTTGGTAAAAGTACCTGTTTCCGATATAATACCATTTTTTAAAACAATGACCCTATCTGCTATTTCAGATACTTGAAGTCTGTGTGCGATAACTAGGAGTGTTCTATTTTCTTTAAATAATTCAGTCATGATACTTACTTCAGCTCTTTGGTCGAGATTACTAGTTGACTCATCTAAAATAAGTACCTCAGGTTTTGATAAAAGTGCTCGTGCTAGACAGATACGTTGTTTTTGTCCTCCAGATAGGTTATTTCCATTTTCTTCTAACACGGTAAGTATACCTTGTGATAAATTTTGAATTATTGTATCAACGCCTGTAATTTCACAAATTTTTTTAAATTGCTCCATATTTACATCTTTAAGTTTTTTGGAACCTATAAGATTATAAAGGAGGGTATCGCTAAATATCATAGGTGTTTGCGGTAAATAAATTACTTTTTGTCGTAACTCTGCACTAGGGATACAGTTTAAACTTTTTCCACAATACTCTACTTTTCCTGAATCATAAGGGATAAATTTAACTAATACTTTCGCTAAAGTTGATTTACCACTACCACTCTCCCCAGCTAGAACAATATGTTCATTTTTTCGTATCTCTAGATTTATATCGTGAATAACTTTTTTTGTGAAATTATAATTTACCGACACGTTAGCTAACGAAAAAAGAGTATTTAACGCATTATCGCTTGTAAAATGGTTATCTTTTTTCAAATAGGAGTCTTCAGTCATGACCGAATATATCTCACTTAATCTCTTTGTTGCGATACTTGCAGCATGGATTTTAGGCTGTAGTCTAATGATATTTTGTAGAGGAGTTGTAAGATATACAGCTAAGGCATTGAAAGTCACTAGTTGCCCTAATAAAATTTGATCACTATTGACTTGTATAGCTCCAATACTGAGAATAATAACGCTAAGGATAGAGTCTAAACAAGTAATAATATTTTGTTGTATAAAATCTAGTTTTGTGTGTTTTAAGTTAGCTCGTAGTAATTCTTCGTACTGATTTATTATTTTATTAAGTTTATCGCTTTCCCAATTTAAAGATTTTATTGTCTCTATACCGGAAAGAGCATCAATAATAATCGAACTAATTTGTGAGTTTCTTTCCATATATTTACGTTGGCTATCTTCAAAAGGTTTTATAAACGAAATAACAATTATTGCATATATAGGCAGTATAAGTAGGATAGTAGCAGTTAAAACAATATTTTGAGTGAATAATACGATTAAGATACTGAAAAACAATATGATATCTAATATTGATCCTACATAGGTAGAAGCAATTGCATCTACAATTTTTGAGGAGTCGCTAAATCGTGAAATTATTTCTCCCTTCTTTCTAGTTTGAAAAAAATCCATAGGAAGCTTAAAAATATGGGTAAGGTAGTCTATGGTAATAATTTTTGATAATTTTTGTCCCAAAATACTCAGAGCATAGTTATTTAAAAATTGAGCTAAATTACCAATAACGTAACTAGTGATC
>CAQZPH010000054.1:0-1011 GCA_948933715.1 uncultured Eubacteriales bacterium | reverse complement strand
GACCGATAGAAACTATCTCTAGGATTTTTAGATTCTTTTGAGGAAGAATCTTATCAATTATTATCTGAAATAGGAAGGAGCCCATTATCTGTATCAGCATTGCAAGAATTGCACTACACGTAATTAGAATTATTAATTTTTTATGCTTTCTTAGCAGGCTTCTATACGAAAATAAACCTGGTTGCTGTACTCTAATTTTTTGATATTTTTTAGTTGGTTTTAGCAGTAAAGCAATTCCATCCCACTCTTTAAAAAAATTACTTTTCGACATTGAATTTATGCCGACATTTCCGTCAGGATCTGCGAGTAAAACTTTATTGTCTGTAACTTCTAATAGAACATAATAGTGCAGTAACTGAGTATCTTTAACTACATGTACGATCATTGGTAAATTATCTTTCAATTCTTTAGTAGTTAATGTTTCTTTGATGATACGGATCGCAGCACCATTGAGATTATAAATTGTTGCGGCTTTTTTGATTCCGTAGATACTTGTTCCTTCGATTGTAGTTTTAGCGTGGTAGCGCAATGTTGCTAAAGGTATATATGAACCAAAGTATTTTAATATCATACTTAGGGCAGCAACACCACAATCTGATTCATCAACCTGTTGAGTATAAATTTTTTTCCAGTTCATTCAATATCACATTCCTTATTTTTTAGTGAATAATAGCAAATTTATCTACTTTGGGATTTTTTTGTTATTAAAGTTAACTTTTTAGAATTAATCGTCTCAACTTTAATTTTATTTCTCTAAGAAGTTGGGACACTATACTAAAAAAATATATAGTAAGTTTTAAAATGTAACTGCTATTGTGATCACTATCTTGCGTGGATACCAGATCACAAGTTATGAAGTAGTAGGTTGCTTATTGACGATCAGTGCCCTAGTTGTAAATAATTTGTACAATCGTTACAAACTGAAATGATGCTTACTAAAATATCCCTGACTCCCCGGTTATAATGCCCTCTAAGTATACAGATGAAATAGAAAATTCATCTTATACTTGG
>CAQZPH010000053.1 GCA_948933715.1 uncultured Eubacteriales bacterium | reverse complement strand
GCTCAGTTGGTAGAGCAGCTGATTTGTAATCAGCAGGTCGGGGGTTCAAGTCCGTCCACCAGCTCCAATATAGCTAAGGTTTAAAAATAAATTTTAGTTTTAATGGATCCGGCTTTGAGCATAAAGAAAGTTATGATCGTTTTTACCGAGAAAATGTAAAGATAGAACTAATACAAAATGCGGATATGTTCTATCCTTTTGATATGGGAGATTTCCAGAGCGGCCAAATGGAGCAGACTGTAAATCTGTTGTCTACGACTTCGGTGGTTCGAATCCACCATCTCCCACCAAAATGAGCACCATGTAAGGTGTTTTTATTTTTGTAATTAATTTTTACTATCTCCTTTTAGATTTTTTTGTTCAGCAACGGTATTTATACAAGTTTTTCCTTCTTTGTATAATTGATATGCATATACGGAGATTCCAGCTGATAAAAATCCTTGCAAGGTTGCATCAATCCCGGGGCTTAAAATAAGATTGCATGCAATTATTCCTAATACGCTTAATATGTATGGAACAGACCAACTAGGGATATATGGAGTTTTTTTAAGAAAGAGTCCTATTATAAATAAAACGACAGAAACAATGTATACGTTTTGATTTAAAAATTCTGTAAGATTCATAAAGTTTTCTCCTTTTTTGTATGATATAAAATTATATGTAGACGGGATTAAATTAATGTTTTAAAATATATTTATTATAATTATATTGTTTTTCTGGGAGTGTGCGTTTTTACATGATAGATAGAGTGAAAGTAGAAAAAGCAATTTACGATTTATTAGTAGCTATCGGAGAGGATGTTAATAGAGAAGGATTACAACAGACACCACAGAGAGTTGCAAGAATGTATGATGAGATTTTAAGTGGAATGAATTCTGATGCAAGAAAGCATTTAAAGTTTTTTTTAGAAGGCAGTTCTAATCAAGGTGCAGTTATTGTTAAAGATATACCGGTGTACTCTTTGTGCGAACATCATCTTTTGCCGTTTATGGGTTATGTGCACATAGCTTATATACCTAAAGATGGAAAGGTAATAGGATTGTCTAAATTTTCAAGGATAGTTGATTGCTTTGCAAAAAGGCTCCAAGTGCAAGAAAGATTAACTGACCAAATTGCAAAATTTATATATGAAAATGTAAAACCTGAAGGTGTAGCTGTCATTATAGAAGCAGAACACTTATGTATGACGATGAGAGGTGCAAAAGCGACGGGATCAAAAACCAGGACCACAGCTTTTTATGGAGTGCTAAACGAAGATAAAGATAAAAGAATAGAAATTATGAATATAATTGAAAGAGGTTATTAATTTTTGAGTATATTTAAAGCAGGAAAATATGAATTACCTTTAGGAAAAAAAACGTATGTTATGGGGATTTTAAATGTTACTCCCGATTCATTTTCAGATGGAGATGAGTGGTTTTCCCCTAAAAAAGCAGTTGAGCATGCACTTGAAATGCAAACGGATGGAGCTGATATAATAGACATTGGAGCGCAATCTACTCGTCCAGGATATACAAAAGTATCACCCGAAGAAGAGCTAAAAAGATTAGTGCCAGTTTTAAAAGCTTTAAACGGTAAAGTGAATGTACCTGTTTCAGTAGATACTTTTTATCCTGAAGTTGCAAAAGAAGCGCTAAAGCATGGTGTAAGTATAATAAATGATGTAAATGGTTTTAAGGATGAAAAAATGATAGATGTTGCAAGCATAAGTAATTGCGGATGCATAGTTATGCATGACGGTGATAGCTCTTTAATGAAAAGTTTTTTTGAAACCCAGCTTAATAATTTGATAAACAAAAATATTTCAAAATATAGACTTTGTTTTGATCCTGGCATTGGGTTTGGAAAAACTTATGAAGAAAATTTAGATGTTATAAATAATTTAAAAGAGTACTTAGTTGGTGATATAGCCATGTTGATTGGAGCATCAAGAAAAAGGATGATAGGTATTCCTTGCGGGGATCCTCCTTTTAAAATGAGAATGCCGGGAACTATAGCTGCACATACAATTTCTATAGTGAATGGTGCGGATATAGTTAGAGTGCATGATGTGAAACCAGCAGTTCAAGCGTGTAAAGTTGCAGACGCTATTTTAAGAAGATAGGTTGTATGTTTATGGATAAGATTATTATAAAAGGATTAAAGGTATTTGCTTATCATGGAGTAAATCCAGAAGAGAAAGTAGACGGTCAATATTTTATTTTAGATATAACTGCATATACTTCTTTAAAAAATGCCGGGCAAACTGATAACCTTAATGATACGGTAAGTTATGCAAAGATTTTAAAAACAGCCGTAAATGTTATGAATGAAGATAAATATGATTTAATTGAAAAAGCAGCAAATAGGGTTGCCGAAAAGATACTTTTAGATTTTAATACGTTAGACCAGGTAGATATATGTCTAAAAAAGCCGCAGGCACCTATTAAGGCTGATTTTGACTATGTCGCAGTTGAAATATCAAGGGATAGAAGGGATAGTAAGTGAAAGAGGCAATTATATCACTTGGGACCAACTTATTAGATAGAGAAAAAAATTTAAAAAAAGCTATAAAAGCCATTTGCCAGTTACCCGGGACAACTCTTGAAAAGGTGTCTTTTATATACTCAACGAAACCATTTTTAGTGCCTGATAAACAGGATTACTATCTTAACTGCTGTGTAAAAATTAAAACCCATTTGCAACCTAAAACTCTTCTTGGGTGTTGCCTTGGAATAGAAGCAGCTATGGGGCGGGAACGTCCTTATAAAAATGCCGCTAGAATAATTGATTTAGATTTGCTTTTATATGAGGACTTTTCTATTTGTGACGAAGACTTAATTTTACCTCACCCTAGAATAAAAGAACGTGCTTTTGTTATGGTACCTTTAAAAGACTTGTATGAAGATAAATGTGCATTAGGTTTGGATTTTAATGATGCTTTTTATAAAACTAACCTTACTGAGGTTAATTTATATAAAAAGGTGCTGTTATAAAAAGCAAAATAGAAAATATATTTCTTGAAAAAAGTAATATTTTATCTTTTACATTAATATACTCTATAAATGTAATTATTTTAGATGGGGCTGTTATAATTTAAGTTTGGAGAGTTTTAATTAAGATTAAAGAGCTTTAAAAATATACTAAAACTTTAACTTTAAAAATTTCGCAAAAGGTGTTGACATATTAAAAAAGATGTTGTATGATTAATATCGTCGCTGAGGGGTATTAAAAGGCCAGCAAACAGCAGCGATATACCGTGGGAGCATAGCTCAGCTGGGAGAGCACTTGCCTTACAAGCAAGGGGTCACAGGTTCGAGCCCTGTTGTTCCCACCATCAGATGGCCCGGTAGTTCAGTTGGTTAGAACGCTAGCCTGTCACGCTAGAGGTCGACG
>CAQZPH010000052.1:3720-4356 GCA_948933715.1 uncultured Eubacteriales bacterium | reverse complement strand
CTCCACAAGACCTTTAATGTAAGCTACCTTTTCTGTAATATTCATAAAACTTGTACCTCCCTAAATAAAATAATATATCTTTTACTAATTTTACCCTATATTCTAAAAATATTAGAGGGAAATTAGTACTAAGATAATATTATGCACGCTCCATGTATTCGCCAGTTCTAGTATCTATTCTTATCATTTCCCCTTCATCAATAAATAATGGCACTCTTATCTCCGCACCTGTTTCAAGAATAGCAGGTTTTGTAGCATTGGTAGCCGTATCGCCTTTAAATCCTGGATCAGTCTTTGTAACTTCGAGTTCTACAAAAAATGGCGGTTCCACTCCGAAAACATTACCCTTATAAGATAAAACTTTACATTCCATGTTCTCTTTTATAAACTTAAAGTTGTCATCTAAAATACTTTTATTTATTGGAATCTGCTCATAATTTTCAAGGTCCATAAAATAATATAAATCCCCATCATTATATAAGTATTGCATATCGCGACGTTCTATGAATGCTGTAGGATATTTATCATTTGGATTAAACGTTTTTTCTACGACACTTCCTGTAATTACGTTTCTAATTTTAGTTCTAACAAATGCTGCGCCCTTCCCTGGTTTAACGTGTTGAAACTCTATTATGC
>CAQZPH010000052.1:3285-3710 GCA_948933715.1 uncultured Eubacteriales bacterium | reverse complement strand
CTAAAATCTCCTGCTGATATCATGTAATTTCCTCCAAATAAAAATTATATATAAATATTTTATCTCAAAATAAAAAAGTTTTCAAGTCTTTCTCCTAAAAAAGAAAGACCTAAAAACTTAAATATCTATTACCTATAAATACTTATAAAATATTTATTAAAAAAAGCTCATCTGGCTGCTTTTAGGAATTCCCTCTAACATGCCTATCTCGTCCATCATTTCTATAATGCTGTTTGAAATTCCTGTTCTTGCTTGCACCTCATCAATTGATATATATTTCCCCTTTTGACTAGCTTTTGCTAAACTGTTAGCCGCATTTTCTCCCACTCCAGAAAGAGATGAAAATGGCAGGCGTATTTTTCCATCTTCAACTAAAAACTTATAAGAATCTGATTTATATAAATCTATTGGAAGAACTTCTATTC
>CAQZPH010000052.1:0-3275 GCA_948933715.1 uncultured Eubacteriales bacterium | reverse complement strand
CTTCTATTCCTCTTTCTAACATCTCATTTACAATCTGTAAAGTTGCAAGCGAAGCGGTTTCTTTAGCTGTCGCTTCTTTGCCTTTTGATTTTATAGCTTTCATTTGTTGTTTTACTGCTTCTTTGCCTTTCATAACTAGTGCACCGTCAAGATCTTCACTTCTAACAGTAAAATAAGCTGCATAATATTCAAGCGGCCTATAAACCTTATACCAACCAAGCCTTAAAGTTGATATCATATATGCTGCCGCATGGGCTTTAGGGAACATATACTTTATCTTCATGCAAGAGTCTATATACCATTCTGGAACGCCATGCTCTAACAACATATCTATATATTCCTGAGTTAAAAGCTTTTTGGCTTTCCCTTTTCTCACTATCTCCATAATCTTAAAAGCCATTTGGGGATCCAGCCCTTTTTGCAAAAGATAAGTCATTATGCTATCTCTTGTTCCAATAACTTCAGAAATTGTACATATTTTATTTCGGATTAAATCCTGAGCATTCCCTATCCATACATCAGTACCGTGAGATAACCCTGAAATCTGCAATAAATCCGAAAAGGTCTTGGGCTGGGCATCTATCATCATCTGACGAACAAAATGTGTTCCGACTTCTGGTAAAGAAAAGGTTCCAGTTTGAGAATCTATTGCCTCTGGGCTTACTCCTAAAGCTTCTGTTGAAGTAAACAATGACATAACTTTTTTATCGCTCATTGATACATCCATAACAGATATTCCTGTATAATCTTCTAGATATCTATATATAGAAGGAACATCATGCCCAAGTTCATCGAGTTTACATATGGTATCGTGTATAGAGTGGAAATCAAAATGAGTTGTTATATTATCAGATTTTTGGTCGTTAGCCGGTCTTTGTACAGGACAAAAATCATATATCTCCATTCCCCTTGGAACAACTACCATACCTCCAGGGTGTTGGCCTGTTGTTCTTTTTATCCCAGTGCAGCCAGTGGCGAGCCTTATTTCTTCTGCCTTATGTAAGGTAGCACCTTTTTGCTCTGCGTATTTTTTTACAAATCCCATGCCTGTTTTCTCTGCAATTGTTGCTATTGTACCTGCTTTAAAAACATTTCTTTTTCCAAACAAAGTTTCAGTATACCTATGTGCAGCGCTCTGATATTCTCCGGAAAAGTTAAGATCAATATCCGGGGTTTTATCCCCATCAAATCCTAAAAAAGTTTCAAAAGGTATGTTATGTCCATCCCTATTATAGGGCGTTCCACACTCTGGGCAGTCTTTATCAGGTAAATCAAAGCCGGAACCATAGCTTCCATCTGTAATAAATTCACTATGTTTACATTTAGGACAAACATAATGTGGAAACAACGGGTTAACTTCAGAAATGCCAGACATAGTAGCAACAAAAGATGACCCAACTGAACCCCTTGAGCCAACTAAATACCCATGCCTTTCTGAATTGGCAACAAGCTTTTGTGCAGTCATATAAAGAACAGAAAATCCATGTTTAGTAATAGATGATAATTCTCTTTCTAGGCGTTCTTTTATTATTGGCGGCAGTGGATCTCCATACATTTTCTTAGCGTTTTTCCAAGTAATATTAACTAACTGCTCTTCTGCTCCTGCAATAGATGGAGGAAAAACACCTGGTGGAATTGGGCTTACTTCATCTATTTCATCAGAAATTTTATTAGTGTTTGTAACAACAATTTCATATGCTTTTTCCTTGCCTAAGTAAGAAAATTCTTCTAGCATTTCATCTGTTGTTTTAAGATATAGCGGAGCTTGATTATCTGCATCAATATAACCCTGCCCGGCCATTAACACATTTCTATATTGTGCGTCATGTGGGTCAAGAAAATGGACATCACAAGTTGCTACAACAGGGATATTAAGCTCTTGCCCTAAGTCAACTATGATTTTGTTAAAACTTTTAAGCTCATCTTCATCAGTAATAATCCCTTCCCTTATCAAAAAGTTATTATTACCAAGAGGTTGTACTTCTAAATAATCATAAAACTTTGCAATTTCACGTAATTTTTCGTGGTTTTCTTTATTTACAACTGCTCTAAATAATTCACCAGCTTCGCATGCGCTACCAAGAATCAATCCTTCACGATGTTTTATAAGTTCACTCTTTGGTATGCGTGGTTTTTTATAAAAATAATCAAGGTGCGCTTTAGATATGAGCTTATATAAGTTTTTGAGACCCACTTTGTTTTTAACAAGAATAATCTGGTGATAATATTTTAATTTTTTTATATCCCCATCATAATCAGAAGACATATCATCTATAAAATAAGCCTCAACACCGTATATTACTTTTATATTTCCTCCACTGCTTTTTATTTTTTTAACTGCATTCATAGCCTCAGGGAAAGCCTGTGCTACACCATGATCTGTTATAGCTATTGCTTTATGCCCCCACTTATATGCACGCTCTATTAGATCTTCTGCTGTTGATATACCATCCATAGTTGACATATTAGTATGAAGATGTAGCTCTACTCTTTTTTCCTTAGCTTTATCAACAGTCTTTATTTTTTCTACATTACAGATACTTTTAGGGCGTATTGATATATCTCTATCATACTTATCGTAAACTACTTCACCTCTAACTAGTAAGGAGTCTCCTTTGTTTATAGAATCAAATATTTTCCATTTCTCTTTTTCTGCAATAACTTTTAATGTTATAGAACTAGTATAATCAGTAACATTTATCGAATATATTTTTTTATTATTTTTTCTTATATTATATTCATCAACTGAAAAAACATCTCCCCAAACAACTACATTTCCAATATCGGGGGTTATATCTGATAATTTAATTGGTTCTTTTTTAATAATGCTCCCAAAAAGGGGTTTTGCTGTGTTTAATACAACATGAGGATACAAATCTTTTCCTTTTCTTATCGATATTGAAACACCAGGATCATGGTTTTGTCTTCTTTCATTCATATGAGAATCATAAACTTCAATCTCTTCTATTATTTTTTCTCTTTTCTTTTTTTCTAGCATAATGCTCTTTTTCTTTATATATAAAGCCTCATTACTATCTATAGAAACTTTTCCATCAAATTTTATATTATAGTTAATTCCAAATTCCTTGCGGATTAAACTTTGCAACGTTTTATCTATTTTTTTATTAACGAGAATGTCTCTTCCCCCGTGCTCTAAAAAAATAATGAAATCATCATCTTTTATCTTGGCAGTGGAACCCTTAATAGTAACACCTATACTTTTTGTATCTTTTACAATTTTCTCAACTAATTCCGGGTAATATGCTTCTGAAAAC
>CAQZPH010000051.1 GCA_948933715.1 uncultured Eubacteriales bacterium | reverse complement strand
GTATTAGATGATATATTAAAAACAATAAATGGACAAGGAAATAAAGCAGTAGAAATAGTAGCGATTTTAAAGCCTATAATAATGGATATGATAGTATTGTTTATGTTTTCTATTATTTTACTTATATCATTTTTTGCCTTTAACATTATCTTTAAATTTGTGTTAACGTTACCCAAATTGCCTTTAGTTGGATTTTTGGATTCAGTTTTGGGACTTGGTATAGGTGCTTTAAAGTTTTTGATTTTTGTTTTTATAATGGTTGTAATATTTAACACAGTTTTTATATTAATTCCGGGTAAAAATATTGTTAAAGAGGTAAATAAAGGTATAGAAGACTCTATTGTGTTTAAACAAGTGTATAATATAAATGAAAATATGTTAAAAGATTATTTGATAACGCATTAATATTAGTTGAATAGAAAGTGAGGGATTAGTATGGAGGTTTTAAAAAAAGAAAATTTTAATATACCAAACATGCTATCCTTTGTTAGGATCATCATAATTATTCCATTCATATTATATTTTTTAAAGGATGAATATTTTTTAGCAGCATTAATATTAGTGATATCAGGATTAAGTGACATGTTTGATGGAATAATAGCAAGGAAGCTAAACAAAATAACAAAACTAGGGAAAATAATTGATCCCGTAGCAGATAAACTTACATTAACAGCAGTTGTATTTTGCATGGGGATAAAATTTCCAGAAATAATTCCGTTTGTAATTATATTAATTTTAAAAGATATGTCAATGTTATTAGGGGGAAGTTTTTTATTAAAGAAAGGAATAGATCCACCTTCAGCAAAGTGGTATGGCAAGCTATCGACAGTTTTTTTCTATATTTCGGTTATAATTATAGTGGGTCTCAAGGCTATATGGGGAATAAACAACCCAATGTTATCAGTTTCACTGTTGACGATAACAGCAGTTTTAATGTTATTTGCGTTATTTAATTATTTTGGTATATTTCTAAAATTGTTACACATTGATTAAGTATTAAGAGAAGGATACATTAATAAAATTTAATTTATAGTTAAGGAGAAAGAATATGGTATGTTCAAGGTGTAAAAAAAGACCTGCAATGGTTTTTATATCAGCAGAACAGAGTAATACGCAACCACAAGGGTTATGTTTAGTTTGCGCGAAAGAAATGGGAATAAAACCACTTAATGATATTATGAAAAAAATAGGAGTATCGCAAGAAGATTTTGAAGAAATAGCAGAGCAAATGACTTCTTTAATAGTTCCCGAAGGAAATGACATGGAAGAATATGAAGACTTTATCTCTGGAGGAGCTGCAACCTTTCCTTTTTTAAGAAGTGTATTTTCGGATACTCGTTCAGAAAGCGTAAATCAATATAAAAAAAGTAAAACTAAGGCAAAGAAAAAACATTTAGAATTATATTGTTATAATCTTACTGAAAGAGCAAGAAAAGGAGAACTTGATTGTGTGGTAGGAAGAGATAAGGAAATTGCTAGAACAATACAAATTTTAAGCAGAAGAACAAAAAATAATCCTTGCCTTATTGGTGAACCGGGCGTAGGAAAAACAGCCATAGCAGAAGGATTAGCTATTTTAATCTCTCAAGAAAAGGTGCCAATGCGTTTAAAAAATAAAGAGATCTATCTTCTTGATTTAACAGCATTAATTGCAGGGACACAATTTAGAGGTCAATTTGAAAGCAGAATAAAGGGATTAATAGATGAAGTTAAACAAGCAGGAAATATAATATTATTTATAGATGAGGTTCATAATCTTGTAGGTACTGGGGAAACTGAAAGCAATTCTATGAATGCAGCAAATATATTAAAACCAGCACTCTCAAGAGGAGAGGTGCAAGTTATTGGTGCAACAACTTTTTCAGAGTATAGAAAATATATAGAAAAGGATTCTGCCCTTGAAAGGCGGTTTCAACCAATCACCATTATAGAACCATCAATAGATGAGACTGTTGATGTTTTAAATGGAATAAAACCTTATTATGAAGTATATCATAGGGTAACTATTCCAAATGAATTAATTCGGAATATCACGGTTTTATCCGAACGTTATATAACAGATAGATTTTTGCCCGATAAAGCAATAGACTTGATGGATGAAGCAAGTGCATATGCGTCGCTTAGAAATATTGCTATGGAAGAGTATGATGAATTATCTTTGAAACTCAATGATTTAAAAAGACAAGAATCGTCCTTTATTTCTTCTGAATCTGATAGTATAGACTATGAACAACTCGCAGAAATAAGAGCAGAACTAGCTAAAATAGATGAAAAAATGAAAAAATTATCACCTTCTGCTTTTGGTGTGAGTGTAACTGAAGATGATATAGCACATGTGATAGAGTTATGGACAGGTATACCATCATCTAAAATAAAAGAAGATGAACTTAAAAAACTTTCTAATATAGAAGAAAGATTAAAAAGCAAAATAATAGGGCAGGATGAAGCTGTTAGGGCCTTATCTTGCGCAATAAAAAGAAGCCGGGTGCAAATAAGCCCAAGGAGACGTCCAGCATCGTTTATATTTGTTGGACCCACAGGAGTTGGAAAAACTGAACTTGTTAAGGTGCTGTCTCAAGAATTATTTGATAGCCCTGAGACTTTTATTAGACTTGATATGTCGGAATTTATGGAAAAACATTCGGTATCAAAAATAATAGGTGCACCTCCAGGATATGTGGGTTATGATGAATCTGGTCAAATAACAGAAAAAGTAAGAAGAAGACCGTACTCAGTTCTTTTATTTGATGAGATAGAGAAAGCGCATCCAGATGTAATGAATATTTTGTTGCAAATCCTAGATGAAGGTAGAATAACTGATGCTCAAGGAAGAAAGGTTAATTTTGAAAATACAGTAATTATAATGACCTCAAACGCAGGGAGCGATAAAAAAGGTGGATCGATGGGTTTTGCAAAAACTCAAGACGATATGACTGAAGAAAGGGCACGAAAAGCCCTAGGAGAATTTTTAAGACCAGAATTTTTAAGTCGAATAGATGAAATAATAGTGTTTAAAAATATAAAAATAGAAGGTTTTGAAAAAATAGCTCAATTAATGCTCAGTGAGTATGTAAACTCTTTGTTAGAAAGAGGAATTAAACTTAGTTATGATGATTCTGTTTTTAAATGGTTGGCAGAGAAATCATTTGGAGGGAAAAGTGCGGCAAGGGATTTAAGAAATTTAATTCGCAAACAGGTTGAAGAAAGAATAGCAACGGAATTAATAAATAATTACAATCAATTTATTAACGAAATGGACTTTTACGTAGATAACGATAAATTAGAGGTTAAAATTGTTTGATATATACCAAATCATCATGAAATGTCTTGACTTTTAGGTAAAAATATGGTAACATTTTACTGAAAGGGAGGGATTTTCGTGAAAAAGAAAAGTTTAGAGAATGAAGAACTTTTAAAGGTGTCAGGAGGATTAGGAAAACCAAGATATTCTAAGTGCCCTGCATGCGGAAAAAGTTTTCAGGGTGTTCAAGCAATATTTAGCTCAAAGTATCCTCTTAACAAACTTTGCCCTATATGTGCGGCAAAAAATAAGAAGTAAAAGCATTTTAAGGAGAATACTAAAATTTAGTATTCTCCTTGATTTTTTAACTTACAAGAAGTAAAATTTTTCGCAAAAATCTATTGACTTAATAATATGTTGTATGATAAAATATATTTCGTTGAGAAAGCGCGGGTGTAGTTCAATGGTAGAATCCCAGCCTTCCAAGCTGGTCGCGTGGGTTCGATTCCCATCACCCGCTCCATATTTTTAGCCTGCGCCAATAGCTCAGCTGGATAGAGCAACTGCCTTCTAAGCAGTAGGTCAGGGGTTCGAGTCCCTTTTGGCGCGCCATAGATGGTGGGTATAGCTTAGTTGGTTAAAGCGCCAGTTTGTGGCACTGGAGATCGTCGGTTCGAATCCGACTATCCACCCCACCTGATAAAATATTGGGGTGTAGCCAAGCGGTAAGGCAACGGACTTTGACTCCGTCACTCGCTGGTTCGAATCCAGCCATCCCAGCCATTATAATTATATAAGAGCCATTAGCTCAGTTGGCAGAGCACTTGACTTTTAATCAAGGTGTCCGGGGTTCGAATCCCCGATGGCTCACCAATAAATAGAACTTTAATAGTTCTGTTTATTTAATTTTGTTATTTTACTCGGTAATAACTTAGATGTTATTTGCCGGGTTCTTTTTATGAGATACCCTTAAATTTTATTGTATAAGAAATATGTTCCACTTTAATATATTACGCATATGATAAAAAAGAAGGGAGAATGATAAACTTGAATAAAAAATGTAACTTGAGCAATAATGCAAGGAACTACATAAATGACTTTAGAAAAATTCTTGAAGATATGATATCTGAAATGACAAATGCAGAGCTTACAGATAGCATATCTCATAATTTTATAGTCCAAATGATACCGCACCATTGTGCAGCTATAGAAATGTCTAAGAATGTATTAAAATATACTACTAATATTGCCTTAGAAAGAATAGCATCTAACATTATAACAGATCAGACACAAAGCATTGAAAATATGGAAAAAATAAAAAATGAATGTAGTTTACTTTGCAATTCTCACCATGACTTATGTAAATATAATAAGGATTTTGAAAGCATTACAAATGTAATGTTCGCTCAGATGAGTAATTCTCTTGTTACTAATAATATAAATATTAATTTTATTAGTGAAAGGATCCCCCACCATAGAGGTGCTATACAAATGAGCAACAATGCCTTAAAGTATGATATTTGCAGTGAATTAAAACCTATGCTTTATGCAATTATTAAATCACAGCGAGAAGAAATAAAACAAATGCAGTGCCTTTTTAATCGCCTTAAGAGGCATAATTTTTAGGGATTAAAATAGTGGCATATCAACTCTGAAAAATAAGACAATTCTATAC
>CAQZPH010000050.1 GCA_948933715.1 uncultured Eubacteriales bacterium | reverse complement strand
CGACAATATAAGACACTATTAAACCTATTAATAAACCTAATATAGATCCCAGGGCAGTTAAGGTTAGGGCTTCGGCTAAAAATTCCACCATAATTGTTTTTCTTTTTGCACCAATAGATTTCTTTATCCCTATTTCACGTTTGCGCTCATTAACGCTTACAAGCATAACCGTCATTATGCTTAGGCTGGCAACTAATAGTGATATTGCTCCAACCAAAGATAAAACAATAGTTACAATATCCATTAAATTTAAGATTCCATCTCTTTGACGGACAAAATTACTTGCCTTATATCCATCAGTAACACTATTTTGATTCTCAAGTGCCCCTAATATATTATTACTTACAGTATCCACATCTGCCTTTTCATCTATTTTTACTGCCACCTGGTCAAATGTGTTTTTTCCTGTTATATTTTGAATAGTGGTATATGGAACATAAATAAAATTAGGGATGTAATCTCCCATTATGTTTTGCAAAAGACCACTACCTGTTTTTATTACTCCTACAATTTCATAATCCTCATCAAAATCGTTTATATTTATCGAAACCTTCTTCCCCACAATATTATCTCTTTTATAAATTGATTTAGAAAAATTCTGGTCTACAACACATACATTTTTCCCAAAACGCACATCAGCCTGGTTAAGGGAACGGCCATATAAAGTCTTAAGTGATATTATTTGATTAGCTTTCGAGTCAATCCCCCACAAAAGAGCATTTGTCGATGTTTTTTTGCTACAAACTTCAACATTTTGCATTATCACGGGTGTTGCATTTTTTACGTTTGATACTTTTTTTATTATATTTAATTCATTTTCAGAAAGAGTTACATCTCCCTTGCCAGGAGAAGCATTTGTGCTAATTGCAACTCCCCCTAGCCCAAGACTATTTAATTCGTTATTAAGGGCAACCGTTCCGCAGTTGCTTATATTACTTATAATTACCACCGATGTAACACCTATTGATATACCAATAATTATAAGTATACTTCTACCCTTTTTTCTAAATATATTTTTGACTGCATATTTTAATATATCGCACATAGGTTTCCTCTTTCTAAATTAATTTTACATAAGCTTTGTTATGAACTAAATCGGGCGTAGTTATAATCATGTCATCTTTATCTATCCCGCTTAAAACTTCTAACCCCTCTTCAAATTCTTTTCCGGTTGTTATATATGACTTAAACGCACATCCATTTTTATATTTATAAACGTATTCTTTCCCAGTATTATCAGCACCTATCATATCATATGGCATTACAAGTAAATTTTTGTGCTCCTCTTTTTGTATTTTGCATTTCGCGGTAAACCCTGGTTTTATATTCTCAAAACCTTCAGAATCGTCATCAAACGCAACAATTACATCCACGGCTGTTTCTGGTCCAGAAGTGTTAACTACCTGTTTTGCTTCACCTGATATACTCTTTACAGTTCCATTATACTTAATGCCTTTAAACCCAACTCCACTTATTATTGCTTTTTGGCCCACCTTAATATCAGATATTCTGGATTCGTTTACACTTAAGCGTACTTGAAACCCTTTAGAATTCGCTATAGTAATTACACTATCTCCTTTTTTTACAATGGAGTCTGTACTACAATTTAGAGAAGAAACTGTGCCCGAAGCTGTGGCAAATACAGACGTTTCTTTTTGATTTTTAATACTTGGGTCCGTGTTTTCGCCTTTCACTCTCTGTAAAGAACCTTGTTTCACATAATTATAGTAAACGTCTTTCATATTAAGATCTCCACTATATTTATTAAGTTTATCTTTATACTTATCTATGAAAAAGTCGCCGTTATCCTCTGGTAATTCAATTATCGTCATTATTTTGTCGCCCTTTTTTATTTCTTGACCAAGAGATACAAATATTTCTTTTACAATAGAATCTTTACTCATTAAAACTTGGTTTAAATCTCCATGTTCTAATCTCCCTGAACAATTAACATAGTCTCCTACGGAGATAGGATCCAAATAAACTGCTTCAACTTTTTTTATAGAATTTTTAAAATAAGTCGTGGAGCCACTTATTATAGCAATAAGAACAATTGTAATAAAAAATAACGAATAATACTTTTTCATATAAAAACCTCCTTAATCTTAGGTTATTATTTGAAAAAGTACTAGCATTTATTAGTAGGATTTTATGTTTTTTATAAATATATTTACTTTATCTTTAATACTCCAGGAATTCCGTTGTAAAAGTATACTCTCTCATGTTAGAAAACAAAAAAAGAAGCACTGATCTCCTCTTTCACCTTAGGATTACAGCTCTTCTTTTTTTTACCATCATATCTCTGATGAATTAGCAGCTTTTATAATAATTTCCCTAAAAAAACTTAAGACAATGATTCAAACGCCTCTCTTATTGTTTTAACGCCAATTAATTCAATATCCTTACTAATGCCATTTAAATTAAGTGACTTTAAGTTATGATAAGGCAGCACACAGCGCTCAAATCCCAACCGCTGAGCTTCCAAAACGCGATCTTCGGCATGAGACACAGCCCTTATCTCTCCTGCTAAACCTATTTCTCCAAAAACTGTTGCATTATCAAATATTGCTACGCCCTTAAGGCTTGAAATCAACGAAAGAGCAACTGCAAGATCAGAAGCTGGCTCGTCCAATTTGATGCCGCCAACTACGTTAATATAAGTATCTAAATTTGAAAAAAAGTAACCTGCTCTTTTTTCTAGAACTGCTAAAATTAATGACATTCTATTATAATCAAATCCCGTTGACATCCTTCGGGGGTTTCCAAACCCAGAAGTTGCAGCTAATCCTTGCACTTCAGCAAAAATAGGGCGTGTCCCCTCCATTATGCATGAAACACAAGTGCCCGGCACTCCATGTGGACGGCCGGAAAGAAATATCAAAGATGGATTTTCTACTTCTTCTAGGCCATTCCTTCCCATGCTAAACACACCGATTTCATTGGTGGATCCATATCTATTCTTTATTCCACGCAATATTCTATATGAGATTTGCTTGTCCCCTTCAAAATACAAAACAGCATCAACTATATGTTCAAGGACTTTAGGCCCAGCAATTCCTCCATCTTTGTTTACATGGCTAACAATTATTATGGGAATATCAAGTTCCTTGGCTGTTCTCATTAAAATATTGGTACATTCTTTAACTTGGGTAACACTTCCTGTGGAAGAGGAAAGTTCACGATGATTCATCGTTTGAATTGAATCTATAATAACAAGGTCACATTTGCTTTGACGTATCTCTTCAACTATAGATTCTATGTCAGTATCCGTCATAACATAAAGATTATCGCTATTCACATTAAGGCGAGAAGCTCTTAATTTTAGCTGCCTTTTAGACTCCTCACCCGACACATATAAAACTTTTAAATGTTCCCCTAAATAACTAGATATTTGCAAAAGCATTGTAGACTTACCGATACCAGGGTCCCCGGCTAAAAGAACTAGCGAGCCCTTAACAATGCCTCCTCCCAGTACTCTGTCCATTTCGCTAATCCCTGTTTTATATCTGCATTCATCTTCGTTACTTATCTGCCCTATTAAAACTGGCTTTTCATATATACCTGCCCTACTTGAACCAGAATTTTGTTGTTTAGAGGTACTCTTTAATTCTTCGCTAAAGGTATTCCATTGGTTACAAGACGGGCATTGGCCATTCCATTTTGGGGCTTCGTACCCGCATTCCGAACATATCCATACTGTTTTCATTTTTGACGACATATAAGTTTTACCTCCTAATAAAGCTCTATCACGACTTACGCCAATAGTCGATAAATCCACAATAAATTGAAAATGCTACCTTTCCTTGATATGATGGATCCAATAAATTTTTTAAATCTTCATTGTTGGATAAAAAGCCACATTCAATAATAACCGCAGGAACGGTTGCCTTGTTTAAAAGGAATACTCCTGGTGGGGAAGGTTTAATTTCGCGACTATTATCCTTTTGCAGCAAACCCAAGAAAGAGGCCCTAATGCTCTCTGCTAATTCTTTGCTCAATGGATTATTTTTAGAATAAAAAGCCTGGGCACCTTTATATTTGCTGTTTTCGAACTTGTTTTGATGTATACTTATAAGTAAATTATTAGGATCTTTATTTACCATCTCGAGACGGTTTTTAAGATCGGATATTTTTTTCCCCCTTATCGAAGCGGAATCATCATTATGTATGGAAACATCTTTTTCTCGAGTCATCTTAACATTAAATCCTGATGCTTTAAGAAAATCTTTTAATTTTAGCGCTATATCTAAGTTTATATCTTTTTCAAAAACATTATTAATTCCCACAGCACCACTATCTATTCCCCCATGGCCTGCGTCAATTATAATATTAGGAAAATAACTTCCAGAATTTGATAGTGTTTGTTGCGATGCCCGTAGAAAGTATGCATTTAAAATTAATATCGAAAAAGCAATATATCCACATAGAACCATAGAATAAAAGACAAAATCATTATTTAATCTTTTCAAAATATCACCCCATAGTATTTCTATGCGGATTAATAAATTTTAGGACAATTTTAAACTATATATCTTTATATATATTAAGAATTTTTTTTATCTTGTGATTTACTCCCGAGCGAGTAAGCGGCAAAGAAAGGTTTTCACCTAATTCTCTTAAAGACATTTCAGGATTTTTTAGCCTTAGTTGCGCAAGCTCTTTTAAATCATCATCGAGCCTGTTAAACATGCCTTTTTCTTTAATTTTATTTATGGCTTCAATTTGCAAAGCAGATGCAGCTGCAGTTTTACTAATATTAGCTGTTTCGAAATTTGTGGTCCTATTAACATAATTTCTAACTTCTTTTACCATTTTTACTTGTATCATTTCCATAGCATTAAGAGGAGCTCCTATGTAAGTTAAAAAATCGGTTATATCAGAGCTGTTCTTTATATAAATTATAAAATTCCTTTTTCTCGTTGTAGTTTTAAACGCAACCTCTATATCTTTTAATGAATTAAGAAGCTCGTATAAGCTTTTTGAAAGATTCATAAAAGGAACTGAAAATTCTAAGTGATATCCATTTTGTGGATCAGTAATTGTCCCGCATGATATAAATGCTCCCCTTAAAAACGCTTTAATATCAGTATTATTTTTTAAATTGTCCCTATTTACTTTTAAATTAATTTCCTCGGCTGTATGGCCA
>CAQZPH010000049.1 GCA_948933715.1 uncultured Eubacteriales bacterium | reverse complement strand
CTATAACCTTTACCAGTACCAAGATTATATATATTTACAGCAGGCTTGGAATTTAACATTTTATTTACAGCTTTCACATGCCCTTTTGCAAGATCCACTACATGAATATAATCTCTTATACATGTTCCATCAGGAGTAGCGTAATCTCCGCCAAAAACAGTTAACAAAGGTAATTTACCGATTGCAACCTGAGATATATATGGCATTAGGTTATTTGGAATGCCACTAGGATTTTCTCCAATAATGCCACTTTCATGTGCGCCTATAGGATTAAAGTATCTTAATAATGTTATATTCCAGTTATTATCTGATGAATATATATCCTTGAGAAATTCTTCTATAACGTATTTTGTTCTTCCATAAGGGTTGCTAACTTGACCTGTCTGCATAGTTTCATCATAAGGAGGGTTTGATGAATTTCCGTATACAGTAGCAGAAGAACTAAACACAATTTTTTTTACACAGTACTTTTGCATTACTTCACATAAAATGACAGTACCTGAAATATTATTATCAAAATAAAGTATAGGGAATTTACATGATTCTCCCACAGATTTTAATCCTGCAAAGTGTATTACAAGATCGATAGAGTTCTCAGAAAATATATTTTCAAGTAAGTTACGGTCACGAATATCACCACTATATGTTTTAATGTGCGTATGGGATATTTTTTCGATTCGTTTTATTACTTCAGGAGTGCTATTACTATAATTATCAAGGATAATTACACTATGACCAGAATTTATAAGCTCAATGCAGGTATGGCTACCAATATAACCTGCTCCGCCTGTTACAAGTATAGTAGACAAAAAATCAGCTCCAATTAAATTTTATAAAATAAACTGAGGAAAATATTCAATAATGATATAACAAATCAAAAATAGAGGAATTATTTTAAAGTTTACTCCACCATATTTATTTACTTCTTCTGAGTATAACTTAGCATCATTTTTACATAAAGTTTTTATTTTTGATATTTTAGAAGTACAACTTTTAAAGTATATCTTGTTTGCAATACATCCCGAAAGTATCATTATAATAAAGTTAATGAATTTTATTATAGAAGGCAAAAATACTATGAATTTTTGTTCCATTGGCAAAATGGAAAACTGATCTATTAACTTATAATAATGATCAACAGTGAACCCCGTATCGGAACTTATACCTATTGAATTTATTATTGGGTTTAATATTTCTCTAGCATAAGTTAACTCAATAAAACTAGATAAAATCATAAGTAAAGTTACAATAGAAGTTAAAATAATCCCTATTTTATATAGTTTTCGGTATAAAAACCAAGCACCCGAAAATAAAAAGGCACTAAAATTAAATCTGCTTTTATTTTTAAGGCTTATATTTTTAAAAATAGGAATATAATAAATTACATTACTTTTTACATATTCAGCAATATCTGAGACTTTTATATCATTTATAGTTTCATTTTCATCGATACCAAAAATAGAATCAAGGTTAAAATATGTGAGGTTTGGTATATCTGGAAAGGTATTAACGTTGACTTTACTATTTACAAAGGGAAACCCACAGTTCTTACAGAAAAGTGAATCATCGGAATTATCGTAAAAACAATGAGGACATTTTTTTGTTGGTTCATTATTATCTTCTTTATTTGACTCCTGCTCGGGTGACTTAAAATAAGAAAAGTTTGATGCATGTTTTTCCTCAAACAAACAATGTCCCAAGGAATTATAACATTCACGGTGATATGGGGCACCACAAGAAGGACAAACAACTATATCATCATTTTGATTAAACTTACTTTTACATATGGGACAGTTTCCCGGTTCTTTATAATTATTCATTTTTCGCTCCTATCATAATTATAGTTGTTAATTTAGATTTTACATAAAATTTTTATAAATTTCAACTTAAACTTTATTACCTCTAAAACCATACGTTTAATAAGGATTGATATTTACATTCCTATAAATTTGAATTATAATAAAATAAGGTAATGGTCTTTATATGGAGGGATAAAATGTTACAATTTGAAGAGCTAAGGCTAGCTCTTGATGAAATGCTTGATGATATAAAAGAGTTATCTTTATCTATTGGCATTTCTAAAATAGATGATGAAATAAAACTTCTTGAAGAAAAATCTTCGGACCAAGACTTTTGGAACGATATAGATAATTCCCAAAAAGTATTACAAAGAGTAAGCTTTTTAAAACTAAAAAAGCAGAAATACCAAAAGCTTTTATCTTTATATAATGATACGAAAACGCTTGTAGATTTAGCAGATGAAGAGGAAGACTTATCTTTGCTAGAAGAGATGCAGGTTAATGTAGAAAACATCCGTTTAGAAATAGAAAACCAAAGACTAGAAACTTTACTAACCGGAGAATACGATTCAAATAATGCAATTCTTACTTTTCACGCAGGAGCCGGAGGAACAGAAGCTCAAGATTGGGTGGAGATGCTTTATCGCATGTATTGTAGGTGGGGAGAAAGACATAACTATAAAATTAGAACTCTTGACTACCTTGATGGAGAAGAAGCTGGCCTTAAAAGTGTGTCGATATTGGTTGAGGGGACTAATGCATATGGATATTTAAAATCAGAAACAGGGGTGCATAGGCTTGTTAGGATTTCTCCTTTTGATTCCTCTGGCAGAAGACATACGTCGTTTGCATCACTTGAGGTTATACCTGAAATAAATGATGACTTTGATATAGAAATATCATCTGATGATATAAAAATGGATGTGTTTAGAGCCAGTGGTGCAGGTGGACAACATGTTAATAAAACTTCGTCAGCTGTTAGACTTACACATCTTCCCACTGGGATAGTTGTGGCCTGCCAGAATGAAAGAAGTCAACATCAAAACAGAGAAGTGGCTTTAAAAATGTTAAAGTCAAAATTATTGGAAATTAAAGAGCGAGAACACCTTGATAAAATTGAGGATATTAAGGGAGTACAGAAAGATATCGCTTGGGGCTCTCAAATAAGATCATATGTGTTTATGCCATATACTTTGGTTAAAGATCACCGCACAGGTTATGAAATGGGAAATGTAAATGCGGTTATGGATGGAGACTTAGATGGATTTATAAATGCCTATTTAAAACATATAAACTTGCAGTCTTTTAAAAATTAATATATACTTCTTTATGTACCTTCTTTCGATTAATAATTGTAAAGTTGTTACGGTATAATAACTTCGATTGTTAGTTTATCGGAGGTATTTAAAAAATGAATTTAGAAAACATATTTAATATGCTTGGAGGGCTTGGGCTTTTTCTCTTTGGAATAGGAGAAATGAGTAAGAGCTTAAAAATGTTTTCAGGTTCTTTAATAGAAGATATTATAAAGAAGTTTACCACAAATAAATATATTGGTGTATTAGTAGGCTTTATAATTACTGCACTTATACAAAGTTCTTCTGCTACAACTGTTATTGTCGTTGGTCTTGTTAACGCAGGGATGATGGCACTTGAACAGACTGTAGGTGTTATTATGGGCGCAAACGTAGGAACTACGGTTACTAGCCTTATTATTGCAATAAATTTATTGGGTCTTGCGCCAATTATTATATTTATTGGAGCAATATTGCTATCATTTAAAAGCAACTTTTTAAAAAGTGTAGGAAGTGTCCTTACGGGGTTTGGAATATTGTTTTTAGGAATGAATATGATGAGTAAAGCAGCAAAACCAATTTCACGGTTGCCAGTAATAAAAGAGATATTAATGTCTTTTGAAAACCCGTTTATTGGATTACTTGCAGGCTTAGTATTTACTGCAATTGTGCAGAGTTCATCTGTTTCAATAGGAATTTTGGAAGCTTTAGGGCTAGGGGGTGCGATCTCTTTATGGAATGCATCGTTTATTATATATGGTCAGAATATTGGAACTTGTGTTACCGCTCTTATTGCAGCCGTTGGTGCAGGAGTGACCACTAAACGTACTGTTGCGATTCATGTTTTGTTTAACCTAGTAGGGGCTGCAATTTTTACCGGGATAACATTGTTTTTTCCTTTTTTGCCATTTTTAGAACAAATTTTTCCTCAAAATATTATGATACAAATATCAGCCGTGCACATTCTATTTAATTTAATATCTACCGTCTTGTTATTACCATTTAGTAACTTACTGATTAAATTATCTTGCAAGATTGTACCGGAAAACAAAAATTAATGTGAGGGTTTGACTCATGAAATTATTTATTAAAAATGAAGATGTTCGAAATAAGCCTGGGTTCAAAATTTATGATTGTGATGGAAATGATATCCACTCCGTAAGTATTGACTACACTGTTTTAGGAATTAAAATAGATGTTTTTAATTTTCATTTAAAGAGAATATCTAAAATTAGAGAACGTGGGTTTTATTTTAATAGAACTTATAAAATTTTAACGGGAGATCAAAAGATAAAACTGCTGCTGCAAGTAAAGGGGAGTAGTATACTTGCGACTATAATAGGCTGCCCATTTAGTATTCAAGGGGATTTGTCTAAGAAAGAATTTTCCATCTTAGACGAAAATAAAACAGTACTTATGGAGCATAAATGTAAAAAAAATGTTTCTACTTACTATGAATTAGATATAAAATCTGAAGATTATGAACTTTTATGCGTTTGCATAGCGTTATGTATTGACACATTATTGACTATTAATATAAAAGATGCTGGGAAGGATGTTATTTATCTAGTAAAAGATATTTTTAAAGATAAAAGGGTATTGGACGGATTAAGGGAAACTTTTTCGCCCAATAAATTAGATGGTTGTAAAAACAATTCTGAATGTGAGATTATTAAGGAAGATTAAAAAAAGAGGTTTTTTATTTATGATGGATTCAAGGGATAATTTAAGAAATATTGCGATTATTGCTCATGTAGACCATGGGAAAACTACACTTGTTGATAAAATGTTAAGGCAAAGCGGCATTTTTAGGAGTAACGAAAACGTTGCAGAGAGGGTTATGGATTCAAATGACCTTGAAAGAGAAAGAGGTATTACAATTCTTTCAAAAAATACAGCTGTTATGTACAATGATATAAAAATAAATATTGTAGATACTCCAGGGCATGCGGATTTCGGTGGAGAAGTTGAAAGAATTCTTACTATGGTAGATGGCGTTTTGCTTCTTGTTGATGCTTTTGAGGGCTGTATGCCTCAAACAAGGTTTGTTCTTAAAAAAGCTTTAGGTCTTGGGAAAAAACTTA
>CAQZPH010000048.1 GCA_948933715.1 uncultured Eubacteriales bacterium | reverse complement strand
GTCTTTTTCGTCTGGGATTTTAAGAATAACAGTCGCATTTTCTTTTTTTAAAGAGATTATGTCTACTATGCATCCAAATTCTCTTATTATTATATCGCTTGTAAGCTCGCATATATTTTTATTTTCACTATAAAATGATACGTTGTCTACTCTAAAGCTACGAGCAAAAAGCAAAATTCCATATAAAAGAGGAAGATCACATTTACCATTGTTATTGCGGCTAGCTTTACATAATTCATTTTTTACTTTTGTTGCAAACGTCATAATAAACCTCTTGTTTACAAAAATTTTTAAAGATAGACTCTATAAATCATACCCTGATAAATCTAATGTTTATTTATATCTCTATGGTTAACAAGAGTATGGTACTTTTTGCCCTGAAGATAATCATATAAAAATTGAGTAAGAACAACTGAACGATGATGCCCCCCTGTGCATCCAATGGCAATCACAAGCTGACTTTTTCCTTCGTTGCAATATAGCGGTAGCATATAATCAATAAGAGAAACTATTCTTTTTATAAAGCCGTCTGTCTGTTCCCACTTCATAACATAATCATGCACCGTGCCATCAAGACCTGTTAAATCGCGCATTTCTTCTATATAATAAGGGTTAGGTAAACATCTTACGTCAAACACTAAGTCAGCTTCTGTTGGAATGCCATATTTAAATCCAAATGACATACATGTTACCATTAGTGCGTTTGATGAATCTATTAAAAATAGAGATGACAATCTTTCTTTTAACTGGGCTGGTGATAAAAAAGATGTATCAATCAGATAATCTGCGCGGTTTTTTATTGATGTTAAAATTTCTCTTTCAAATTGCACTGCTTTTTCTATAGATCCATTATAATTTTCTGATAAAGGATGTTTTCTTCTGGTTTCTTTAAATCGTCGTATTAAAACATTATCCCTGGCATCTAAAAATAATATTTTATAGTTCTTATCACTGTTTTTTAATTGTTCAATAATCTTAAACGAGCCATCAAGAAAATTTTCGCCTCTTATGTCTACAACTACAGCTACTTTTTCCATGCTTTGATCGGTTGATTTCTGGCACAAATTATAAAAGATTGGAATCAATTTAGTTGGTATATTGTCAACACAATAAAAGCCAATGTCTTCAAGCGCATGTATAGCATGTGTTTTCCCGGCACCTGATAAGCCTGTGATAATAAGGAAATCCATAATATAACATCCCCTTTTATATAGTAATATTACCTATAGCTTTCACTTCACATTCAAGAGTCACGCCCGTTTGTTCTAGAACGACTGCTTTAATATGATCGATTAAATCCATTACATCCTTACAAGACGCCTCCCCAGTATTAATTATAAATCCCGCATGTTTTGTGCTAACCATAGCGCCGCCAACGCATTTCCCCTTAAGACCGCAACTTTGAATTAATGTCCCCGCGTAATTGGCAGCCGGCCTTTTAAATATACTTCCTGCGCTTGGGTATTCAAGAGGCTGCTTTTCCTTTCTTCTTGACATAAAATCATTCATTTTTTCTTGTATTAACGACGGATCACTTTTCTCCAGTTTGAATTTTGCAGATACAATAATATCTCCGCTACTTTGATATATGCTGTGACGATAAGATAAGTCCATGTCAGAAGCTTCTAAAAGGTATCTCTCCCCTGTTTTTGAAATGTTTTCAGCAGAAATAATATTATCTTTTATTTCCCACCCATAAGCTCCTGCATTCATGAATATAGCTCCACCCACGGTCCCCGGGATTCCATAAGCACACTCTAGCCCTGAAAGAGAATTTTGTTGCGCGAATATACATAATTTTGCAAGGGAAACAGCGGCTCCGCATTCTATAGTATTTTCATCAAGCAACTTTATGTTTTTAAATTCCTCATTTAATTTTATTACAGCACCACTAATGCCTAAATCACTAACCAAAAGGTTCGAACCGTTCCCCACTATAAAAAACGGCACCTGATATTCGTTTAAAGTTTTTATGGTGTCAGAAAGTTCGGTTATATTGCTAATATATATAAATAGGTCTACATTACCTCCTATTTTAAATGAAGTATGCTTATCCATTGATTCGCTAAAAAGAACCTTTAACCCTTTATCAGATATCATTTCTCCTATTTTCTTATAACTACCCATAAATCCTCCAAAATTCGTTAAATATTATCCGTGTTAAATCTTTATGCCGGCTTCAGTAAGATACTTGCTAAATCTTTCTTTGTTTATATTTATTATCAGTTCCTCAGGGAACTCAATTTCTTTTAAAAGATTTATTGCTTCATCTACTACTCCCACCTGCGAAGAAAAATGAGAATCAGAATTTAAAATTATATGTACAGAATGTTTTTTACATAAGTTAGCGATCTTCTTGCAATTTTTTATTCCTTCACTGCGAGCTTTAAATGATTTGTTATTTATTTCAACTAGTTTTCCCCCGTGTCCAAATTCAGGAATAACCTTCTCGTAATCAAATTCAAATTCGGCAGCTCCGCTATGGCCAATTACATTTACATAAGGATTTTTTGCCACGTTTAACCATGCGTTCGTGCAGGCTTCTATGTCAAAAGATGGTTTAAGTGTAACTTCATGCATAGAAGCTATTACCCATTCAACACGATTTAATATTTCTCCGTTTGTATCTAAATTGCCCTCATAATCAATTATGTTAGCTTCTATTCCTTTAATAACCCTAACTTTATTTAATACATCAGGTACCACAAGACCCATATTTTCAAAGTACCATTTTCCAGGAGCTCCTGGCATAGCCTTGCCATGGTCAGTTATCCCAATTGCATATAGCCCCTTTTTAGACGCCTCATTGACCATTTCTTCTATGGTACTATATGCATGCGTTGAAGCGATAGTATGGCAATGCATATCAGCAATAATTTTCATATTATTGTCCTTTCTAAAATATTAAATATCAAGTGTAATCTGATTATCAGTAACAGTATCCTCACCAGAATAATCCATACCAAGAGAGTCTAAAAGCTCCTTCGCTGCGTTATACCCTAAGGCTTTTTGCCGATTGTTCATAGCTGCAACTTCTATTATTATAGCTAGGTTCCTTCCCGGCCTAACTGGAATGGTAACAATAGGTATCTGAACTCCTAATATGTCTGTGAATTCACTTTCCATCCCTATCCTATCATAAATTTTTTTGCTATCCCATATTTCAAGGTTTACCACCATATCTATTTCCTGGGTAACCTTTATTGCTCCCATTCCAAAAATACGTCTAGCGTTTATAACTCCAATTCCTCTAAGTTCGATAAAGTGCCTTATGTTTTTAGGCGCCGAACCTGTTAACGTTTTGTCATTTATTTTTCTTATTTGCACTGCATCATCTGCTATTAACCTGTGCCCTCTTTGAATCAATTCTATAGCCGTTTCGCTTTTACCCACGCCACTATTTCCAATTATAAAAACACCTTGGCCGTAAACTTCAAGCAAAACCCCGTGCCTTGTAATTCTAGGCGCTAACTTAACATCAAGATATTCAACAATGCTAGAAATAAAAGTGGATGTTTTTACCGCTGTTCGCAATATTGGTACGAAATGTTCCTTTGCAACTTTCATAAGCTCTGGATATGGTTCTATATTCCTCGTTATTATGACAGCTGGCGGTCCATATGAAAAAATAGTATCTAAAATTTTATAACGCTCATCTTCATTAAGTCCTGAAAGATAAGAATTCTCTGTTCTCCCCATTACAACGATTCTTTTATTGTCAAAAGAATCAAAAAAACCTGTTAATTCGAGGCCCAACCTGTTAACATTTTTGGATGATATTAATATTTTATCGGGATCTTCTGGCATAAATGCTATATTTAAAGATAAATCGTTTACAAGACTTGTTAACGACACAGTAAAGTTGTTGGCCATATTAAAACTCAACCGCCTATCTATTGTTATAATAATATTGAATAAATTCATTATACTCTAGCTTTGTTTTTTTTTCAAGAAGAAGCAAAAGTTTTAATAAACCAAACTATTTATTTTTTGATTTGATTCCATATATTTAATCTTTGCATTTGTTGAAACGCTATATTGAGAGGATTTTAATAAATCCTCCATTTTATCTTTATGAGATTTAAAGTAATTTAAGTCTGCATTCATGATATATCTGTTAAAATTAAATATATCACACCTATATTCTTCAATACATTCATATATAGCACTACTTACCAAATAATTTAACCTTTCATCGATATCGTTCTTTATATCTTCCGAATTATCATTTATTCCATATAAATCTACGTCTACATCTATGCCGATCTCAAAAACAGGTTCCCCGTTTTGTAAGTTTACTTTTATATGGGAATTTACTTTTTTTATATCATAAGATATAAAATTTTCGTTTATATTTATATTGTCAGATATATTTTTAGCTTTACCATAAATTAAAAGAAGTCCTTTTGTTTTATCGTTATCAAGTATTCCAGCTAACTTTTCATCTTTAAAAACAGCAACCTTATCACAAAGAAGACTTTTATTTTCAGAATCAAACTCTAAGTACCATGCTTTTGCGTTTCTAAAAGAATCGTTTAAATCTCCAAGCAGATATCTTATATTAGATCTTATCCCATCGTTTCCTTCTTTCCCAACATTAACAATAGACAAAATATTTTCTGCGTTTAAAGATTTTTCACTGTCGTCCGCAGAAAGTATGTCTTTTGCTAAGCCATTAGATATTAATACCTCAACTGTAGGCCTTAGTTTATGATTGGTCGCAAAAAAGCGTATAATATCGTTTATTCCAGTTTTAGCGGTGTCATTTCCGATTACCAATATTAAGTTATGGGAGTAAAGTAGTTCCTTTCCAGACTGATTTTCTATGTTAGTAATTGCTTCTAAAAGAGAATTTCCTTTTGCGCTTATAGTTATTATTTTATTACTGCCCGAGTCTTCTTCTGAGCTATCATCTATATTTAATGCTTGTACTGTAACTTCATAGGTGTTCTCATCTTTATCAACACCTATACCACTTGCTATTAATTGCTCATCAAGACCTGATACCCTAGCGCACCCACTTATAAAACACATTAAAGCTAAACAGCACACAATAACAGTCACTTTTTTCATTTTATAACTCTCCGTTTCGTTTGCATCTTGTTTTTTATCAAAACTATAAGCGGTATAATAAATGCCGTTAAAACTGTAAATATCATTATAAAGTTCATATTATAAAACAAGTATGATAAGTCTCTAAACATCGGAAGCGCCACGCTTATAATAAGAACTAATATATCTCCTAAAATAATAATTATTTTGCTTTTCTCTTCCCCAAAAATTCTTTTCATTACAAGAAAAAAAGCAAATAAAAATAAAGATGTCGTAATAAAAAGACCTGAAGTAAATACTCCAAGATAAATTGCATCAAGGCGTTTGAAAACACCGATTTCAGCTACACTAGTGGCGGTGTAAATAGGAAAGCTTTGAGTTTTTAGATAATTACCAAGGGCCCCTGTTA
>CAQZPH010000047.1 GCA_948933715.1 uncultured Eubacteriales bacterium | reverse complement strand
CCACAAGCAATGTAACTTTTAATATATAATAATTCTCTTATATTAATTCTTTTTTAGCCTTGTTCCTTTAAATGGAGCAAGGCTCTTTATTTTAAGCATAAAATTTATTATAATACATAAAGCTGGCTTCAGCAAGAGCCAATTTTAAAATAGACTTGAAAATGTTACAAAAAAATGTTAATATTGATTTTAATAGCTATGATAAAGAAAGTAGTTTTCTTTTCTCTGCATTAAAGAGAGATAATGCCTTTGGCTGGGAGCTTATCTGCAGGGTCGAAAATGAAGTTCACTTTGGAGCTGTGAATCTGAACTTTTCTAATTAGTAGGACTCACCGGTTTGAACCGTTATATTCTTTATTAAGTGTTTGCTTATGCAAAAATTAAGGGTGGTACCGCGGAAGTTCGCTTTCGTCCCTTTTATGGGGATGATTTGCGACTTTTTTTATTATTTTAATGAGGTGATTTTCTTTGAAAAAACAACTTGAAAATATTCGTATATCTGCTGAGCATGAATTATCAAAAGTTAAAAGTCAAAAAGATATAGAAAACATTAGAATTAAGTATCTTGGTAAAAAAGGTGAACTTACAAACATTCTAAAGCAAATGGGTAAACTTTCAAACGAAGAGCGCCCTATTATTGGCCAATTTGCAAATGAGATTCGTGACTTTATTGCTAAAAGCATCGATACTAATATAAAAAAGATTAAAGAACTTGAACTTGACATCCGTTTATCTTCTGAAAAAATTGATGTCACTTTACCTAGTAAGCGTCGCCATCTTGGTCATCGTCATCCTCTAACTATTGTCTTAGATGAAGTTAAGGAAATATTTATCGGCATGGGGTTTAACATCGTAAACGGCCCAGAAGTAGAAAACGACTATTATAACTTTGAAGCGCTTAACATGCCAAAGCACCATCCTGCAAGGGATACTCAAGATACTTTTTATATTAATGAAAACACTTTGCTTAGAACTCAAACTTCTTGTGTGCAAATACGTACAATGGAAAAATCTAACCCTCCAATTAGAATAATTTCACCCGGTCGTGTTTATCGTTCTGATGCTGTTGATGCCACTCATTCTCCTCTTTTTCATCAAATAGAAGGATTAGTTGTGGATAAAGGAATTACATTTTCTGACCTTAAAGGAACTCTTGAAACATTTATACAAGCTCTTTATGGTAAAGATTCTGTTGTTAGATTCAGACCCCACCATTTTCCTTACACCGAACCTTCAGCAGAAGTTGATGTTCAGTGTTTTAGCTGCCATGGTAAAGGCTGTCGTTTATGCAAAAATGAAGGATGGATTGAAATATTGGGCTGTGGTATGGTTCATCCTACTGTCCTTAAAAATTGTGATATAGACCCTGAAGTTTATAGCGGTTTTGCTTTCGGTGTTGGGCTTGAAAGAATTGCCATGCGCCGCTACAACATTGATGATATGCGCTTATTTTATGAAAATGACGTTAGGTTTTTAAATCAGTTTTAAGTTAAATAAATTTGTATTAAGGTGGTTTTATAATGAATCTTTCTATGAAATGGTTAAAAGATTTTATTGATATAGATGTTAGCCCTAAAGAGTTTGCTGATAAAATGACTATGAGCGGTTCCAAAGTTGAAAAATACGAAATTGAAGGGGAAAAGATCAGTCGTGTAGTTGTTGGCAAAGTATTATCGATTGAAAAGCACCCAAACGCTGACAAACTTGTGGTATGTATGATTGATGTCGGTGAAAAGGAACCCATACAAATCGTCACAGGTGCTAAAAACCTAAAAGTAAACAATATAATCCCTGTTGCTTTAGACGGCTCCACTTTAGCAGATGGTACTAAAATAAAAAAAGGGAAACTAAGAGGAACCTTAAGCTGTGGTATGATGTGTTCCCTAGGAGAACTCGGTCTTAGCATTAATGACTTTCCTTATGCTGTGGAAGATGGCATTTTTGTATTGCAAGAAGAAAACTTAGAGCTTGGGAAAGATATTCGTGAGGTTATTGGTCTTAACGATACTAAATTCGAATTTGAAATTACTCCAAATAGACCTGATTGTCTTTCTATTATTGGTCTTGCAAGAGAAGCTGCAGCTACTTTTAATAAAGAATTAAAACTTCATACCCCAGTTGTAAAAGCTCAGCTAAAAGAAAATAATGAAGATCTTAAAGTAAATGTTTTAGATAAAGAACTATGTCCTTTTTACAGCGCTAAAATTGTCCAAAACGTTAAGATTACAAAGTCTCCTCGTTTTATCCGTGAGCGACTTCGTGCTATGGGTATTCGTTCTATTAATAATATAGTAGATATAACCAATTATGTTATGCTAGAATACGGTCAGCCGCTACACGCTTTTGATTTACGGTTTATCGAAGGCAAACAAATCAATGTAAGAAAAGCTACTAGTGGTGAGACTATTACAACCCTTGACGGTGTTAAAAGAAAATTAAGTCAAAATAACCTTGTTATAGCTGACAATAAAAAACCTATTGCCATTGCTGGAGTTATGGGTGGAGAATACAATTCTGTAATGGATGACACAACTACTATTGTTCTTGAATCTGCTATTTTTGATCCTATTGCTGTTAGGAAAGCTTCAAAAGAGCAAAATATGCGCACTGATTCTAGCTCAAGGTTTGAAAAAGGTCTTGATAAAAACAATTGTATTCCTGCATTAAATCGTGCTTGTGAATTAATTGAACTTCTTGGTGCTGGAGATGTTTTATCTGACACTATAATAGTAGACAATTCTAAAGATTCTGTTGTTAAAATTCCATTTGATCCACAATTTATAAATGAATTTTTAAACATAGATTTACCAAAAGAAAAAATGATTGATATTTTATCGAAACTTGATTGTAAAGTTATTGATGAAATAGTAGTAGTGCCAAGTTTTAGGCCTGACTTAAAATTAAAAAATGATATTGCTGAAGAAATTGCTCGTTTCTATGGTTATAACAATATTATTTCTACACCTCTTAATGGTAGTCATTACGGTAAATATACAGATACCCAAAAATTCGAGCAAAAAATAACAAATATTATGATAGCATTAGGGTTAAATGAAATAACAACTTATTCTTTTATAAGTCCTCGTCAATATGATAAAATTTTATTGCCTGCTGAGCATCCATTAAGGAAATCAGTTGTCATAGCAAACCCTCTTGGAGAAGATACCTGTCTTATGAGGACCACGGCTATCGTTTCTATGCTAAACGTACTTTCATTAAATTTTAATCAAAAAAATGAAAACGCTCAGCTTTTTGAACTGGCAACTGAGTATACTCCTAACGATAACGATTCCTTACCTACTGAAACAAACAAGCTAATCGCTGGATTTTATGGCCCGGATATAGACTTTTTATATGTTAAAGGTATTCTTGAAGATTTACTTGAAAATTTATTTATCACTGATTACGATATAACCGCTAACTCAGACATTGTCTATTTTCATCCTGGACGCTGTGCTACTATCTCACATAAAGGTATTACACTTGGAAATATTGCAGAAGTTCATCCTTTAGTTCTTGATAATTATGAAATCTCTAGCAAGGTATATATTATTGAATTGAGTATTCCTAAATTAAAAGAAAGTTCAAAAAGTAATGTTTCTTACCAACCTATTGCTAAATTTCCGGCAGTTATAAGGGACTTAGCCCTAATATGTGATAACGAAACCCCTGTTGGTGATCTAAAAAAAGTTATTAAACAGTCAGCTGGCAATTTGCTTGAGAAGGTAAGCATTTTCGATATTTATAAAGGGGAGCAAATTCCACAGAATAAAAAAAGTGTAGCTCTTAATATTTCTTTGCGTTCGCAGGAATCAACCCTAACTGATGATCAAGTAAATATTATTATAGAAAAAACTATTAAAACCTTTAACAAAATGGGAATAACCCTGCGTAGTTAAATAATAAAGTTGAAAAACTTTCCTTTTTAAATAAAATATGTTATACTATTGTATAGGAGGAAATTATATGCTCGATAAAAACAAAACAATGACGTTTTCTGCAAACGAAAATAAAGAAGAATCAATAAAACAAATTCTTCCTGTAGTTTATGAAGCATTGAAGGAAAAGGGATATAACCCTCTTAATCAAATGGTTGGTTATATTCTTTCCCAAGATCCAACCTATGTAACAACATATAATAATGCTCGTAATCTTATTTGTCGAATTGATCGAGACGATCTTTTAAAGGCTCTCTTAAAATCCTATTTAAATCTTGATTAGTGGTTGTTATTCTTGACTCAATTAGATTCTTTAGATTGGGGGGGTATTTCTGCCGAAAAAAAATACTTTACGTGAAAAATCTGCTGTATACAAAAATAAACCCTTGGTTCGTTGTAATAATACTATCTATTATGGTAACATCAGTGATAGTTACGTAATAAAGCTTGATATATTAAGCTCTAAACCTATGTTCAATGCTGATGTTGCTGATAAAGTATCTGTTCAGCTTTTAAGCACAGATGCTTCACTTAGTCCCCGTAAAAAGATCATTAAAAAATGTGAAAAAGATGGTCTCTACCCCGCTATTGATATAGCTGAGGCATGGTTATGTAAAGCCTTATCGGAAACATAAATTTAAAACTTAATACATATAAAAAAGTAAGCAGAAAATTTTTCTGCTTACTTTTTTACTAAACAATGCTTATAATTATTTTAACAAAGATATCGGTGTTTTTATTAATTTGCCAATTGCTTTTGGCGATTTTTATTTATGATTAAAAAGATTCCGTATAGCATTGTTCCACCTGCTAGCATATATCCAAGAATAGACGAAGCTTTGGCAGCTCCACTACTTATGTTTGAAGAAACAATCATTGGTGCAATTGCTCCACCTACTTGCGATGCTAACAAAAACATAAATGTAGCTGTTACTTTATCAATATCCGGCTGTATTCTATAAATATATTCAAAAATTATATTTAGCCCAAATCCATCTGCTATTCCTATTAAAATTACAGCCATTAACGCTACAACAATGTTATTTCCAATAGAAAACGCTTCTATTGAAACTATCATTAATATTATATAAAATATTACAGACTTTTTCTCGCCCAATAATTTTACAGATAATCTTGTTCCCGTATTAGAAGTATATGCACTCAATAAAAAGTTTAAAAATATTAATCCAGATATAACAGACTGTGTTAAATCTATTTCCTTTCCATACAACGGAATTACATATAAAACAAATATTTCAGCCATATATATTGGAATTATTATAAGTAACATATACATAACTATGCGAACCGACTTTACAATACCCACTACGTTTGATAAGGAAAAAGGATTTTTATTTCCTTCACCCTGAAGGTTAGTTATACTAATAAAAAGTAGGCTTATAACTATTAATACCGCTTCAAGTATGAAAACAAAGTTATAAGACGTACGTGAAGCTATAAGTCCTCCTATAACGATACCACAGCTTGTCCCTGCAATTTGGCCTGCTGCAACAGAAGGTAGAATTTTAAGTCGCATACTTGAATCTTTTTCAAATATTGCACACAATTTAGTGGATGAAATTAAAGCTGCAATACCAAGGCCAACTATTATTCTTGCAATGGAAAAAGTAAATAAATTATCAAAAATCGCAGATGCTACAGCCCCTATTGAAGCTAATATTGCACCTAAAACTATCATTTTTCTTACTCCTATTTTGTTTACCAAAACTAAACAAAAAATCAAACCCACGGCTGTTGCTGCTGATGTAAGCATTGGCCAGTTTGTTTGTTGCGGCCTGAACCTCGC
>CAQZPH010000046.1:4132-5900 GCA_948933715.1 uncultured Eubacteriales bacterium | reverse complement strand
CAAGGTATGCCTTTAAAGGAAAGCTCTAAATGTGGGGTTTATTTACATGCTTTGGCAGGAGATAGATGCGCTAATAAATTATCTCAGGTATCTATGATTTCAAGTGACATAATAAAAGAATTACCGTCTTTATTTAAATCTTTAGAATAAAGGAGTACTATTAATATGAGACGGTTTTTATTTATTACCGGTATATTAATACCGGTAATTATTTTAGCCGGTTGTGGCAATAATACACTTGCCAATGACGAACATCTGATGTTGGACTTTAAGAGCAATGTTGATATAAAGTCAGATGAAATCCAAATGAATGCTAACATTACAAGAGATAAGTCCGGAACAACAAGTTTAGAAGTAACTTCACCCGAGACACTAAAAGGGTTAGTATTTGATCATAGCAGTACAGAAAACTCAATATCCAAAGACGGATTGTCTTATAAGACAGACGCAGTGGTTCTACCAAATTCTTCAGTTGTGGTGTCGATTATGGATGCACTTGATTGTATGTCAGAAATGGAGGAGGAGAAACCATTTTATAAAGATGATAAAGAAATGGCCTTTATTGGGAAAATAGATGTAGGTAAATTTGAGGTAAGAGCAGATAGAAAAACCGGGTTTATAAAGGAAATAAAAATTGGAGAAAAAATAACTGCCTCATTTTCTAAACAAGGCAGTTAAATTACTAATTTTCAAGAAGTTTTTCGGCAGTAGCAAGCTTTACACATATACAAAATACAGATATAGCTTTTTTAAGTTCACCTAGACTAGGGTATGAAGGTGCTATGCGAATATTGCTATCATCTTTATCAAACCCCAAGGGATATGTAGCACCAGCATTTGTTAAAGTAAGACCAACATTTTTACATAACTCAACAACACGTTTAGCGCAGCCATTCATAACATTTACACTGATAAAATAACCACCATTTGGTTCTGTGTAGGAAATAATGTTATTATCTTTAAATTCAGAATTTAAAGAGTGTATAACGATGTCAAACTTAGGTTTTAGGATTTCACGGTGTTTTTTCATATGATTTATTAAACCATTATAATCTTTAAAGTAGCGGACATGACGCAGTTGATTTATTTTATCAAACCCGATTGTTTTAAAAGAATACATTCTTTTAATATCGTTAATATTATTTTTTGAAGCACCCAGAAATGCTACTCCGCCCCCTGCGAAGGTGATTTTTGAAGTGGAACAAAATATTATTGGTAAATCCTCATTTCCATTCTTTTTGCATTCGTCCATTATATTTAAAAGATGCGATGGTTTATCAGTAAGGTCATGGATAGCATACGCATTATCCCAAAAGATTCTAAAATCCTTTGCAAGGGGCTTGAGCGCTGAGAAACGTTTTACAGTTTCGTCAGAATATGTTATACCCTGAGGGTTTGAATACTTAGGAACACACCAGATACCTTTTATTGCATCATCATGTGAAACCAAGTTTTCAACCATATCCATATCAGGGCCATCATTTTTCATAGGTATTATTATTGGTTCTATGTTAAAGTATTCAAGTATGGCAAAATGCCTATCATAGCCAGGGCTTGGGCATAAAAATTTAATTTTTCCTTGAGAAGCCCAAGGCTTACAAAAAGATGCCCCCTGTGTCATAAAAAACGAGATGGTATCAAACATCATGCTAAGGCTAGAGTTTCCCCCAACGAATATTTGATTTTCATCAACACCTAAAATGGGAGCAAAAAGATTCCGAATTTCAGGAATGCCTTCAAGTGTACCATAATTTAGGCAGTCTATACC
>CAQZPH010000046.1:0-4122 GCA_948933715.1 uncultured Eubacteriales bacterium | reverse complement strand
CAATCAGAGTTCGAATTAACGCAGTCTAAAAGTTCCCTTGAAAGGTTAAGTTGAGAAAGAGAAGGTTTTCCTCTTGCCATATTAAGATTTAAGTTATACTTTTTTAATTTTTCATATTCTTTTAAAATTTTTTCTTTTTCTATGAGTAATTCATTTTGGGTGAGTTTTAAATAGTTCATTTAAAGTTCTCCTTGTGTGTTGTTCTATTATTTATAATTATACGACACTACTGAGTGCTAAACAATAATAAATTGTTTAGCATGTTTAATAAAAGTAAGCAGATTTTAAAACTTTATAGCCCATAAAAGAAAAGCACCACGAATTAGAAGTCGAGGTGCTTTTAATTTAAAACTGTTATTTAATTTCTTCTTTTTTTATTTTAAATATTTTTCTTAAAAAGAATCCGAGGACCTTAGGGCTTTTAACGACTACAACTTTCACAACAAAGACCCCCAATCTTAATTAACACCGTATTAATGATATAGAAAGAATAATTAATATTACAACGAGAAGTTTTACTATAAAATGGATAGGAACCAAGTAAGATATAGTAAGACCTAACACGAAAATAAGAGCTAGTTTGCCTTGTCGACAGTAGCAGGTCATATTTATCACCGCCAATTTAAGTATGACAATACTTTTTTACGTCGTTAATATATTATATACAGCTGTCCAAGAAAATGTGAAAATGAATAAAGCTATATAAATTTTGATTTTAGATTAACCTGTAATGTCATAAAGGGGACAGGTGAAGAATACATTTAGATATAGAAATATAAAAAGAGAGGTTAAGTCTATGGATTATAGTATTAAAAGAGAACCTTTATGTATAAGTGAAACAGTGTTTGACAGCCTTGTTGAGCAACCGGTTGATTTAGACTTTAGCTTGCCGGATTATTGTCCTGATATTCAAAGGATATTAAAATGTCAGATTTGTCCGCAAATAAGTTCAAGAAACATTTCTGGAGATAAGTTATATATTGAGGGCAGCGCAGATATTTCCCTTATTTATCTCGATGTAGAAAAAATGTCGATAAGGTGTTGTGAACATACAAGCCCGTTTTCTGTATCAGTAAATTTAAAAGGTTCAGTGCAAGATGCAGTAATATTTACAAAAACCAAAGTAGAATATGTAAACTGCAGGGCTGTAACTCCACGTAGACTAGATATACATGGAGCATTTTCTATATTTGTAAAGGTCAAGTGTAAAAAAGACAAAAGTATAGTTTATGACATTGATGGAGAAGGCATACAAAAGAAAAAAACACCAACGAAATACAGCAATATAGTAGGTATGGGTCAACAATATTTTACAGTGAATGAAATGATAGATAAAGGCAGTAAACAGCCTGATATAGAGTATATACTAAAAACAATTGTAACAACAGAATTGCAAGACTATAAAACGCTTACAAATAAAGTAATGGTAAATGCCCAAGCAAATATAAGAATATTGTATGTAAGTGATATAGAATATGGGACAGTTGATATAATGGAACATACAATACCAATAAGTCAAATAGTTGATATTGAAGGCGTAGAAGATGATTGTATTTGCGATGTAAATGTTGAGGTTTTAAACCATGATGTAAACATAAGGCAAGATGAAGACAGTGAAAGTAATCTTTTAGCTTTTGAGAGTAAAATAGGTATATCAGCTATTGCTTATGCAGAAAAAGATACAAGTGTTTTAAGCGATGTGTATTCAATGGATTATGAGTCTGAACCTAAATATGAAAATATATCTTTAACTAGTTTAAATAGCACGATAAATGAACCATACATAAGTAAAAGTATAATTGAAATAAGTAGCAACGGAATATCTGAAATACTTGATGTTATAGGTGAACTTAGCAATATAAAATCTTTTGCCAAAGATGGTGCTATTATTTTTTCTGGAAAAATTAACGTGTGCATATTGGCAAAAGACGCTGAGGAAATACCTTTTTATTCAGAAAGACTTATAGAATTTGAGTATCAATATGATTTTGAGAGAAATTCCGATTCCATTTTATGCGAAGAGAACGTTATATTAAAATCATGTGATTGTAAAATTAATGGTCAAAATAGTGTAGAAGTGGTATCAGAATTACAAATTGGCGCAATGGTATATTCTGAGAATGATTATATGTCTATAACAGATATATATATAGATGAAGAGAAGCCAAGGAAAAAAGATAAGAATACAGCTCTCACTATTTATTATACAGACAATGATGAAGAATTGTGGAATATAGCCCGTAAATATTGTACATCGGTAGAAAAAATAAAAGAAGAAAATGACATGGATGATGATACATTGCAAGGAAGAAATATGCTATTTATACCAATGTGATAATATCATTATATAAATTAAATACAAAATGCGCTCAATTAAGGAGGAAGTAATTTTGGAAGAAAGAAATATATATCAAGATATAGCGCAAAGAACAAATGGCGATATTTATGTTGGAGTAGTAGGTCCAGTTAGAAGTGGAAAATCTACTTTTATAAAACGTTTTATGGATAGTATTGTAATTCCTAATATGGATAGCAACTACAAAAAAGAAAGAGCAGTTGATGAATTGCCGCAGTCCTCAGCAGGCAGAACAATAATGACCACAGAACCCAAATTTATTCCCGAAGACGCGGTAGAGGTTAATATTGAAGATAATGCAAGTTTTAAAGTAAGACTAATAGACTGTGTTGGATATATAGTTCCAAGTTCACTAGGATATATAGAAAATGAGCAACCACGTATGGTTATGACGCCATGGTTTGAGGAACCAGTACCATTTAATATGGCAGCAGAACTTGGAACAAAAAAAGTAATAACTGAGCATTCAACTATAGGTTTAGTTGTAACTACAGACGGTAGCATAAGTGATATACCAAGGGAAGAATATGCAGAAGCTGAAGAACGAGTAATTGATGAACTAAAAGAAATAAAAAAACCGTTTATAGTTTTGATGAATACAGTGCACCCAACCTCAAATGAAACAAGAGAGCTTACCAAATCTTTAACTGAGAAATACAATGTTCCCGTTTTACCCGTAAATTGTTTAGAATTAAGTGAAAATGAAATAAAACGTATTTTAGCTCAAATATTATTTGAGTTTCCAATAAAAGAAATAAAAATAGATATGCCAAAATGGTTAAGGTCTCTTGAAAAATCACATTGGTTAAGGAACGAAATATATTCTACAATAGAAAAATATGCAAAAGATATAAAGAGAATAAGAGAAATAAATCATATAACAGATAACGTAATATCCTGCGATTATATAGATGCAGCAAAAGCCACTTCGGTCGATTTAGGAATGGGAAATGCACGAATTTTAGCAGAAATAAGTCCCAATTTATTTTATAAAGTGTTGGGAGAAAAAACAGGCCTTGAAGTGAACGATGAAGGCGATTTACTTGACTGCATGTTATCGCTTGCAGCAATAAGAGAAAAATACGATAAAATTAGTCAGGCGTACGATGATGTACAGGAAACAGGATATGGAATCGTTATGCCATCCACAGAAGAGCTATCCTTAGATGAACCCGAAATAATTAAACAAGGTGGCAAATATGGGATACGCCTTAAAGCATCTGCTCAATCTGTACATATGATGAAAACCCGGATTACAACTGAAGTAACCCCTATAGTTGGATCAGAGCAGCAGTCAGAAGAATTAGTAAATTATTTATTAAAAGAATTTGAAGAAAACCCAGGAAAGATATGGGAGTCTAATATATTTGGTAAATCGCTTTATGAACTTGTAAACGAAGGACTTCATAATAAACTTTATAGAATGCCGAATGATGCACGGACTAAGGTAAAAGAAACAATAGAAAAGATAATAAATGAAGGGTGCAATGGATTGATTTGTATAATACTGTAATTATATACAAAGGCGGTGAGCAAATTGGTAATAGTTTTAAAAAGAAAATATTTAATTTTTTCATTACTGGTTTGTTTTTTTGTTCTATCAATATTAATTGGAGCAAGTTTAAAGATGCAAAACCATTCTATAGCTACATCAACGGCGGTTAACAACAATTGGGGATTGAGTTTTAGTACCAAAGGGGAACCTCCTACAGGCAATGCAAGCAGCGACTTTTTAAAACAATATGATTCCTACTATTTAGGAAATA
>CAQZPH010000045.1 GCA_948933715.1 uncultured Eubacteriales bacterium | reverse complement strand
GGATTGATACACACTTTGCTTAAATTTAATTTAGATCTTTCTAGATAATTTTCTACATCATAAAGCGCATGACGTTTAACAATTTGCGGAAACATCACATCAATATTAAGTATTCTATTTTTTGAATCTATATCTATAGATTCTATGGTACCATTTGCAATATCTTTAGGGAATAAATCATTGTTTATGTACTTATTTAAAAATTCTCCAAATACGCTCAAATCATTTAACCCTCTTAACTTATAAATTTTCTATTTCTCTAAGCAACTCTTCAACAAGGTCTTTCTCTTTAACTTTACGAATAATTTCACCTTTTTTAAAAATTAAGCCTTCCCCATTTCCTCCAGCAATACCAATATCTGCTTCTTTTGCTTCTCCGGGACCATTAACTGCGCATCCCATTATAGCAATCTTTATATTTTTATCAAGGTTTTGTAATTTATCTTCAACCTTTTTTGCAAGATTTATAACGTCGATTTTGGTTCTGCCACAAGTTGGACAGGAGATAAACTCCACACCTTTTTTTTCTATTCCAATGGTTTTTAAAATATCGTGTGCTGCATAGATTTCTTCTGCTGGGTCTGCTGTCAATGATACTCTTATAGTGTCACCTATTCCGTCAAGCAATAAAGAACCAATTCCAATTGAAGATTTTATGATTCCCATCTTCTTTGTACCTGCTTCTGTTACACCTAAATGCAATGGATAATCGCATTTTTCTGCAATAGTTCTGTAAGCTTGGACCATTGTTTGCACATTAGAAGATTTTAAAGACAGCACTATGTCATAAAAATCATATTTTTCAAGCAATGAAGCATGGTAAAGCGCGCTATCACACAAAGCATTCGCAGTAGGATGGCCATACTTAAATAAAATACTTTTTTCAATCGATCCTGAATTTACTCCTATTCGTATCGGAACATTGTTAACTCTACAAATGTCAGCTACTTGTTTTACTTTAGATTCCTCTCCGATATTCCCAGGGTTTATTCTTACCTTATCTATCCCGGCAGCAACAGATTCTATAGCTAACTTATAGTCAAAATGAATATCAGCTACCAAGGGAATCGTAATTTTTTCTTTAATTGCTGGTATAAGCTTTATAGAATCCATATCAGGAATTGCTATTCTTAATATATCACAACCTGCATTTTGCAATCTTATTGCTTCTTTTACATTGTTTTCAATATCATATGACGGCACATTTAGCATGGACTGGACTGCAATTTTCTCATTGCCACCAATTTTTTTTTCGCCTATTTTTATAACTTTAGCTCTGCGCCTCATAGGCCTCCCGTTCCTTTCTCAGAGAACAATTTAATTATATCGTTGACTGTAACAAACAGTATAAGCAAAATTAGCATTGCAAATCCAGCAGTATGAATTAAACCTTCATATTTAGGGTTAACTGGGCTACCTTTAATAGCTTCTATTATTAAGAAAACTAATCTTCCTCCATCCAGAGCAGGAATAGGCAATAAATTAAATATTCCAAGGTTAACCGATAAAAGCATCATAACCATTATCACATTATTTAATGCAGCCAAGAAATTTACTTTTAGCCCTTCAGACGCAACCGTAGAAATTACTGAAACAAGCCCCACAGGACCTGAAACTTCATTTATGCTAAGTTTTCCTGTTACCATGCCAATGAGAGTGGCATAAGTTATTCTAATATTGGATCCCATTTCTTTAGATGATTGAATTATAACTGTTCCCATATTCCTTTCAATAGGAAAAACGTAAAAATCTCTTACTAAAACTGTTTTCCCTTTTTCTTCACGGGTTGCAAATTTTACTCCACTTAACTTAACTTCTTCGCCGGCTCTATCAACAATTATATCGGAGGTAAAATTTTTGTTTACAGCTAACATAAAATTAATATCTGTAAAAGTTGATACATTGTATCCATCAATAGATTTTATTGTGTCACCGGGTTTTAAACCATATTGACTTGTTGTAGCGTTTTCAGAAAATTTGGATATTTTAGTGGAAGCAAATTGGGGTTGCTGCGCTGTAACTACAACCATAAAAACAAAAGCGAGAATTATATTCATAATTGCACCAGAAGCTACAATTAATATTCTTTTAAAAACAGACTTCTGCGAAAAAGCATCCTTACTGGTGCTTTCGGTATCTTCGCCTTCCATAGCACAATACCCACCAACAGGAAACAATCGTAGGGCATAAAGCGTATCCTTTTTCTTGATTTTAAATATTGCCGGACCCATGCCTATTGCAAACTCATTTACTCTTACTCCAGATAACTTCGCCGTCATAAAATGTCCCAATTCATGTATAAATATGACTAATGAAAATAAAAGTATTGAAATTATCACCAATAATACGTTAATTAACATATTTTATTCTCCTGTCTAAAAACATTTTCTTTTACAAATATTCTAGCTTCCTTATCAGCTTTTAATATGTCATCCAATGAAGCGACACTATTACTTTTAAAATGGTTCATAGCTTTTTCTACGGTATTACTAATGTCCAAAAACGAAATTTTATCCTCCAAAAACAACTTGACAGCTTCTTCATTTGCTCCATTTACTATAGCAGGCATTGTTCCTCCTATTTTAAGCGCTGATTTGCATATTTCAATGCCCTTAAAAATCTTGTTATCTGGCTTGCAAAATGAAAGGTTTCTTATTTTACTTAAATCTAACTTATCGACAATAGATGGCAGCCTATCAGGATAAGTAAATGCATATTGTATTGGTATCCCCATATCTGGGACCCCTAGTTGCGCTATAACAGAATTGTCATTATACTCTATCATAGAATGCACAATGCTTTCTCTATGAATAAGTACCTCAATATCATCCGGTGACACATTAAAAAGCCATGCCGCCTCTATAACTTCAAGGCCTTTATTTATCATAGTTGCAGAATCAATTGTTATTTTATCCCCCATACTCCAGTTAGGGTGCTTTAAAGCTTCTTTTTTAGTAACGTTTTTTAAGTCATTTATACTTTTGCCAAAAAAAGGACCCCCAGAAGCTGTTAATATTAACTTTTGCAAAGATTTTTTATCATGGCATCCTTCTAGACACTGAAAAATAGCTGAATGTTCACTGTCTACAGGTAAAATGCTCACTCCTTTTTCCCTAGCTTTATTCATAACTAAGGACCCGCCTGCTACCAACGTTTCCTTATTAGCAAGGGCAATATTTTTCCTAGCATCTATTGCGCAAAGCGTTGGTCTTAAACCTATCATGCCGCTAACAGAATTCAAAACCGTATCTACACTTTCTAAAGATGCCACTTCGCACAACCCATCAATGCCTGCAAGCACCTTTGTCCTGCAATCTTTTATATTGTTTCTTAGTTTAACAGCAGCATCTTCGTCAAAAACGGAAACCTTTTCAGGCTTAAAACATCTTATTTGGTCTTCCAATAAAGAAATGTTGTTAAAAACCGAAAGACCTTTTACCAATATACCTAGTTTATCTGCAATTTTTAAAGCTTTTTTGCCAATAGATCCTGTTGAACCGAGCACTGAAATTTTCTCTACCATCATATCACCCATATAAGTTCCGGATTTATATTCTTATAATATTAAAAATATTAACCATAAAATATACAAAAGGAACTACAAAAATTACACTATCAAATCTATCTAGAACTCCACCATGACCAGGAATAACATTCCCAAAATCCTTTACATGACAACCTCTTTTAACCGCTGAAAATACAAGATCTCCAACAATTGATATTACGGTTCCAATAAGAGAGATTGGAACTATATAGTGGAAATTCACCCTTACACCTGTATCAAACATAAACCGTTCAAACGCAAAACATATAAGAATACTCATTAAAAAAGAAAAAATAATTCCCCCCACAACTCCTTCAACGGTTTTTTTAGGGCTTATAGTGGGGCAAAGCTTTTTCCTTCCAAAAAAAGTGCCCGAAAAATATGCGCCTATGTCACACATCCATGATATGCAAAGAGCATACAGAACATAAAAACTACTAAAAACACCACCAAAATCTCTTAGCTTTACAATAAAGTTTAAAGACATAGTAATTAATAATACCACACTATATATGGAAGCAATATCTTTAAAACACAAATCTTTTTTAATAACAAGAAGTACTCCAAATATGAAAAAGGTATATATAAACCATAGCCCCTGCCATAATAAACCATTGCCTATAAGAGGTAGCATTGCAGAAAATAAAATCCCCGGGATTGTAACCTTATACATTTTATTAAGGCCCATGGCAGAAAATATTTCATATGTAGCAAGCATGCTTATAATAGATATTGCAGCATTTAATAGCAGCGGCAAACTATTATTAAAAATAAGAACAATTATAACAATTAACCCACCTAAAACACCTGAGATTGTTCTGATAATCATTTATATCCCTCCAAAGCGTCGATTTCTGGATGAATACTCGTTTAGTGCTTTGTCTAAATCTTTTGTGCTAAAATCAGGCCACAATATATCCATAAAAATCAATTCAGAATAAGCACTTTGCCAAAGCAAAAAGTTTGATAACCTATATTCACCACTTGGTCTTATTATCAAATCTGGATCAGGTTGACCGCAAGTATAAAGTTTCCCTGCAATAGACTCTTCATCTATTTCTTCAGGAGAAATCTTTCCTTTTTTCACTTCTTCTCCCAAACTTTTAACCGCTTTTACTATTTCATCTCTACCACCATAGTTCATTGCAATGTTAAGTGTCATGCCAGTTTTGGTTTTAGATGCTTTTTCAACTTCATCTATAAGATTTTTTAAATTAGTGGAAAATTTACTTTTATCCCCTAAAAAAATAATTCTTATGTTTTCTTTTTGAAAGTCACTTAAAGCTTCTTTTATGTACTGTTCAAACAAATTCATTAAAAATTTTACTTCTTCTTCTGGTCTTTTCCAGTTTTCAGTAGAAAAGGCATATATAGTTAGATATTTTATTCCTATTCCGCTACAATATCTAGTGATTTTTCTAAAATTATTAGCTCCTGATTTATGGCCAGCAGAGCGAGGAAGCCCTCTTTTTTTAGCCCATCTTCCATTACCGTCCATTATAATTCCAATGTGAACAGGAAGTTGATTTTTTATTTTATGGTTTTCTTTTTTTAGCCATCTCATAAGCTATATCACTCCCAGTTAGTATCCTCTTGCTATATTGCCATTATCTCACGTTGCTTTTCGTTAGATAGATCATCAGCAGATTTGCAAAACTTATCAGTAATATCTTGAATCTGTTTTTCTGCTTGTTTCACATCGTCTTCTGTTATTTCTGAATCTTTTTTCATCTTCTTTACTTTATCTATAGCATCGCGACGCATAGTTCTAATCGATACTTTAGTATCCTCGCCCATCTTAGCTATATCTTTAACAATTTCACGCCTTCTGTCCTCGGTAAGCGCTGGGAAAATAAGCCTTATAATTTTTCCATCATTCTGAGGGTTAATGCCTAAATCTGATGTTTGTATAGCTTTTTCTATTTCTTTTAAAATAGATACATCCCAAGGCTGTATCACTAAAGTTCTGGCTTCAGAAACAGAAATGGCAGCTAATTGATTTATAGGAGTTGGTGCTCCATAATAATCTACCATTATTTTATCGAGAACCGAAGGATTAGCTCTACCTGCTCTTATTGAAATATATTCTTTTGAAAGAACGCCTATAGATTTTTGCATGCTTTCTTCTAACTTACTAAAAATTTCTTTCATATCTTAAGCTCCTCATATCATTATTATATCACAGTTGTACCAACAGTTTTTCCCATAATTGCATCATAGATGTTTTGTGGGTTATCTATGCTAAAAACTAAAAGTGGAATACCATTATCCTTGCACATTGAGGCTGCAGTACTATCCATTACCGCTAATCCTTTATTTAAAACTTCTCTATAACTAAGAGAATCATATTTTCTAGCGTCATTATTTTTCTTTGGATCTTTATCGTAAACTCCATCAACCATAGTTGCTTTAAGTATAATGTCAGCATCTATTTCTGCTGCTCTAAGCGATGCTGCTGTATCAGTTGAAAAAAATGGATTACCTGTTCCACAACCAAAGATAACTACTCTACCTTTTTCCAGATGACGTACTGCTTTATTCCTTATATACGGCTCAGCAAGTTGCTGCATAACCATAGCAGTTTGAACTCTAACATCAACACCAAGTTGTTCAAGAGCATCAGCTACCCCTAAAG
>CAQZPH010000044.1 GCA_948933715.1 uncultured Eubacteriales bacterium | reverse complement strand
CTTTTATATCTGATATAACAGCCTCATTATCATCAATCATTTTAATAGCCTCACTGTTTTATGACATTACTTAACATTATATCAGAAAACATGTAAAAAGTAAATTAAATATAATAAGGTCCTTTTTAATATGTTAAATCCATGTTTATTTGTATAATACTGCAGTAATATACACACAATTTATTATGAGGTGATAAAATATGAACAAAACCTTTAATGAATCACTAAATACAAATCCATATTTTCAGTCTCTCCCCATATACATTCAGGAGACAATCAAACAAAGCGGTATAGATATCAATTCTGAAGAAGAGCTTAGAAGTACAGTGGAAAACCTTTTGGCAGAAAATTAAATTTTCAAAAGCCGTACCTCGGTAATGTAAATTAGGTACGGCTTTACTTGTTTTTATAGAGAGTTTAAATTTAATCTTCGTTAGGTGTAAGTAACCCATAGTTTCCATTTTTCCGATGATATACTACATTTATTTCATTAGTCTGCTGGTTTCTAAACATAAAAAATTGATGCCCTATCATGTTCATCTGTAATATGGCTTCATCAATATCAAGAGGCTTCACAGAGAAGCTCTTTGTTTTCACTACATCATATTTTTCCTCTTCAGTATCTACATAACTATTATCCTCTTGAAGCGGTAAATAGTTTTCTAAAGAATCCTTTCTAAGACACTTTGCTAACTTTGTTTTATGTTTTCTAAATTGCCTTGATAAAGCTTCCATAACATTATCAAGAGCCTCGTTCATTTCTTGAGTAGTTGACTCAGCGCGATATACCATTCCTTCATGCTTAATGGTAACCTCCACTGTTTGACGATTTTTTGCAACAGTTACAGTAACGGTTGCAAAAGCATCCCCATCAAACAATTTATCAAACTTAGCTAGTTTTTTCTCAGTTAATTCTTTAAAACTATCTTTTAAATTTACTTTCCTTCCTGTAATTACGGTTCTCATTTTTACATCCCCCTCAAAAATTAATAGTAATGTGAGTGTAATTGAGTTTCTAAAAATATAGATGCAACCTATTAACGTATATTATATCATACAACAAAAAATAATTCCAAGAATTACATCGAAATCACATATCTTTATTTATTATTTTACCTTCACATATAACAAAACAAGGTTTTTTCATAATATCAAAAGGGGATCCATCATATATAACTAAATCCGCATCTTTCCCTTTGGTTATAGAGCCCACCCTATCTTCTATTTTGCATATTCTTGCAGGGTTTATCGTTATCGCTTTTAACGATTCATATTCATCCATTCCATCTCTTATAGCTATAGCAGCACACAACAATAAATATTGAATGGGTGTCTCTGGGTGATCTGTTATTATAGCTGTTTCTAGCCCTGCCCTTGATAAAATCCCCGGAGTTTTTGTGGTTAAATTGATAAGCTCTGGCTTTGATCTATCTAATAAGATAGGTCCTGATAAAACTTTAGCATCTTCATTTTTTAATTTATCTACTATGTTATGGCTATCTGTTCCATGTACTATAACATAATCTATATCAAATTCTTTTGCTATTCTTATTGCTGTAAAAATATCATCAGCTCTATGAGCATGAATATGCGCTGATATCTTTTTATTAATTAGCGGCAGCAATGCTTCGCTTTTCTCATCATATTCTGGTAAATCATAGTCCCCTGGACTTTTTTTTGCTTTCTTTTTATCTTCATTATACCGTTTAGCTTTATTAAGCTGTTCTCTAATTATAGCTGCTGTAGCCATTCTGGTCATTGGGGTTTGATTTTTCTCATTATAGACCACTTTTGGGTTTTCACCAAATGCAAACTTTATAGCCACCGGGCTTTTAATTATCATATCATCCACACAATTTCCATATGTCTTCATTGCGATGAGCTGACCACCTATCGGATTTGCGCTTCCAGGGCCCGTTATAACAGTAGTAACCCCAGATGAAATTGCTTCCTCAAAACATTTATCCATAGGATTAACAGCGTCTATCGCTCTTAAATTGGGGGTTGATGGGTCTGTATATTCGTTTCCATCATTGCCTTCAAAACCAAGGCCATTTTCAAATATACCAATGTGTGTATGGGCATCAATAAACCCTGGATATACACTTTTATTTTTAATGTCTATTATATTATCATCTTTAACATTAAGATGTTTCATTTGACCAACTTTATTTATCTTTGTATCTTTTATATGTATAAACCCATTTTCTATTATTTCTGAATCCATAGTATATATTTTAGCATTTATAATTAACATTTTTATTTTCCTCTTTTCTGTTTGCATTCAAAAAGGGCCGAACTAATCGACCCTTTTTATATTTAGGAGCGTTGGGCTCCTCTTCGTGAAAATCCCCCACGTTTTGATTCTGTTGCACGTTTTAAATCAGAAATTTTTTCTTCACTCGCGTGTTTAAAAGAAGACATCATCTCTTCAAAACTGACATCCGAGCTTTTTTTAGCACTTTGCCATTCAAAGTTTCCTGGTCCATTAGACCTATTTTGATTTAAAACTTGTTTATTTTTAGGTGCCTGCGCTTTTTTTATTGAAAGTGCAACCTCACCTTTTTCTGAAATATTAATAACCTTAACCTTAACTATCTGACCTTCTTTTAAATAATCCTTAATATCTTTAACAAAGTTGGTAGACACTTCAGAAATATGAATCATACCATTTTTTCCTTCTGGCAGTTCAACAAAGGCTCCAAAGCTTGTTATTCCTGTAATTTTGCCTTCAACAATCGATCCAACCTCTAGTTGCATAAAAAAACAACGTCCTCCTTAAAATTTAGTTCCCAGATATATTTACAAAAATTCTCTCATCGGGTTTCGAAAGATTTAATTCACGAGCCATTCGAATAAAAGATTCCTCATTTTCTTCGTCTGATGCTTGTGCAATTTTTTTTAATTCTTCGTTCTTTTTTTCTTGAAGTTCTAGCTGTGAATTAAGATTTTCTAAGTTTCTCTTTTTATTATTAATTTGAATATACTGGTTAACCAACATAAAAGCTATATAAAAAACAAAAATTAAAACCAACACTCTTAAGCTCCAATTAACAAAGCTCTCGCTGATTTTTCTCTTTCTTTTTACAACTTCCATACCCCTTAACTTCCTTTTAAAATTTATTTTCTTTCAAAAATATGCTTTTATTAATCATATCATATTATATTATAACTTTTCAATATATTTTTTATTTAATTTAACATTAAGTCTTTTATTAATCTTGGGCTTTTTATTTTTCTTGTTGGTTTTTAAATACCCCTTAAACTTTAATTTGCATTTATTTTTTAACTTTAAATTAAAGCTATCTATTCTCTTTTTTAATTTTTTAATTCGCTCTTTTGGTAACTTTGATATTAAAAATTTATTTATCTTCTTTAACCATTTTATCATAAAGTTAACTACAATCAAAACAATCTTAAAAATAAAATTGCCTATTGTAAACCTATATAACACCCAACCGATTATTTCCCCGACAATAATATATATTCGTATTTCACCCATATTTACTATTAATATGTATATAAATGTCACTACAGCACTTATTATAAAATAAAATATATCTTCAAAAAAAACTCTTCTTAAGTTATCCTTTAAAACTGCATTAACAACTCTGATTACATCAAATAATAGGCTTAAGGCTGCGCCTAAAAGTATCGATAATAAAAAAAAAGTCGTCTGGGAAAATAAAGTTATCTCCATACTTTCAGCTCCTATTTAAACAGCTTTGAAAAAAGACCTTGTCCTGATGGTTTGTTCTCTGTATACTCAAGCAAATATACTTCTCCATCAAGCTCAAGATCTCCGCTGTCTAGATCTATTTTATTAATATGAAGATTCTCTCCTTTTATTGTAAGTTCCCCTAGCTCTGTATAAGCTATAACTGCACCATCATCGAAACTATCAACATCTAGCACTCCTGATATATTTAAAGACTTTCTCTCTTTTAATATTAAATTATGAGAAAGTTTTATGTTCTTTTTTTCTTCTTGCATGTTTGTTCCCTCCATATATTATTCATATAAATATTTATGAATATAAAAAGGGCAATATTCTTTAATCTATCATTTCGTACATGCTCTGTGCTTCTTCTTTTTTAATACATTCATTTACTTTAATTACCTTAAACTTTATTTTTCTATTTCCTAGTTCTACTTCCACCTTATCTCCAACATTTACATTATACGATGCTTTGGCATTCCTACCATTTACTGTAATTCGTCCTGCATCACACGCTTCGTTTGCTATTGTTCTTCTTTTTATTATTCTTGAAACCTTTAAAAATTTATCTAATCTCATATTTTTCTCCCAAAAAAATCGACTTCTTAATTTAAGAAGTCGATTTTATATTTAAATTCTTATCTTCTTGCAACAGCTTCTTTAAATGTTTTACCTGCTTTGAAAGCTGGAACTTTACATGCTGGAATTCTAATTGGTCTATTTGTTCTTGGGTCACGACCTGTTCTTGCATTACGCGAACGCAGTTCAAATGTACCAAAACCTATAAGTTGGACCTTATCAGCTTTCTTTACAGCCCCAACAATTGAATCAATAACTGCTGCAACTGCCTTCTCAGAATCCTTCTTTGAAAGGCCACTCCTTTCTGCTACGGATGCTACTAATTCTGTTTTGTTCATTTTAGACTACCTCCATTTTATATTTATTCATCAAAGCTAAATAGCTTTGAGAACTAGCTTAAATTTTTTCCTTTCATAGATACTTAATATCTAATTCATTTGTACATCTATTAGTTTTACATTAATTCTATTTTTATAAATCCTTCTCCTTAAAAAACTCTGCGTTTTTAATATTCACTTACATAACTTTCGTTATAAATATTTCTACTGTATCTCGGCTTACTTTAAAGGACAACTTCATCTGTCAGTTTTATAATACTTAAAAATTTTACTAACCACCTATAGTATATATGCTTTTTTCCTTAAAGTCCAACATTTTTTCGGTTTTTTTGAAAGATTGTAAAAAATTAACAGTTAGGTCCCTTTAAAATTGTTTATATTTCACTAAAGGAATTAAACTAATATTATTTTATCTTAAAATGTGAAGTTTTTCAAGTACTTTAACAAGTTTTTCTCCCTTTGGCAGTAATTTTATATCATTGCGGCTTAAAGCCCCCAAAGCAAATAATGCCAAACCATAAACTATCATTGCTATTATAATCGAAGAGAAAATCGCTATCACAAGCGGCATTCTTCCTTTAAATATCATTATTGAAACAACTGCAGCTGCTCCACAAAAAAGAGATGCAAAAAAAGGTTTTACTATTGTTGCAAAAAAGTCGGGCAATATATTCGTTTCTTTACATAACATAAAAGTAGAAACTACAAATATAAATGCATACCCAACTAAGGTACCTATTCCTGCACCTTGTATATTGATTTTTGGAATTCCTACTAATAAATAATTGACAGTTATTTTTACTCCTAAACCAAAAGATATTATTTTCACCGGCAAGTCAACTTTACCAATAGCTTGCAGCATGCTGCAAACTGGAGTGCTAGCAGCTGTAAATATTGTTGCAATACCCAATACTGGTATTATTCCCGAAGCAATGCTAACAGCATCTGGGCGATTTTTGTATATCATACTCAGAATAGGTGCTCCCAAAACTGATAGCCCTATACCCGCAGGTATAGTTACAAGCATAGTCATTTTTATTACTGATTCCATACTCTTTTTTAGCTTTCTATTATCTTTTATTGTCCAGGCTTCGGTAACAGAAGGCAAAGCAACTATTCCAAATGCCTGAGTAATAGCTGGTACAAGCATCATCAAAGGCAACGTAAAAGAATAGCAGCCCATTAAAAATCCATGCACTCCATCTTTGCTGTTTAGCGTTGCTTGACTTATTTTTGACCCATATACTGACAATAATTCACCAGGTGCCACATTCATAATATGTTGGATTCTATATAATATCAAAGTTGTATCTATTAAACCTGATACATTCATAATTATAGCACCTAACCCAATAGGTAATGCACTCATTATAAGTGTTTTTGCTATACTTTTAGAGTCTTTTTCCTGCGGCGAACTAAAGCACTCTTCTTTGGTTATCCCATCTCCTTTAATTTTACTTCTTAACACCAAATATAAAAATCCTGCTGCCGCTCCAATGGATATTCCAAGTATTGCCCCTGCTGAGGCAAACGGCATAATCGCAGCTTCTGCTAATTCTTTTGTGGCATATGGTTTTCCAAGGAATGTTCCCTTTGACAAATATTCTTTAAATCCCCAATATATTATGCTATACGACAATATATACCCTATAAAAAATTTAAAGGTTGCCTCTATTATTTCAGAAATGGCTGTTGGTGTCATATTTTTTAAGCCTTGGTAATATCCTCTATAAATTGACATAAGACATGCAAAAAATATCGTAGGAGACAAAGATATAACTGAATAGACTGCTCCCGGAACATTTACAAACGGTAATTT
>CAQZPH010000043.1 GCA_948933715.1 uncultured Eubacteriales bacterium | reverse complement strand
GACTGATAAATACCTCCTCTAATAAGGTGATTTATAAGGATTTTGGAGAAATGTTATTTACTCATTTTGGATTATCCGGTCCAGTTATTTTAAGTGCGAGCGCTCATATAAAAGATGCTTTAAAAGAAAAATATTCTATTAAAATAGATTTAAAACCGGCGCTTACATATGAACAACTTGATAAACGTGTAACAAGGGATTTTCAAAAATATATAAACAAAGATTATACAAATGCACTTGATGATTTGTTGCCAAAAAAAATGATACCCGTGATTGTAAAGTTGTCGGGGGTCAAAAGTGATTTAAAGTGCCATCAAATAACAAAGGATATGAGAAAAAAACTAGTGGAAGCTTTAAAAGGTTTAACTATTAATATAAAAGGATTTAGACCAATAGACGAGGCAATTATTACTTCTGGAGGGATAAAAACTTCTGAGATTAATCCAAAGACAATGGAATCAAAAAAGATAAAATCGCTTTATTTTGCCGGGGAAATTATAGATGTTGATGCGTATACAGGTGGATTTAATTTACAGATAGCTTTTTCTACTGGTTTTTTAGCAGGAACGTTTGCATCGAAAGGAGAGATTTGATTATATGATTTCAATAGCAATAGATGGTCCAGCTGGTGCGGGAAAAAGCACCATAGCAAAAGAATTATCAAAAAAACTGTTGTATATTTATGTTGATACAGGGGCGTTATACCGCGCAATAGGTCTTTATATGATAGATAATAATATTAACAATGATAAGTCAGCAGTATCTTCACTTAAAAATATAAAGGTCAATTTGGAGTTTATAGACAAAGAACAAAAGGTTTTTTTATGTGGAAAAGATGTGTCATCAAAAATAAGAACTCCTGAAGTTTCGATGATGGCTTCAAAAGTTTCTGCTATTCCTGAGGTTCGCTCTTTTTTGTTTGATTTGCAGCAAAACATGGCAAAGCAAAACAACGTCATTATGGATGGAAGAGATATCGGAACGGTGGTTTTGCCGGACGCTAATGTAAAGATTTTTTTAACTGCATCTTTAGAAAAAAGGGCTCAGAGACGATACAAAGATTTGCTTGAAAAAGGAATAAAATGCCAATATGAGGAGGTCTTAAGAGATATAATAAAAAGAGATGAGGACGACTCAAACAGGAAGATTGCCCCATTAAAACCAGCAGATGATGCTATAATTATTGATACTACTGAATACTCTCTTAAAGAGTCAATAGATTTAGTTTTAAATACAATAAAAAATAATTTAAGGTAGGCCGAGAATTATATGAAAGAAAGTAAATTATATAGATTTATTGTGACTTTAATAAGACCTTTTGCAAGGTTATTATACCGTCTTGAGGTAAGGGGGCTTGAGAATGTTCCCAGCAAAGGTAAGGTTATTTTATGCCCGAATCACACTTCAAATGCTGACCCTGTATTACTTGCAATCACTTTAAAAAGGCAGATTTATTTTATGGCTAAAGCTGAACTTTTCAACAATAAACTTTTAGGGAAACTATTTAAAATGGTTGGCGCATTTCCAGTAAACAGAGGGAAAGGAGATTCTTCAGCAATAGATACAGCCGAGGATATACTTGAAAATGGAGAGCAGTTAGGTCTTTTTATAGAAGGAACAAGGTCAAAAACTGGCGAATTTTTAAGGCCTAAAACCGGGTGTGCCATGATTGCATATAAAACAACTACACCAATTTTACCAATATGTATAAGCGGCAAAAATGAGCACACAGTAAAAATATTTAGAAAAAACATAATATCAATAGGAAAACCTATTTTAACATCTGAGCTTTCTATTAAAGAAGAAACCGGCAAGGAATTTAGGAACGCAAGTAGGTTTATAATGGAAAACATTAAAGATTTAGATCCTGTTGATTATTCTAAATAACTGCACAATACCTAGGCAAATAAATATATCCTCAGAAATTGGTTGATTTTTAAGGATATATATTTTATAATGTTATATGATAGAAAAATTAAAAAGTCTTTTAGGGGGAAGAATACTTGCATATAAAGGTAGCTTCCACGGCAGGTTTTTGTTTTGGCGTGAATAGAGCTGTTGATATGGTATATGAACTTTTGAATAAGGGGGAAAAAGTTTGTACTTTGGGACCTATCATACATAATCCCCAAATGGTTAACAAAATGGCACAACAAGGAGTAAAAATAATTGGTGATCCGCGGGAAATAGATGAAGATGCTGTATTAGTTATACGCTCTCATGGAGTGCCAAAATCAACAATGGATACTATAAATAAATTAAACATACGCTGCAAAGACGCTACTTGCCCGTTTGTAAAAAAAATACATAAAACAGTTAGTGAAATAAATAAGCAAGGAAATGTTATCTTTATTGCGGGAGATAAAAATCATCCAGAAGTAAAAGGAATAATGGGTCATTGCAATGCACCATTTTTTGCTTTTAATAATTCCAATGAACTATTAGACATAATAAAAAATAATCAAGAGATTACCCGCTTTAAAATTTTGGTTGTAGCTCAGACTACATTTAGTGTGGATGAATGGCAGCAATGCTTAAAAATATTAAAGGATACTTATGAAAATGTAATTGTCTTTGACACAATTTGTAATACTACTATTAATAGGCAAAAAGAAGCCGGAGAATTATCTAAAAAAACTGATGTAATGATTGTAATTGGTGGGAGAGAAAGTTCAAATACTGCAAAACTTTTTTCTATCTGTAATAAAAATTGTAAATCCTACTTAATAGAAAAAGCCGAAGATTTACAATTTGAACATATAAAAGATGCAAAGTTTGTAGGTGTTACAGCTGGCGCCTCTACGCCATCTTGCATAATAGAGGAGGTAAAATTTAAAATGGAAGAGATTTTAAAAAATGAAAACAATGATGCTGGAGAAGAAATGAATTTTGAGCAAATGTTAGAAGAATCTCTAAAAAATTTAAATACAGATGATAAGGTGCAGGGAGTTGTCGTTGGTATCGCTCCTAATGAAGTGTATGTTGATGTGGGGAGAAAACAAGCTGGGTTTATCCCGTTAGCAGAACTGTCAAATGATCCAAACGTTAAACCTGAGGATGTAGTGAAAGTTGGAGACACTTTAGAGCTGTTGATTATGAAGACAAACGATCAAGACGGAACAATAATGCTATCAAAGAAGCGTATTGATGCAATGCATGGCTTTAACGAAATAATCAAAGCAAATGAAAACAACACTGCGTTAAAAGGTAAGGTTATTGACATTATAAAAGGAGGAGTTATTGCCGTTACAGATGGCGGCACTAGGGTATTTATTCCCGCCTCTTTGGCAACAGCATCAAAAGACGACTCTCTTGAAGACTTAAAAAACAAAGAAGTTAACTTCAGAATTATCGAAGTAAATAAAAATCGAAGACGTGCAGTAGGTTCTATTCGTTCCGTTTTAAACGATGAGAGAAAAGCTTTGCAAAAAGAGTTTTGGGATAGCCTTGAGATAGGTCAAGTTAGAAAAGGAAAAGTCAAATCATTTACCTCTTACGGAGCTTTTATTAATTTAGGAGCAATAGATGGTATGATTCACATTTCTGATTTATCTTGGGATAAAATTAAGCATCCTTCAGAAGTTTTAAAATTGGACGAAGAAATTGAAGTTAAAATAAAAGATTTTAATATAGAAAACGGTAAAATTTCTTTAACCTATAAAGATGAAAATGATAATCCATGGGAAAAATTAAAAAATGAATATCCGATTGGAACAATAGTGGACGTTAAGATAGTTGGAATGACCGACTTTGGAGCTTTCGCTAAGATTTTACCAGGAATAGATGGGTTAATTCATATTTCTCAAATATCAGAAAATCGAATAGAAAAGCCACAGGATGTTTTATCAGTTGGTCAAGATGTTAAAGCTAAAATAACTGATATTGACTTTGATAGGCATAGGATTAGCCTTTCTATGAAAGCCTTATTAGAAAAAGAAAAGGATAACGATAGAAACAATAATAATGACGATGATAAAAATGAGAAAATTAAAGATATCGTCAATGCTAATCTTGACAATAATGGTAATGAGGAAGAAAACAACAGTATTGTTGTTGAGCCAGAGGACAAACAAGACAAATAGCGCAAAAAGCCTTCCGATAAAGGTCGGAAGGCTTTTATTTTTTATATTTATTTAATTTTTATTAGTTATAGCTTTTATTGAAAATGAGCACATATTATCACCTAAATTAGGACTGTTTATATCAAAAAATGAATCTCCACGAAATATAAAACTCTTACCAAGTTTATCATCTTTATTAAGGTTTAAATTTTTTGTAGGTTTTTGGCACCCTAGAGATAAACTTTCAAAAGGAGAGGTTTTTTCCATGTGCACTATTATTGCATATTTTCCTTGTTTTAAGGGAACTTTGTTTATAAGCGAAAAAGTTGAATACCCTTCGTATGGAACAGTTCCGGAATAAAGGTTTTTCCAGGCATTAATTTGATTGCTCGGAATTCCATTTTCAGAAACAGGAGCTAAATATAAACTAAATCTTGAATTTATAGAATGGCTATAAATCATAATAGAATCTAGAGTTTCGTTACCGTCAAAATTAAAAACATTAGCAGCAATTATTCTACTATCACAATTGTAATACCCACATACACCATACTTATCATGTTGATATATTTTTTGATCTTTGTTAATTATTGATGCGTCTGTTATACAATAGCAATGTATTAAACTTTTATTATAAGGTAACTCGGTGTAGTTTGGAAATTTGGCGCTATCTTTTATTATCCAACTATTAGTATTATCATCCCAACCGACTATTGAAATAGCATGATTAAGTTTTTCTGTTACGGGGTATATAGCAGTAACCGCGCCATACTTAACGATATCTTCTTTTATTGAGCGAATATTGTTTTCAACTTTTTTGATTCCCTTTACTAAGTATTTAGGCATGATCGATGCATAAATTTTGTTATATTGAGTGTTAAAAGTGTTATAAACACAATCTCTTTCTAAAACTGGGCCACATCCAGCAGTAAAATAAGCATTAGCAATTTGACAGCTGCCACCGTTTTCTATAGGTACATTCCAGCCGAAATCAAAAGAGCCCTGATTTGCCCATGATAAAAGATGTTTTTCTGAAAGAGATCCATTATTTAGTAAGCCTTTTTTATTAAGAAAAGTTTCAAGGGTTGCCATGTTAGCAAACGCCCAACATGGTCCACTTACGTATTGATTTTTCGATTTTAAATTTTTGTTAGAGATATAATAAGATGTAGAATCATTTTTTTGATAAAGGTTCTGCGACGGGTAAAATGCTTGAGCTTGTATGACATTAAATGGAATAAATAAAGTTATGACAATAGGCAAAAAGGCAAATTTTTTTAAGAAAGAAACACCTCTTTTGTTAATATTTTTTCTCATAAATAATCATTCCTTTTTATTTTTTACTAAAACATTATACCATATAATTATAGCCTATAGTTTACTTAAAAGAAAAATAAAATATATATTGACTTCTAAAGATAAATTGGTTATAATATAAACGTATAAAGTAAAGTAGAGAAAAAGTCTCTCACCTATGGGGGAATCCTGCATGGGTCAATATTATTGTTTTTAACTTTGGTATTGATGCACAAGTGGGAATTTCTGCTTGTGCTTTGTTAATTTATTTTAAAAGATGTGTTGGAGGTGCGTTTGATATTAGCAGTAAGGAACTACAGATTAACGAGGGAATAAGAGATAAAGAGTTAAGGCTTATCGATGCAGATGGTTCTCAATTGGGGGTTGTATCTATTGAGAAAGCTCTCAGTCTTGCGGCAGAAAGAAATCTTGACTTAGTTAAGATTGCGCCACAGGCTAACCCTGTTGTATGCAAGATAATGGACTATGGTAAATATCGTTTTGAACAAGCAAAGCGAGAAAAAGAAGCAAAAAAGAATCAACGTGTAATGGATCTTAAAGAAATTAGACTTTCTTTAAATATAGATACACATGATTTTAACACAAAGCTTAAACACGCAGCAAGATTTATAAGTGATGGAAATAAAATAAAAGTATCTATACGTTTTAGGGGCCGTGAAATGGGGCATCCTGAAATCGGTTATGACATTATGAATAGATTTTCTGAAGAATGTTCAGAATTTGCTAACGTAGAAAAGCCGGCTAAACTTGATGGTCGCAATATGTTAATGTTCCTTGCACCAAAATCAAGCAAGTAACATCTGTCATTTAAGGAGGAACAAAAATGCCAAAGATTAAAACTCACAGTGGAGCAAAGAAACGATTTAAACTTTCAAAAACAGGTAAAGTTGTAAGAGCGCATGCTAATAAATCACATATTCTAAACAAGAAAACAACAAAACGTAAAAGAGGCCTTAGAAAAACAACCGTTGCCGATAAAACAAATGTCATGGCAGTTAAAAAATTAATTCCTTATAAATAAATCTTAAGAATTATTAACCGGAGGTAATAAAAATGGCACGTATAAAAGGTGCGATGGCTACTCATAAGAGAAGGAAAAAGACTTTAAAGCTAGCAAAGGGATATTGGGGAGCAAAAAGCAAACATTTTAAAATGGCTAAAGA
>CAQZPH010000042.1 GCA_948933715.1 uncultured Eubacteriales bacterium | reverse complement strand
GTTCTCAGGAACTGTTTTTATAACTCTGCCTCTTTTACCAAATATAAGGCAAGGATTCCTGTGATAATTAACATCTACTGCTAAACCATAAGCATGCCATGATAAACTTCTTTTTCCTGAAATGTTCCTAAAGCAAAAGCAGGACATTTCGTCTATGGGATATCTTTTATCAAATAACTCTTTAAAAATCTCTAAAACTTCTTTTGCAATATTGATAACTTCACCTGTCAACGGGCTTTTTACTTCATATGCAACTACTAACTGCCCGTTATGAACTGCATCATCAAATCCCACATATTGGACGTTTAATAACCTTAAATCCTTGCGTCTTATGTATCTATTTTCCTCAAAATTTGTTACATCTTGGCCTATATCTAGCGGCAATGATTCTGATACATCCTCGTAAGAAAAACCATCACATAAAATAAAAGACTCTGCATGAGCACACAATGAAAAATTTAAACATATTACTAAAACCAAAACTAAAACTGCCTTCACTTTACTAATACATTTTATCATTTTGAACTCTCCTTTTAATTTTTATTTAATGGAGGGGTTGTCCAAATATCTATTTTATTTTGAAAGTTGACACGGTTAAACCTAAATACTCATAAAAAATAAAAGCGCGCAAGTTAAGATAAAACCTTACAGTTAATCCACATACGCGACATGATTCCAAGAATTTTCTTGGTAGTTATAAGGAACCTGAAAGACTAAAGCCCAAACATAAAAGAAAACAATTTGCTTGGAGCTTAAATGCGACTTGCCTTCAGGTTCTGCCTGGTGCTGGTGGCCGGACTTGAACCGGCACGGTATCGCTACCGAGGGATTTTAAGTCCCTTGTGTCTGCCTATTCCACCACACCAGCATACTAGCAGTATTAATTGTAGCATACCACTAAAATAAAATCAATACCTTTATCTCTGAATTTTTTAAGGACTACTCAATTTTACCTAAAAATGCTGCACCTATAATTCCTGCGTCATTGCCAAGAGCGGCTTTATAAATTTTAGTCTGTTTCTTTGCATACTTACTATAACGTTCCTTTTTAATATATTCCCGTACCGGATTTAATAATAAATCTCCTTCACTGCAAATTCCCCCTCCTATGCATATCACCTCGGGCTGAAATATGTTTATTATATTTACTAACCCTAAAGATAAATGCTTACAGTACTTATCTACAATTTGTTTTCCTAACTTATCTCCCTTTTTCATTGCTGTAAATGATGTCTTTGCATCTACGTTATTTATATCATGCTCTATTATATCCCAAATGATCGTATCGTTTTTATATGTATTAATTAACGCTTCTTTTGTAGTTAAAATCAATCCTGTTGCAGAAGCATATCGTTCAAAGCAACCCTTTCTGCCACAATTGCACGCTCTTCCGTTCGGGGAAATAACCATATGCCCAACTTCTGCAGCAGTGTAGTTAATGCCACCATATATTTTTCCATCTAAAATTATTCCACTGCCTATCCCTGTTCCTATTGTGATAATTATAGCTGACTTTACACCTTTTGCTAATCCTGCTATAAATTCTCCATATGCTGCAGCATTTGCATCGTTTTCTATGAATATATCCTTTTTTATTCTTTCTCTGATCATATTTTTAAGCTTCCAGTTATGAAAAAACAAATTGCTTGCAAATTCAACTATCCCTGTTTTTTTATTTACAGAACCTGGGCTACCTATGCCGATAAAAGGTACATCACTAAGCGATACCCCTGTTTTATCTAAAATTTTATATATTAAACTTACCATATCATCACAAATTTCAGATTCAGATCTTGGTATTTTAGTTTTGCATTCTTCTTTTAAAATAATATTATAATTTTCATCTACAAGTCCTGCTGATATATTGGTTCCACCTAAGTCTATTCCCAAATAATACATAACTCTCTCCCTTTTTATCTTTTCCTGTTTTAATTTATGTGCTAAAATATATTAAAATAACAAAATTGAAAGGTATTTTATCTATGAATCAATTTTCAAGAACCACTTTGATCCTTGGCCCCACCAATATAAAAAAACTTCACGACAGTACGGTTGCTATATTTGGCCTTGGTGGAGTGGGTTCATATGTGGCTGAGGCATTAGCTAGAATTGGTATCGGTAAATTAATTTTAATAGATAATGATAAGATCGACATAACAAATATAAATCGTCAGATTATAGCGCTTCACAGCACCATAGGGCAAGATAAAGTAACTGTGGCAAAAAATCGTATTCTAGACATCAACCCTAATGCAAATGTTATTACATACAAAATATTCTACTCAAAGGATTCAGACCAAAATATAATTAACAATTGTGATTATGTTGTTGATGCAATCGACTCTATTTCATCTAAATTGGATTTAGCCGAAGAATGTTCTAAAAGTTATATTCCTATTATAAGTTCTATGGGTACCGGCAATAAACTCGACCCTACACTTTTTGAAGTATCAGACATATTTAAAACGAGCGTGTGCCCAATGTGCCGCATTATGAGGAACGAACTAAAAAAGAGAAACATTAAATCACTAAAAGTAGTATACTCAAAAGAAGTTCCCCTTTCCCCTAGCCAATCCCTTGAAGAGCCACATGAAGCACTTTCTGATAACCGGCAAACACTTGGTAGTGTTTCTTTTGTTCCTTCTGCCGCAGGGCTTATTATTGCAAGCGAAGTAGTAAAAGATATTATTTCTCTCTAAAAAGTAAAAGTGCCACATAATGTGGCACTTTTTATTTTATGATATTATACTCTTACCATCTCAATATTTTTTTCTGGTATAAATTCATCGTTAATAACCTCTGTGACTTTTTCTTGATCGGGCACGTATACACTTTTATTTTCTTTGTAAAGGTTTTCTTTTGCAATGGATAACATCAATTTTATTCTATTTTCTTGATTAACCCTTGGAGAACCGGGATCATAATCTATTGCAACAATATTAGCTTTGGGTTGTTTTTCTTTTATTTTTCTAATCATACCTTTACCGCATATATGGTTTGGTAAGCAACCAAAAGGCTGTGTGCAAACTATATTCTCATAACCTGATTCAGCTAGTTCTAACATCTCTGCTGTTAAAAGCCATCCTTCTCCCATTTTGTTTCCATAACCTATCACACCGTCTACAAGTGATTTTGTATGTTTATAAGTTGAAGGAACCACAAAACAATCGTTCCTTTTCACTGCATTAATTAATATGCTTTCTATTTTTTCTAGATATTTAAGCAAAGCTTTAACTATATAAGCCTTGATGCGATTCCCACCGTAAAGATTTATATCTTCTAAACGATTGTCTACTTTAAAAAGCAAAAATCCTAATATTCCCGGAACACAAATTTCACAATCTTGAGACTCTAAAAACTTTTCAAGTTCGTTGTTTCCAAGGCTTGAATATTTAACAAATATCTCTCCTACAACACCCACCTTAACTTTGGGAATCCGAAAAGTTTTTATTTTTGCAAAGTCATCAGAAATTGCATTCATATTTTCGGTAAATTGTTTTATATTTATTCCTTTACCACAATTGAGTTGATCAGTTAAGATTTCTGTCCATTTTTGGGTAAGCGCGTGGCTATCCCCCTTACTTATTTCATACGGTTTAACTTGATTATTAAGAAGCATCAATATATCCCCATAAACAAGAGCACCTATTAAACGCCTGAGCATATTAAAACTTAACCTAAATCCGCTGTTTTTCTCAAGGCCCGATAAATTTAACGAGATAACTGGAACTTTATCAAACCCAGATTTCCGGAGAGCTTTACGCAAAAGATGAATATAATTTGATGCTCTGCAACCTCCCCCTGTTTGAGTTATCATAAGTGCTGTTTTATTTACATCATATTTACCGCTTTTAAGTGCATGTATAAACTGACCTATAACTAAAAGCGCAGGATAACACGTATCATTATGCACATATTTAAGCCCTTCTTGGGCAATTTCAGGGCAAGTAGTTTCAAGAAGCACTGTGTTATAGCCATAGTGCCTTAAGGTGTTTTGTGCAAGCTTAAAATGAATAGGAAGCATCATCGGTAAAAGAATTGTATATTCTTTTTTCATTTCTTTGGTAAAAAGAAGTCTTCCATCTTTACTATATTTAAGTTTTGCCATAGTATCTACTCCTTAGTTATGTATAGCGGCAAAAAGACTGCGAAGTCTTATTTTTACTGCCCCTTGATTTGTTATTTCATCAATCTTAATCTGAGTATATATTTTACCTGCTTTTTCAAGTATTTCTCTAACTTCATCTGTGGTAATGGCATCAACTCCGCATCCAAATGAAACTAGCTGCACTAAGTTCATATTCTTTTTATCTGAAATGTATTTAGCCGCATTATAAAGTCTTGAATGATATGTCCACTGATTAAGTACCGTTGTTGGGAACTTTTCTACTCGTCCACTCACCACGTCTTCAGATATAACCGCTGAGCCAAACCCCGAAATAATTTTATCTATCGAATGGTTAATCTCTGGGTCAATGTGATATGGTCTCCCTGCAAGAACTATTATCTCTCGATTTTCATCATCTGCGATTTTTATTATTTCTTCGCCCTTAGTTTTAACTTTATTAAGATATGTATAATACTCATCATAAGCTTCTTTGGCTGCTAACTTTACATTTTCGAGCGAAATATCTTCAAAATACCGGCGTAAAATTTCATACATTTTCTGAGGAAAGTCCTTTTGTCTATGAATACCCACATACTCTTTTATAAAAGTAACATCCTTTACCCTTTTTACATTTGCGTCAATTACCTCTGGGTAATAGGCAACAACCGGGCAGTTATAGTGATTATCTCCTAACCCTTCGTCAAAGTTATATGACATACATGGATAAAATATATGTTTCACGCCATCATTTAAAAGTGCTTCCATGTGGCCATGCATCAATTTTGCTGGGAAACATACTGTGTCTGATGGAATTGTGTGTTGACCTTTAACATACAATTCTCTTGTAGAAATAGGGGACACCTTAACTCCAAATCCAAGCTCTGTAAAAAAAGTATACCAAAACGGCAGTAGCTCATACATGTTAAGACCAAGCGGTATCCCTATAGTTTCACGCATGTTAGATGTTACATTTTCATATTGCTTTAAAAGTTTTAATTTATAAGCATATATATTAAGACTATCGTCTGCTAACTTATTTGTAATAGGTTTTTCACACTTGTTCCCGCTGATACAACGTCTCCCATCTGAAAATGTATTTATTGTAAGCTTACAATGGTTACTACATCCATTGCATGTAACAGAGTCAATCTGATGATAAAAGTCTTCAAGTTCATTAAGGATCATAAGCTGACTTTTATCTCTACTATGTTTTTTTGCATAAAGTGCTGCACCATATGCACCCATAAGACCTGATATGTCTGGTCTTACAACTTCTGCATCCATCTCCATTTCAAATGCTCTTAAAACTGCATCATTAAGAAATGTTCCACCCTGAACTACTATTTTTTTGCCAAGTTCCTCAGGTCCTGATGCTCTAATAACTTTATATAATGCATTCTTAACAACACTCAGCGATAACCCTGCTGAAATATCTTCTATAGTAGCACCATCTTTTTGGGCTTGTTTAACTGATGAATTCATAAACACAGTACATCTTGATCCTAAATCAACCGGTTGCTTTGCAAAAATACCTAGTTTTGAAAAATCTTCAATAGAGTACCCCAAAGCATTAGCAAAGGTCTGCAAAAACGAACCGCACCCAGATGAACATGCTTCGTTTAAGAAAATATTATCTATTGTTCCGTTATGCACTTTAAAACATTTTATATCCTGACCACCAATATCTATTATAAACTCAACATCGGGCATAAACTTTTGCGCTGCAGTAAGATGGGCTATAGTCTCAACAACCCCAAAATCAACATTAAAAGCATTTTTAATTAAGTCTTCCCCGTATCCCGTCACTGCACTTGACATTATCTTAACGTTTGGATATTCACGGTATAAACTACAAAGAAAATCTTTTATAATCGGTACCGGATTACCTTCGTTAGGTAAATAAAGGGCACCTAAAAGTTCACAATTATCCCCCATAACTACAGCTTTAACCGTTGTCGACCCAGCATCAAGGCCAATATACGCCTTGCCCATGTATTCTCTTATATCACTTTTTTCTACTACGTTACTTCTATGCCTTTTTAAAAATTCTTCATACTCGTTTTGGTTTTCAAAAAGCGGTTTATTATAGGCAAAGTTACCTGTTGCTTTATAATCTTTTATTTTAAGAATTGCTTCATAAAAATCTATAACTTCATCAGCGCATATTGCAGCACCAAGAGCAACATAATACAATGAATTTTCTGGGCAACACCCTATTGTTTCTAAGGTTTCATCAAAACTTCTTCTAAGTTCACTCATAAAAGTGAGCGGTCCGCCTAAATACAAAATCCTTCCTTTGATTTCGCGACCCTGAGCAAGACCTGCTATAGTTTGATTTACTACTGCGTTAAAGATACTAGCTGCAATGTCACTTTTTTTTGCACCTTGATTTAAAAGCGGCTGAATGTCCGTTTTAGCAAACACTCCACATCGGGATGCTATAGTATATATTTTTTCATGTTTTTTTGCAAGTTCATTGATATCTTCAATAGAAACATTTAAAAGTGTAGCCATTTGATCAATAAAAGCACCAGTTCCTCCAGCGCAAGATCCATTCATGCGCACTTCTGTTCCACCTGATAAGAACAATATCTTAGCATCTTCTCCCCCAAGTTCAATTATAACATCTGTGCCCGGATCAAAAGCATTAGCAGCTATTCTTGTTGCATATACCTCCTGCATAAATGGTATTCCACAACTATCAGCTATTCCCATGCC
>CAQZPH010000041.1 GCA_948933715.1 uncultured Eubacteriales bacterium | reverse complement strand
CTATGGCACTTGTTGTAATTAAAGTTTTTTTAATATTACCTTTAGCAAACGGAGCAATTACAGCAGCTAACGGAATATAAAACGACAACGATACAAGATATATCGATCCATTTATTGTATCGTTAACGCCCTCATATAATAATGGGGAATAATTCATCACGTCGATCTGAGGGATAAGCGTAAATATTATGAAAACTATAGCTAAACAAATAATAAATAGTATAATAGTACATGCTCTGGCTAACCCTTCTATTCCCTTAGCTGCAGCATACGAGGATGCCAAAATAACACATAATGTTAGCATAAACAGTGAAATATCCGGGTTTACCACGTCTTTAACAAATATGTTAAAAAGTGATAGCGTATAACAACATGCAAAAAGATAATATAGTCCATAAATTATAAGAAATAAAACACCAATCCTTTTAAAACTAACGGCACAGTTATCTGCAATATTCATAGTTGGATTGATTTTATAAAGTTTATATATTGGCATTAAAAATATTAAGTTTATAAAAAAGGATATAACTGCTGAAATTAAATGATCCCACATGTTGCTGCTTTGAGACATTGGTAAATTATAAGTTATGCCAACTATTATAGTGCTTAAAAATAGCAATGCAAACATTTGTGGTGTGGTGATTATATCTTTTCTTTCCATCTTAAACCTCCTTTATTTAATGAGGCATATTTTGCACTTTTTCTGTTTTTTTAGAAAGTGTTTTCCAACCAGCCCTCATAACAACATCGCGCATACTGTAAAGATTAAAGGGGGCTATTGGAGCAACAAAAGGTATCCCAAAGTTAGTCTTTGTACATATGTTTACAATTAAAACCGAGAATAACAGGACTACTCCCCAAATTCCAAGAACTCCGCCAACTAAAATAAATATAAGCCTCAATATTGCCGTTGGTTCATATAGATTTGGGATAACATAAGAAGATATAGCCGTTAATGCAACAACCATTAGTGTCGGGGCACCTACTAACCCTGCATTTACAGCAGTTTCACCAATAACTAGTGCACCAACTATACTCACAGCGTGCCCAAGTGGCCGAGGTAAACGCAATCCTGCCTCACGCATTATTTCATATATAAAATGTATAATTAAAGTTTCTAACATTAATGGAAACGGTGTTCCTGCAACTGCAAAAGCTATTTTGTTTATAAGTCTATCTGGAAATACTTCGGGATTAAAAACTGCTAGAGCTACGTATATTCCCGGCAAAAGCGTAGAAATAAAAAATGAAATATATTTGAGCCATCGAGTCAAGGTCGCAAAGTATGGTCTTTGTGCGTAATCATCAAGAGTCTGAAAATATTCAACAAACAAATATGGAACTATTATGGCAGTAGGAGTTCCATCAATTAAAATTGCTATTCTTCCTTCAAGTATTTTCCCGCACACCGTGTCTGGTCTTTCTGAAAATCCAACCGAACTAAAAAAAGATAAATCTCCTTTTTCTTCAAGGTAAGGAGCTAGATATTCCGAAGCTAAAACATTTTGAAGATCTATTTTTGCAATGCGGCGTTTAAGTTCTGCTAAAATCTTTTTTGATACAATACCATTTACATAACATAAGCATATATCAGTTTTGCTTGTTTCTCCTACAGATAAAAACTCAAATTTTAGTTTAGGATTTTTTATCCTTCTTCTAATAAGTGTAAGGTTTATTCTTATGGCTTCAACAAAACCTTCTTTAGAGCCTTTTTGCATAACTTCTGTTTCTGGTTCAGCAATACTTCTAATATTAAATCCTTGAACTCCTATTGCAAGCGCTTTTTTACAATCATCAAACAATAATAAGGCAAAGCCAGACATCACCAGTTTAAAGGCATCTTCAAACGTATAAATTTCTATTTGGTCACTAGTTGACAAAACATTGTTTTTTATATACTCATATTTTTCGCTATTAGAAAGATTGTCTTCATTAAAAGCATAAACAATAGGATTCATTACACTATTTGCAAATGTTTCCTTATTTATCAGGCCCTCCATAGTAATAATAGATGCACCGGTTTTTAAAACCTTTATTTGTCTTATTGTTAAATCAGCACTTTCATCAAACGACGATTTAAAGTATTCTATATTTTTTTCTAATGAACTTGATAATGGCTGTGGCTGTTGCTTTGTATCTTTGTTTCCATTTTTATCGTCAACTTTATATTGAAGAAATAATTTTCTAAAAATATTAAACATCTATATTCATCTCCTAAGTTAATGATTTACTTATTTACCACATTTTATACAAGCTTGTATATTTCTATAAATTTAGAACAAAATAAAACCGGTGATGAATTATGATAGTTTCGTTAGTAAGAACAATTCTTTTATACGTAGTAGTTATTTTAGCAATTCGCTTAATGGGAAAAAGACAAATTAGCGAACTCCAAACATCTGAACTAGTTGTAACTCTCCTTATTTCAGACATCGCATCTATTCCCATGCAAGACTCTGGTATGCCAATATTTACAGGATTAATACCTATTATTATACTTGTCGTTTGCGAAATTGTATTGTCCGCTTTAATGCTTAAAAACGGTAAGTTTCGTAAATTTATCTGTGGCAGACCGGTTATAATAATAAACGATGGTAAAATAGATCAAAAAGCAATGAAAGACTTAAGAATGAGCACCGAAGATCTTTCTGAGCAATTGCGCCAATTAGATGCTTTTAATATTGAGGATGTAGCTTTTGCTATTGTTGAAACCAACGGAAAAATGAGCATAATGAAAAAACCAAGCAAACAGCAAGTTGATGCTGGTATGCTTGGCTTAAATGTCCCCGATAACGGTCTTGAAACTGTTGTAATTAGCGATGGGGAGATTTCTGATTTTTCTCTTTCTTTATGTAATTTATCAGAGAGTTGGTTAAAAAACATTTTAAAAGAAAAAAATATAAATATAGAAGACATTTTTATCATGACTGCTGATAAAAATAAAAACTTTAATATTATTAAAAAAGAGGATTTGAAATGAAACGGTTAATATTTACATTAGGTTTATTTGTAGTTACTCTAACTATTTGTATTGCTGAAACTGTTTTTCTCAATAATACAGTGTATTCTTTTATGCAGGAGATAGAAAACGCTGTACAGGAGACTATTGATGAAAACACAGAAACAGCTATGCAGCTAAGCAGTAATATAAGTGAAAGATGGCAAAAGGAACAAATATTTATGTCTACATTTATTAATCACAGTAGACTTGAAGAAATAGATCAATCTATTTTAAGCATGAAAACTAACATATCTAACGACCAAATTGAAGATTTCTATGTATATAGCGAAATAGCTAAATCTCAGCTAAACCATTTGAGAGATACTGAATTGCCCTTAATACAAAACATATTTTAATTAACTAGCAGTCCTCATTTGTAACCGCAATTTATCAGAGATCATTGCAATAAATTCGCTATTGGTAGGCTTTCCTCTTCCATTATGTATGGTATATCCAAAGTACGAATTTAATATATCAACGTCTCCTCTATCCCATGCTACTTCTATCGCATGTCTTATTGCTCTTTCTACTCTTGATGAAGTAGTAGAAAACTTTTTAGCAACAGATGGGTAAAGTTGCTTTGTTACAGCGTTTATAATTTCTGGGTTTTCAACCGACATTACAATTGAGTCCCTTAAATAATGATATCCTTTTATGTGCGCAGGAACTCCTATTTGATGTAGTATCTCTGTAACTTTGAATTCTATTCCCATATCATAATTATTAGATATATGAGCCTGAGGGAAGGGCTCTCTTTTATTGTAGCACGCTACTAATTCAACAATTCTTTCTGCTAAATTATTAACATTAAAAGGTTTTAACACAAAATAGGCAGCACCTGCTAACATTGCTTCTCTTTCAAGAACTGGACTATTAAAACTGGACAAAACTATAAAAATTGGTGTTTTATCGTTGCTTTTAAAAGATTTAATAACACCTATTGCATCGAGCCTTGGCATAAATAAATCCATTAACACAACGTCTGGATGATATTCTTTGGTAGATTCTAATAACTCAAAACCATCTTTTTTGATAAATTTGCATTCAAATCCAAATTTTTCAAAAATAGTTTCTGAATCTCGATTAAGTTCCTCACAATCTTCTGCGATCAGTAATTTTAAATGATTTCCCATATTTTCTCCTCCAGTTATTATTTATCGTATCTCTATATTACCATAAAATGGAATAATTGGCAATAGATTCTAAATATCTTTTTTCTATTTGTTACTTATTATAAATTTAACATTTACTTAGGAAATTTTTTTATATTCAGTGTCCCCTTGTTCCTCCAACATATAAATCATATTTTCTGCGAAAATGGCATATCCTTTTTGCGGATCGTTAACAAAAACATGTGTGATCGCCCCCACTAGCATGCCATTTTGAATTATGGGGCTACCGCTCATTCCTTGTATTATTCCCCCTGTTTGATTTAGAAGTTTCGGGTCTGTTATTTTAATAATCATATTTTTGCTAGGAGACTCTTCATTATAATTTATCCTTGTTATATCTATATCATAATATTCTGGAGTTGTACCAAAGGTCGTTGTTAATATTTGAGCCTTTCCTGTTTTTACTTGCTGTTTCATTGCAACAGGAATAGCTTCTTTGTCAAAGTTCATTCCATCCAATTTTCCATATACGCCGCTGTAAGTATTGTTTGTAAGTTTTCCTACGGGCTCAGATTCTATGAAATAGCCTTTTAATTCTCCTGGGTTTCCCCTTGTCCCTTTAGATATTCCATTTATATTGGCTTTTACTATATCTCCATGAGATAAAGGAAGAAGATCCCCTGTATCTACATCACATATTCCGTGGCCCAAGCCGCCGAATATGTGGGTCTTTTTGTCCCAAAAGGTTATAGTTCCAATTCCTGCAGAGCTGTCTCTTACCCACATTCCAACTTTATATGTTCCGCTTAAATCGCCTCTAACAGGTTTTATAATAGTTTCATATTTTATTCCATTTCTTACTACTTCTGCTTTTAAATCCGCACCTTTACTTTGTTCTACTATTTTTATTAGTTCTTCATTGCTACTAATTTCTTTATTATTTACACTTAATATAATATCTCCTTTTTGTAAGCCAGCTTGTTTGGCAGGGTTGCAAAGACCGCTATCTGTTTTTATATCAGATATCCCTACAATGATAACTCCTTTAGTAAAAAGTTTAATACCAAAAGGATGGCCTCCAGGCATAACATATACGTCTTCAATTTTTTGTATGCTAACTCTTTTTATTGGCACAATGTTCATAAATAAAATATTAGTATTATATTTTAAGTCCTCTTTATCATGATCTTGTGAGAAGTGTTTTAAGGACATAATTGGAGTTTCCCCTAAACAAAGATACTTTTTTATCTTAGGAGAACAAGTAGATGTAATTTTATAATTGTCAGGTAAACTTGATGCTGTTATTGCACCAAGCGTAAATAATAAACAAATTATTGTAGCAACAATAATAGACAATAATTTAATAATTTTTTTCATATTTTCACCTCCATTTATCCACTAATTATAATTTTCCACAATAATTCTCTTTTATTTTTGTTAAATCTTAGCCACCAATATAACATAAAAAGGATAACCTTTTTGGTTATCCTTTTACAAATCTGGAAGTAATATAAATCTTATTTAACATATTTTTGATTAATAAAGAAATTTAAGGAAAGAATTATAATTTTTTCCAGTAAAAAACAAAAAACCACTATAACAACTGTCCACGTAAAAAGTTCTGTTATAAGCAAATTAGCTTTTGCTTTATAAACTTCTTCTCCCACCGATGCACCAATTTTAACTAAAACTTCAGCGCTTATTCCTGATTTCCACGCAAAACCAATGCCGGAACTAATGGCAGAAATGATATAAGGGAAAATAAAAGAAAAATTATTTTTACCATAATCGGTACTATTGCTTTTACTATATGTTATTCCTTGATAAACATTATTAAAAATAACAGGTAACACAGTAATAAAAGATATAAATGTAGGGACAAAAATTAAATTTATAAAAGATGTCACTAAAATTATTAAAGATACTATAGGAATTGATTTAATTATCAATATTATGGGCTTAAAAAATAAGTTCACAGCATAAAATCTTGCTGTAAGAACCCCAAAAATCGTTCCTAAAACTACTGCCATAAAAAAACCTGAACAGATTCTAATAATTGATGAACAAATTGTACTCCAAAAATTAAAGTCTAAAATGAACCGTAAAAAGCACATAAAAACGCTATAAGGAGATGCTATAAGATTATCGTTCTTAATTATTATGTAAATCACTTGCCACACTACTATCCAAAATGTTAACACAGATAAATACTTAAAAATTTTATTATTTAAAATACGTTGCTTCATAAAAATGCCTCCTATATTATTATTTTAAATAAATATACCACCAATACTTTTTATGGTATTGGTGGTATCTTAAAACAAAAGGTTCTTAAAACATCTTATTAATGATTACAATCACATGTAGGCTCGCAATCGCAAGAATCTTCACAGTCGCAGGAGTTATTACAATCACAAGGAGATTCGCAATTACAATCATCAAAACAACCGCAAGAACTATCTATAGATAATTCATCTAAATCAAATTCTAAAAATTCGCCACAATTTGGGCATTCTATGCTACCATCTAACAAAATGGGTTCTGATACGCAAACTGTTTCGTTGCAGGTAGGACAAGTTACTTCATAAAAAACATTATCATCCTCATCATAATTATAAAAGTCTTCTTCAAGAACAGAGAGATCCTCGTCTACTTCGTCTAGTTGTTCTACAATCTCATCATAATCATTTTCTAACCCCGAAACAGTAGTTGAAAGATCATCTAACAATTCTACAACTGCTAATAAAACCTTCCCTTCTGGCGTATCT
>CAQZPH010000040.1 GCA_948933715.1 uncultured Eubacteriales bacterium | reverse complement strand
GGGTATGGAGACTTTAGATGTGTAGCTACCTTGGAATTGATACGAGCAATTATACAACTTCGGTTGCGTATTGTCTTTCTGATGGAACGGTGACACATCAAAAGAAATTGCTACCGGTTAAAAGCGGTGAGAAAGGACTTAGACAAAGTGATGCAGTTTTTCATCATGTTAACATGTTACCTGATGTTTTTGATGATCTAGTATCAGAAGTTAGGGTAACGCCTTGCACTGTGGGGGTTTCGTCAAAACCTCGTAATGAAGTTGGTTCTTATATGCCGTGTTTTAATGTGGGGGTTTCTTTTGCTAAGGTTATTTCACATCTATTAAATATTCCTTATTATGAGTTTTCTCATCAATCGGGCCATATAGCAGCCGCTTTATATTCAGCAAAAAAGCTCGATTTATTAAAAAAGGAGTTTTTAGCGTTTCATGTCTCAGGGGGAACTACAGAAGCTTTATTAGTTTCTCCGGATAAGGATAATATTATAAATGAAAAAATAGTTGCAAGGACTTTAGATCTTAATGCGGGACAATTAATTGACAGGATAGGAGTTATGATGGGCCTTGACTTTCCGGCTGGTGCAAGGCTTGAAGAGCTTGCTTTAAAATGTTGTGATGAGTTTAAAGCCAAACCTTGTTTAAAAGGGAATGATTGCTGCCTTTCGGGGGCTGAAAACATGTGTAACAAAATGAAGTTAGACCATAAGAGTAATGAAGAGATTGCAAAGTTTTGCATGGAATACGTTGGAGCAACTATTGATAAGATGTGCGAAAGTGTTTTAAAAGAGTATGGAAATATGCCTGTGCTATTTGCAGGTGGGGTGATGTCTAACTCTATTATAAGAAAGAAACTAGAAAGTAAATATAAAGCAATTTTTGGGTTACCACAATTTTCATCGGATAATGCTGCGGGAATAGCAGTATTAACAGCGATAAAGGCAGGAAATTTAAATGAATATTAGTGTGTTGACAATTTCACAACTTAATCTTTACATAAAGTCTGTTATGGATGGAGATACAAACCTTGAAAATGTATTTTTAATAGGGGAAATTTCAAACTTTACTGATCATTATCAATCAGGGCATTTATATTTTTCTTTAAAAGATGAGAAAAGTCTTATAAAGGCGATGATGTTCTCAGGGTTTGCATCGCGAATAAAGTTTCGGCCCGAAAACGGAATGAAAGTAATTGTACGAGGTAGAGTATCTGTTTATGAGCCTTCTGGAGTTTATCAGGTATATGTTGAAGATATGCAGCCTGAGGGCTCTGGTGCACTGAACTTAGCTTTTGAGCAACTAAAGGAGAAGCTTTTAAAAGAAGGATTATTTGATGAACAAAGGAAAAAACCTTTACCGCTATATCCAGCTAAGGTGGGAGTTATTACTTCAGATACAGGGGCAGTATTTTGGGATATACAAAATGTTATGAAACGAAGATTCCCGTTAGCTGAAATAGTTTTTCAACCAACTTTAGTGCAGGGCGAAAATGCAAGCGATCAAATTGCTAAAGCAATAAAGAAATTTAATAGATATTCATTGTGTGATGTTTTGATAATTGCACGTGGTGGAGGCTCTATCGAAGACTTGTGGGCTTTTAATGATGAATTCCTTGCAAGGACGATTGCTGATTCAACAATACCTATTGTATCAGCGGTTGGCCATGAGACGGATTTTACAATATGTGATTTTGTTGCTGACTTTAGAGCACCTACACCGTCTGCGGCAGCAGAAATTGTGGTGCCTGATATTAAAAAGCTTATCTCTGAAATAAAGTATATTTACTCTTATATGTCTTCTTTAATTAAGTTTAAAGTGGATGATTATCGAAAATGCATGAATGATTTAACAAGATGTAGTACGATTAGTTCACCGTCAATTCTGCTTGAGGATAAAAAAAGACTCGTTGACTTTTTGTTGTTAAAATTAAAATTAAAGTTTACCGAGATTTTATCCCAAAATAAAGAAATGTTTATAATGTTATCAGGGAAACTTGATGCAATGAGCCCGTTAAAGCTTATGAGTTCTGGGTATTGTGTGGCCGTTGATAACAAAAATAAGGTTATAAGTAGTGTAGCAGATGTAAATGTTAATGATAAAATTTCTGTAATTGTATCAGATGGGAAAATTTTATGTGAAGTGAAAAACAGATACTAGGGGGTATTTTTTTGGCTAAAGGGAAATCTTTTGAAACAGAGCTTCAAAAACTTAAAGAGATAGTTTCAAAACTTGAAAATGGAACAGAATCTTTGGATGATTCTTTAAAATTATTTGAAGATGGAACTAAAATAGCAAATTATTGCTATAAAGTGCTTAATTCTGCAGAACAGAAAATTACAGACTTATCAAAGGGTTGTTGTTTAGCAGATGATTTGGAGGCAAATGAATGAGTAGACTTGATGATTATATAAAGCTAATAAACAATAAGCTCATAGATTATTTGCCAGGTAGAAATAACCTTCAAAAAAACGTAGTTGAAGCTATGGAATATAGCCTTAATGGTAATGGCAAGAGAATTAGACCTCTTTTAGTTTTGGAATTTTGCAGAGCTTGCGGTGGAGACATAAATAAAGCGTTGCCTTTTGCTTGCGCGGTTGAAATGGTGCATACATATTCTTTAATACATGATGATTTACCATGCATGGATAATGATGATTTCAGACGGGGCAAGCCGTCTAATCATGTTGTATATGGAGAGGCAATGGCGCTTTTAGCTGGAGATGCCCTTTTAACTAGGGCCTTTGAAATTATTTTATCGCCTGAGACTATCAAAAGTGTAGGTGCTAATGTAGTAGCCGAGGCTGCGGCGTGTTTAGCAGATAATATAGGTGTATACGGAATGATTGGAGGACAGGTTATCGACATGGAAAGTGAAAATAAATCTGTCAGCAAAGATGTTTTAGACAGTATGCATAGTTTAAAAACAGGGGCGCTTATTGTTGCATCGGCAAAAATAGGATGCATTATAGCAGGTGCAGATAAAAGCAAAATAGAGGCTGCAACTGAATATGCAAAATCAATTGGAGTTGCCTTTCAGATAGTAGATGATATACTTGATGTGACGTCGTCTACGGAAAAATTAGGTAAACAAGTTAGAAAAGACCAGCAGGAAAATAAATCAACATATGTATCAATTATGGGAATGGAAAAATCAAAAAAGACAGTTTTAGATTTAACTGATAAAGCATTGAGCGCGCTTTTAAAGTTTGATTCTAATGAGAATTTATTAAAGGATTTAGCAGTATCTTTAGCAAGTAGAGACCGTTAATTTGAAAGTTTCTTAAATTAATGATATAATAAAACTCATTATAATAAAAAGGTTTGGTAAAAATGGTGGAGGAAAATCTTTTAAGCAAAATTAGTTCTCCAAGGGATATTAAAAATATGTCTTTAGATGAACTTGAAAAGTTATGTGAACAAATAAGAAAAAAAATAATAGAAACAGTGTCGAAAAATGGTGGGCATTTAGCTTCTAATTTAGGTGCAGTGGAATTAACAGTGGCGATGCATAAAGTATTTGATTGCCCAGAAGATCAAATTGTTTGGGATGTGGGACATCAATGTTATACACATAAAATATTAACAGGTAGACTAAATCAACTAGATACAATAAGAAAAGAAAATGGTATCTCTGGGTTTACTAGGCGTGATGAAAGTATATATGATCCATTTAGTTCAGGTCACAGCAGTACTTCTATTTCTGCTGCATTTGGGCTTTTAAACGCCAAGAATATAAAGGGTGAACATGGAAAAGTAGTTGCTGTTATTGGAGATGGGGCATTGTCTGGTGGACTTGCTTATGAAGGGATTAATAATGCAGGGTCCTTTAAAAAGAATTTTATTGTTATTTTAAATGACAATAAAATGTCAATATCTAAAAATGTAGGTTCTATGGCAAGATACCTTTCAGCTATAAGAACTAGAAGACTGTATCTTAAAACTAAAAGTGCTGTGGATAAAATTCTAAATAGTGTCCCGGTGCTTGGAACTGCTACAAGAAAAGTAATTTTAAAGTCAACTTCTACACTTAAAGATTTAGTTTATAATGGAACAGTATTTGAAAATTTGGGTTTTATGTATTATGGGCCTATAGATGGTCATGATCTTAAAGCCCTTATAAAGGTGCTGCAAGTAGCAAAAGAAAAGGATAGACCTGTTTTAGTCCATGTTAACACTGTTAAGGGTAAGGGGTATTCTTTCGCCGAAAAAAAACCAAATATCTTCCACGGGATTTCTGGCTTTGACATTAAAACTGGAGATTATGGCGTGTCAGCTGGAGATTTTTCTTCTATTTTTGGAAATGAGCTTTCTAAGATTGCACGAAATGATAAAAGAATATGCGCAATAACTGCTGCGATGCAGCTTGGAACAGGCCTTTCATATTTTGCAAAGAATTTTAAAGATAGGTTTTTTGATGTAGGGATTGCTGAAGGACATGCTGTTACTTTTGCAGGAGGCCTTGCAGCAGGTGGAATGATCCCAGTTTTTGCAGTGTATTCAACATTTTTACAAAGAAGTTATGATCAGATTATCCATGATGCAGCTTTGCAAAAGTTAAAAGTAATTTTAGCAATAGATAGAGCAGGAATTGTTGGAGAAGATGGAGAAACTCATCAAGGTGTTTTTGATGTATCATTTTTAAATGCAATACCTAATGTTACAGTATTTTCACCGAGCTTTTTTGATGAAGTGGGTGTAATGTTAAAACAATGCATTTATAATACTGATGGGGTTAGTGCAATTAGATATCCAAGGGGAACTCAGCTATATATGCCAGAAGGTTTTAAACCAAGTTGTAAAACTTTTGATATTTATGGAGACTATAAAAATTGTGATAATTTGATTGTTACATATGGTAGGTTGTTTTCATATGCTTGTAGGGCAAAGGAAAAGCTAGAAGCTCGTGGAATAAAGGTTTGTATACTTAAACTTAATAGAATTAAACCTATTGATGAAAAAGCAACTTTGTTTGCAACTAGTTTTGAAAATATATTTTTCTTTGAGGAAGGTATGCTTTCTGGTGGAGTTGGAGAAAGATTTAATTATAGCCTGGGCTGTGCAAATTATAAAGGGAATTTTGATTTGACTGCTATAGATAATGAATTTGTAGTGCAAGCTACAGTAAAGGATACTTTACATAAATTGAATCTTGATGCTGATGGAATGGAAAAAATAATTATACAAAGAGTTGATAATTGTGGAGATCAAAAAGAGGCTGGATATACTGCTGTTTGAAAAAGGGTTGACTGAAAGTCGAGAAAAGGCACGGGCCCTGATTATGGCAGGAGACGTATATGTAAACAATCAAAAAGCCGATAAACCCGGAGTAGCATACAAAGAGGATGTTAATATTGAATTAAGGATGCCGCAAATATCTTATGTGAGCCGTGGTGGACTAAAACTTGAAAAAGCAATTAAATCTTTTGGCATAGAGTTAAATAATAAGATTACTATGGATATAGGTGCGTCAACAGGTGGATTTACAGATTGTATGTTACAAAACGGTGCAAAAAAAGTTTACGCGATTGATGTTGGTTATGGCCAACTTGCATGGAAACTTAGAAACGATGAAAAGGTTATTAACCTTGAACGTACTAATGTAAGATATATAGATGCTAATATGGTACCGGATGGAATAGATTTTTTTAGTGTGGATGTATCGTTTATCTCTTTAAAATTGGTTTTACCTATTGCAAGAGAATTTATGAATGATTGTGCAACTGCTGTGTGCCTTATAAAACCACAATTTGAAGCTGGGAAAGAGAATGTCGGTAAAAATGGGGTCGTTAGAGATAAAAATGTTCATGTGGATGTGATTAATTCTATATGTGAATTTGTAATTAATAATGGGTTTGATATTTTAGGCCTTGAATACTCACCTGTAAAAGGACCAAAGGGGAATATAGAATATCTTATTTATATAAGAAAATCTGAAGAGCCTGTAGATATATCAAAAGTGGATATTCAAGATTTAGTGGACAGATCACATAAAGAACTTGATAAATAGTAAGCTCAGGATGGTAAATATTATGAAGATAGCAGTTTTTCCAAACCATATTAAAGATAAGTCTTTTGAATATACTATGAAGGTGATTAATAAATTACAATCGCTTAATATGGAAGTTTTATTAGAGAAAAAATATTACCGGTGGTTTAAGGATAAGAATATTTGTTTTTGTGAATCCGTGTCAGAAGCTGTAGATCTTTGCGATATAGTTTTAACCATCGGTGGAGATGGAACAGTTATACATTTTGCTAAATATGCTGCAAAAGCTTTAAAACCTATTTTAGGGATTAACCTTGGAAGACTTGGATTTGTTACCGGAATTGAAAAGGATGAGTTATTTAAACTTGATTTGTTAGCAGAAAAAAAATTTAAAGTGCAAAAGAGAACCATGTTAAAAGTAACAGCTATTAAGGATAAATGCGAAGAATTTTTTGCGTTTAACGATATGGTAATTTCAAGAGATAGAGTATCTAAAATTATAGATTTTTCAGTGTGTCTTGGTGAAGATGAGGTGTGCAGTTATCGAGCAGATGGAATTATTATGTCAACCTCTACTGGATCTACTGCCTATTCACTTTCTGCTGGAGGACCTATGATAGACCCCGCACTTGACTGCATGCTTTTAACACCTATATGTTCTCACTCTATGTTTGCAAAACCAATAGTGTTTTCAGGGAACGTTCCTGTGAGTATAAAAGCAAAAAAGGGTAGCGAAGTATTTTTAAGTATTGATGGTAATAATGTCGATATGACTAATTGTAGTGAAGTGAAAATAGAGTTAGCAGATAAAAAATCTAATCTTATAATGTTTGATGAACGTAGCTTTTATAAAAGATTGTCAGAAAAGTTTTTATGCGAATGGGTCAATAATTAGGGGAATTATAATGTATTTATGGGTGAATATTTTAAGATGCGATGTCCCGCTCGAAAAACTTAAAAATAGTAATTGTATGAAAAATAAATATTCCTTTGTTTTATTTAAAATAAAATTTAATTTAGGAAGCTGATGTTTGTATGATTCTCCATTTTAACGTTAAAGCTTTATCGGTATTTTATTTATACTCCACAAAAAGCGTTAATTTTCTAAAAAGGAAAAATAAAATTGGAAGTTATGATATAATATAAAATAAAAGAAGAGTTTTATTTAGTAAGGAGTATTTTTATGAAAAAATTTTTATCGGTAATTTTGTCTGCAGCTTTAATTATTACCCCCGCAATGTCAACTTGCTATGCGTATACTAGCCCTGATAGACTCCATTTATACAGTAAAAGTAGCAACAGAGAAGAAAAAAGTTTATGTTTTACAGGAAGAGAAACTCCTTGCAATATTGTAATTAACAATACAGCTAACGCTAAATCCGAGTCGGCTGCTAAGGCTACTGCAGATTCTAGTAAGTCAAGTACTAGTAGTAAAATAGCAAAGATATTATTAGCAGCTATAGGTATAGGCGTTGCGATAAAGATTTTTAGAAATACGGATAAGAAATATGAAGAGCTTGTTAAGTATATGATTGCTAATAAAAATAGTTTACAAGAAAAAATAAGTAGAAGCTTACAGAATAGTAGCTTTAGCAGTAATTCATCCAGTGCTTTAGATGACGGAACATTAAGTACCGATGCTCAAGGTGTTTCTGCAGGAATTGTAAGTACATTATTTACAGTAGTGCGTGAAAATTTATTAAAAATACTTAATGTTTTTAAATTCCTTAACATTACTAAAAGTATAGATACTAAAGAAAATGATATGCCTTTTTCAGTGCCTGTTGCTAGTAGTTCAATAGGTGCTTAAAAAACAGCCACAGAAACTATTCTGTGGCTGTTTTGCTTTTGTATCAAATTAAAAATAGAGATGACAATAAAATTTTTATGAGGACTAGTAATTTTTAAACATTTATTAATAATATAAAAATAAATTTAATTAAACTTAACTGCATAAGTCTTCGAGTAGGGTGTTGAGTTCCTTTTGGCTGGTTACTTCTATAC
>CAQZPH010000039.1 GCA_948933715.1 uncultured Eubacteriales bacterium | reverse complement strand
GAGTATTCCCTAAAATAAGTATTGGTTTTTTTATTCCGTTATTACGAAGCTGAAACGCCTCTTCTAAATTAGACACAGCAAACCAATCTGCTCCCAAACGTTCATATTCACTCGCTAAAGCCACAGCTCCATGCCCATAAGCATCTGCTTTTATTACACATAATATCATCGTATCATTAGATACGCTCTTTCTAACTTGCAGATAATTATGCTTTATAGCATCTAAATCTATCTGCGCCCATGTTCTTTTTAAAAAATGATCCATTAAAAGGAACCTTCCTTCTTTAATACTCACTTATTTTATTATAATCCTAAATATATTAATTTCAATAAGAATTTGCTTTTAAGTTATCAGTTTTAAACATTTTTTATATTATACTTAAGTATAATATAAAGTCACTATGTACTTGAGGCTGATAGAGTATTTTTAAATAAAGTGGATATTTCTCTTGATGTTGCAAAATTAGTACTTTATAATTGTTTTAAATAAGAATAGGAGTGAAATAAGTATCATGAATTACATTGAAGACAGTCTTAACTTTTTAACAAAATGCGATCTAGAGCTCGGAGCTGCCATAGGAGATGAATTATCCCGTCAAAGAAGAAACCTTGAACTCATTGCTTCTGAAAATATTGTATCTCCTGCAGTTATGGCTGCTATGGGAACTATCCTTACAAATAAATACGCTGAAGGTTATCCCGGTAAACGTTACTATGGAGGTTGCGAATTTGTAGATATTGTAGAGGATATCGCTCGCGAAAGAGCAATAAAACTTTTTGGTGCCGAGCATGCTAACGTTCAAGCACATTCAGGTGCACAAGCAAATACTGCTGTTTACTTTTCAGTTCTTCAGCCTGGCGATACTGTGATGGGAATGAAACTTTCAGAAGGTGGGCATTTAACTCATGGATCTCCTGTTAACCTTTCGGGTAAATATTTTAACTTTGTAGAATACGGGGTTGATCCTGTTACCCATTTAATCGACTATGAAAAAGTTGCAAAAAAAGCCCATGAAGTTTCTCCTAAACTAATTGTATGTGGAGCAAGTGCTTACCCTCGTACGATTGACTTTAAAAAGTTTAGAGATATTGCTGATTCTGTTGGAGCTCATTTAATGGTAGATATGGCTCACATAGCTGGGTTAGTTGCCAGCGGAATTCATCCTAACCCTGTTCCTTTTGCTGATTTTGTTACAACTACTACCCACAAAACTTTAAGAGGTCCTCGTGGTGGATTAATTCTCTGCAAAGAAAAGTTTGCAAAAGATATCGATAAGGCTATATTTCCAGGCACTCAAGGTGGCCCTTTAATGCACATTATAGCTGCTAAAGCTGTGTGCTTTGGTGAAGCATTAACCCCTGAATTTAAAGAATATAATAAAAAAGTGGTCGAAAATTGCAAAGTACTTTCTCAAGCACTAATAGATAACGGAATGAATTTGGTCTCTGGCGGCACTGATAATCATCTTGCACTTTTAGATTTAAGAAATACTGGTGTTACCGGAAAAGAACTTGAAAAAAGGCTAGATTATGTTTATATTACAGTTAACAAAAACACTATTCCAAATGAACCACTTAGTCCATTCGTAACAAGTGGCATAAGAATTGGAACTGCCGCTGTAACTACTCGTGGCCTTGGCTCTGAAGAAATGAAACAAATTGCCGATTTTATTACACTTGCTGTTAAAGATTTTGAGAACAATAAGCTAATTATTAAAGACGGTGTAAGCAAAATTTGTGATAAATATCCTTTATATAAATAAATTATTCGCTTTAATTAACTTGATTAGTTTTTCTATCTATTGTACAATTAAATTATTATTTTAAAAATAGGTGTACTTATTAAAAGGCACCTATTTTATACTTCTAAAAAAGAAAGGAAGTTTTTATGTCATCTCCACTTTCTGATCAATTGCGCCCGACATCTATTAATGATATGGTCGGTCAACCACATCTCATTGGCAAAGGAAAACTACTAAGAAATATTATAGATTCTTTGAGTGTTCCAAATATGATTTTTTATGGTCCTTCTGGTACTGGTAAAACTACTCTTGCAAAGATTATTGCCAAAAGTACTAATAGAAAACTATTTAAGTTAAACGCTACAACTGCGTCTATTTCTGACATAAAAGATATTATCTCGCAGATAGATACATTCTCTGCGCCCAATGGGATTTTACTGTATCTTGATGAAATACAGTATTTTAACAAAAAGCAACAGCAAACTCTTTTAGAGTTCATGGAAAACGGTAAAATTACCCTTATTGCTTCAACCACTGAAAATCCAGCATTTTATGTATATAGTGCTATAATTAGTCGTTCAACTATATTTGAATTTAAAGCTGTTTCAAGGGAAGAAATAAAAAAAGCATTAAAGCGTGCAGTTAAGTTTCTTGAGGACTCTGAAAATATAAAAATAGAAGTAGATGATGAAACCTTATCATATATTTCTTCTCTTGCAGCAGGTGATGTTAGGCGCGCTATTAATTTTCTTGAGTTATGCAATTTATCATCAAGCAACAGTAATAACGTTAAAACAATATCAATAGACATCGCAAAACAACTGAATTTCTCAGGAAATACGCGTTATGACAAATCTGGTGATGAACACTATGATACCCTATCGGCTTTTCAAAAATCAATGAGAGGCTCTGATCCTGATGCTGCAATATATTATCTTGCAAGATTACTTTCAAGCGGTGACTTAATATCTGCCTGTAGGCGTCTTCTAGTTTGTGCATGCGAAGACGTAGGATTAGCTTATCCTCAAATTATGCCAATTGTAAAATCATGTGTTGATATTGCCATGCAAGTAGGCTTACCTGAGGCTAGAATTCCCCTTTCTAATGCAGTAATTATGGTTTGTTTATCCCCTAAGTCAAATTCTTCTTATAAGGCAATCAATGAAGCTATGTCTGATATCAGGATGGGAAAAGTTTTCCCTTTCCCCCGTAACCTTCAAAATAAACATTGTGATGCAAGTGATGTAGCTAAAAAAGGACAATTTTACGTTTATCCCCATGAATTTGAAAATCATTGGGTGGCACAGCAATACCTTCCTTCTGAGTTATTAAATAAAAAATATTATATTGCTGGCCAAAATAAGACTGAGCTTTCATTCAAAAGTTATTGGGATGATATAAAATTATAGTTCACTTTTAAGGAACTGCCGTATAAAAAACTATTAAATTTATTTTTAAGAAATGCTTATAAAAATAACACAGAAGCCTATTGACATATTATTTTTTTATTATATAATTAGTAATGTTCAATGCGGAATTGTGTAAAGGTAGCACAGCAGACTCTGACTCTGTTTGTGAGGGTTCGAATCCTTCTTCCGCAGCCAGTAAAATTTTTATGAATAAATAGCTTATATATCTATATTAAGTATAATTACTTTTTAATGAACCTAGCTAAATTTAGCCGGCAAACCTTATTATAACTACTTACTGTGCCAGCAGAGGGAGCCCTGCTGGCAAACCGTGTTCACATATTCATTATTTTAACCCTTATGCTTATTATTTTCTGAGTATATGTATTTGTAAAAATTACACTTTCTCGAGGTGTGGCTCAGTTTGGTAGAGCGCTGCGTTCGGGACGCAGAGGCCGCAGGTTCGACTCCTGTCACCTCGACCAAAATATAATGTATCCATTATTATACTTCAAAATCTTAGCATTCGTGTACTCTATTTATATCCCTTTATAAATAAAAGGAGGAATGCCACAGTGGAAAAGGCAGCTATAACTAAGCTAGCAAAAGCAAGTTTATTAGCCCTCTTCATAATTAGTAGTCTATTTTTAGCGGCTCACTATTTTAGTTTAAATAATGGAAATATAAAGAACACAGAAATTGCAGAAACCCCTGAGCCTCCTCATATCATTGCTAGCGCAACTATAGGGAGTATGGGTGATTTACTTATACATTCGCCAATATTATCTGAAGCCTATGATCAAAAGTCAAAGTCTTATAACTTTGAAAATGTCTTTACCTATTTAGAACCATATATAAAAAAGCTTGACTACGCGGTCATAAATATGGAGGGGACTCTCTCTGGAACCGATTTTTCAGGTTATCCCATGTTTAGATGCCCCGATAATTTAATCGATTGTGCTAAAAAATGTGGATTTAACCTGTTTTTAACTGCCAATAACCATTCAAATGACGGAGGTACAGCCGGATTTACAAGGACTCCCGAAATATTAAAAAGAAAAGATGTTGATTTTATCGGCATAAGAATTAATCCCGAAGACAAAAAATATATAATAAAAGATATTAATGGAATTAAAGTAGGTATGGTTAATTATACTTATGGTAATATAAATAACTCAGGTATTGTTAGTGTAAATGGTATTCCTTCTACAAGTCAAAACAGCAAACTTTTCAATGTGTTTGATGATAATAATCTCGAAGATTTTTATAAAGAACAATGTGATATAATTGCAGACATGAAAGAGCATGGGGCAGATAAAATAATATACTATATGCATTGGGGTGTTGAGTATCAATTAAAAGAGACTGCCACTCAACAAGCAATAGCCCAAAAACTTTGTGATTTTGGTGTAGATGTTATCGTAGGAGGGCACCCGCATGTAATACAACCTATTGATGTGTTACACTCTGATATTTCTGGTAAGACCACTGTTTGTATCTATTCTCTTGGCAATGCAATATCAAATCAACGTAAGGAATACATGGACATAAAAAGCGGTCACACTGAGGACGGTGTATTATTTATCGTGGCTTTTACAAAGTATAGTGATGGTAACCTCTTAACTTCAGATATTGAGGTCCTACCTACATGGGTAAATCTATATAAGGGTAATAATGGCAAAAAAATATATCAAGTTGTCCCTCTTGATAAAAATGTAGATTGGAACAACAATTTTAATTTAAGTGCTGCATCTAAGGGTATAGAGCGTGCAAATAAATCATACAATCGAACAATGCAATTGCTCTCAAGTGGCTTACAAAAAGCTAAAGATATTATCTTAAAAAATCTGAATAACACCTACCCAGAAATTTATCCATTGTAAGGATTACCTTATAATTTAATAAATTCTTCATTTATAAAATTTATTAAAAAACAATCGAGATAACTCATCTTTTCTGAGTTATCTCGATTTTATATTCTTAATTTCTAATTTAATAAACCTTTATAAATTATTAACTCCATATTTTCCTTAATTTATAAGAGAAGTCTTCTTTATCATGTGTAAGATTAGGATTATAAAATGGGTCTCCCTCATTAAGTTCCTTTGCCCAACGGCTTTTAAAAAGTCTTATCTCTTTATTAAAACGTAAGCAATTTTCTAAAGTAATGTCGTCACGTCCCCTACTTTTTGATTCATAATGATAGAGCTCAGCATAAGGTGTCCATATAACTTTATACCCTGCTTTTCTAATACGCATACATAAATCTACATCGTTAAAGGCTACTTCAAGCAGCTTATCAAATCCATCAACTTCTTCGAAGACGTGTTTAGGTATCATCATACAAGCTCCCGTAACTGCGCTAAATTCTTGTGCAGCACTAAGTCTTCCCATATAACCCAAATCAGTGCGTTTAAATCCCTTATGAGAGTGCCCTGCTACTCCACCTAAGCCAACAATTACGCCGCCATGTTGAACTGTATCATCCGGGTAATAAAGCTTTGCTCCAACTGCACCTACATCTTTTCTTTGCGAATACATCAACATTTCTTCAATCCAATTTTCCGCTATAACTTCAGTATCGTTATTTAAAAATATCAAATGTTCGCCAGTAGCAAATTTAGCTCCAAAATTATTAATCTCAGAATAATTAAAAGTATCACTTTTCCACTCGACAACCTTTATTTTATTGCTTGATTCTAAAGTTTTATAATAATCAAATGTTTCGCTTTCCTCGCTATTATTTTCTATAATAATAATTTCAAAGTTATTATAAGTTGATTGTTCTATAGTTGAATTAATACATTTCTTTAAATCAGAAACATGATCTTTATTAGGAATTAATATCGATACCATTGGATTGCTGTTTAGTTTATATTTTATTCTATAAACTGTTGGACATAGCGGAGAACTTTCAACGTCAGCAGGCAAATTAAACCTGTCTAAATGCTCTTTTACTGCCTTAATACCACTTTCAATTGCATATGATTTAGAAGAAATATCAAATGCAACCGATGCTTTGTGTACTCTCCAAAAATACAGTACTTTAGGTATATGCACTATTTTTTTAGCTTTTTCAGTTAACCTTAAAACTAGATCATGGTCTTGAGATCCGTCAAATTCTTTTCTAAAGGTACCTACTTCATTTAATAAATCTCTTTTAAAAACTGTAAAATGGCAAATATAATTATTTGCTCTTAAGTTGTCAATTGCAAAATCCGGCTTAAAGTGCACTGCTTTAATGTTATTCCAGGAACCTTTAAAAATAGCTTCATCTGTATAAATAAAATCCGCACCTTGCTCATCTATAATACTCATAACCTCAAATAATGCCGCTGGATGCAGAAAATCATCATGATCTAAAAGGGCTATATAGTCTCCATTAGACATTTCTATGGCTTTATTTGTGTTTTCTGATATTCCTAGATTCTTGTTTAGTTTCTCATATTTTATTCTTTTATCTAAAAGGGCATATTTTTCGCATATTTTTTGGACGTAACTATGAGACTTATCACTACCATCTGCCAAACATAATTCCCAATCCATATAAGTTTGTGCACAAACCGATTTTAATAATTCTTTTAAAAATTTCTGAGGGGTATTATAAAGAGGTACAATTATACTAAATTTTATCTCCTCATTAAATTCTTTTGCTTTTTGTACTTGTACATCTTCCTTGGAAATAATGTTTCTCTTTTCAGGTCTAAACTTGAGTATTTTTTTCAAAAGTGACACTGCTACCCGGCACGGTTTGGTAATTTTCCACCACTGTGCATTAGCAATTCCATTGTATTTATCATTTAAAAGCTCTATTTCTTCTAAAACAACCTTATATTGTGCTCTAGCATCTTCAAGATTGGCCTTATAAATCTTATTCTCATTACATACAGTATTAAGTTTCATATTATTTATCCTGTTGCATAGCTCATAATCAAACACGATATTTTCAAAATTACTTTTCTTTCTAAACAGCATAGCATGTTCACAAATAAAATCCACAGGTTGAACAAGATCCCTATAAAATGAATTTTTTGCAAATTCCTTGCACCAATATTCAGGTTGCTGCACATTTACATGTGTCATGTCTTCAATATCATTGGGTGTAGACGTGAAAATTATTGTATCACTGTATTTGCACAGGTTTTCAATAGCTTTGGCACCTTCCTCTGGGAACAAGTGTTCCAAAACTTCAATTGTAACTATTAGATCGAAGGTTTTTGGAAGGCCTCCTGGAAGTTTATCTGTTATTGAATGAGTGAAACAATAGGGTTTTGCCTCTTCACTGACTTTTGATATTGCATACTCTGAAATATCAAAACCATAAGCTTCTACTCCTTTTTTTCGTAGCGCATCTACTAAATAACCCATAGCGCAACCCGCATCAAGAACTGTTTTGGGATTAAATCTATCTATAATATTCTGTGCTATTTTCTCAAAAAAAGGTACCCATAATTCTTTTTCTGTATAGTTGCCTCCACCATTATTCCCATAAAATTCATTAAAAAAATAGTTCCCATAAATTGTATCCATTTTTACACCCCAATATATTATTTTCCCTTAGTGTTAAATATATTTATATTATACTATAGAAATAAAAAGGATACAATAATAAATTGTCTAAAATATGTAATATTCTGCTGTTATACTCCTTTAATAACATCCTATTCTAATATCAAATTGGAATACATTTTTTCTTTTTTACACTAAAATTATATTTTAAAAATCCTTACATTTAATTTTAAAATAAAAAGGCCCTCAATTAAGAGAGTCTTTTTTAACAATATAGTATTTTAGTATTTAAAAATTCTGACAAGCCCATAAAATTATATTAATAACTGCTGTATAGAAT
>CAQZPH010000038.1 GCA_948933715.1 uncultured Eubacteriales bacterium | reverse complement strand
GGTTACTTCTATACCCTCTATTAACTTTTCTTGATCGACTTTTGGTAGGGTGTTTGTGGCGACTTCTGTTACTTTAAATGGTTTTTCTGAGTCTACTTCAAATACAGCAACGTTCCCATTGAAGTCTTTTACAATATATGATAAACTATTAGTGGGGGTTTCCGTTTCTATATGATGTGGTGCAGTGGATTTTTGTTTAATTATAGGGATGGTAACTCCGGATATTAATACACATAGGACAACAAAACAATATGAACCAATTAAGAATTTCCTCATAATATCACCTCTAATTTTACTGAACGCATTTTGCTGATATTATTTGAGGGATTTTTAAAATTATTCTTAATTGTAGAAATATTTTTATTTTAGTGTAAAAAATAGGAGAATCATATCATGAGGAAAAGAGATATAAATAAATATAATCCAAGAGCCGGAAATACTCGAAAAAAAGAAAGGATAAAAGGTGAGAGAACTTTAAAAAGTAAAATTCTTATGACTTTATCTATAATAGTTATGGCTAATGTGCTTGTTTTCTTTACGATTTTTTTAGGGTATGCAATAAGTGTTGTAAATGACCGAGTAGAGTATGATGTAAGGGCAAATAAACTTCAACTTACTAGTGTTATTTATGCAATGGACGAAAACGGAAACATGCGTGAATATAATAAAGCATATAGCTCTGAAAATAGGATATGGGTTGATTTTAATGACATGCCACAATGTATGAAAGATGCGATTATTGCTATAGAAGATAAAAGATTTTATAAGCATAACGGTGTTGACTGGATTAGAACCGGTGGCGCGGCATTTAATTTTATTATAGGTCAAGGAAGTTACGGAGGATCTACGCTTACTCAACAACTTATAAAAAATTTAACCGAAGAAAATGAAGTTAGTATTACAAGAAAAATTAAAGAAATATTTAGAGCTCTAAATTTTGAAAGAGATTTTTCCAAGGATGAAATATTAGAAGCTTATTTGAATGTTGTTAACTTTGGAAATGGTTGCAGAGGAGTACAGACTGCTGCCAATACATACTTTAATAGGCATATAAAGGATTGTTCTATTGCCGAGTGTGCTGCAATTGCTGGTATTACACAGAACCCGTCAGCGTATAATCCACTTACACACCCTGAAAACAATCAAGAGCGAAGAGAAACAGTTTTATCAGAGATGTTTGCCCAAAAGAAGATCACCAAGCAGGAATATGACGGGGCAATGCTTGAATCTAAAAATATGCATTTTGAAAATAATAACGATGCTGACACTGAGAATAAAAATATCCCAATAAGAAATTGGTATACAGAAGCTTTATTTAATGACATAGTAGATGATTTATCGTCTAAGTATAAACTCAGTAAGGCATCTGCTCAGGAAATATTATTTAAACAAGGATTAAAAATATATTGTGCAGTCGATGAAAAAGCTCAGTCGGCAGCAGAGAAAGTTATAGCAACAGATTCATTGATGCCGCCTGATAAAAACCTAGAACTTGGCTATGTTATGATGGATTATGACGGAAGAATACTTGCAAGCATTGGATCTAGAACAAAGAAAACAGGAAACATGTTGTTTGATAGAGCAAATTCTGCCAAACGTCAGCCCGGTTCAAGCATAAAACCAATTTCTGTTTATGCACCTGCTATAGATATAGGACTTTATAACTATGCGTCAACAGTTAAAGATGAACCACTTCCCAATTTTTATGGTCATGGAAAACCGGGCCCTAATAACTGGTATAAATCTTATAAGGGAAATGTATCTTTAGTGTGGGCAATACAGCAATCAGCAAATGCTCCAGCTGCACAGGTTTTACAAGAACTTACTTATCAAAAAAGTTTTGACTTTTTAACAGAAAAACTTGGCTTTAAAAATTTGGATACAGAGGATAGAACATCAGGTGGAGGGCTTTCTTTAGGCGGACTTCACGGTGGTGTTACAGTCAGGGAAATGACAGCAGCTTTTCAGATTTTTGGAAACGGTGGAATGTATAATAAACCATATACATATTTTTATGTATTAGATAGAAATGGTAAAGTGTTACTTGATAATCGTGATAAAATAGGAAAAAGAGCAATAAGTTCTCAATCTGCAACAATAATGAATAGGCTTCTTAGAAATGTAATAACTTCTGGAACAGGTAAAGGTGCTGACATTGCAGGTTGGGATGTAGTTGGAAAAACAGGGACTACTAATGATGATAAAGACAGTTGGTTTATAGGAATGACACCGCGGGCAGTAGCTGGTATATGGACAGGTTATGACTCTCCTAAAAGAATCCGGGGAACAGGGTATGCAAAAATAATTTGGAGAGAAATAATGACTAGGTACTTATCGGGTAAAGCTCAAAGTTCATATCCGTTTGATTCAAATGTAAAGGAATGTCAATATTGTCTTTCAAGTGGAGAAATAGCAATACCTGGCGCTTGCCCATCTATGGCTAGTGGGTATTTTTCAAACAATAATATGCCGGGAGTTTGTTCAAAACATACTAGCTTTTCAATATCGCATGATGAGTCTGACGACTTAACAATTACTCCAGAGCAAGAAATACCTGAGGATTTAATGGAATAGATTTTTAGAGACATAATTTAAGTTTTTTTATATAATAGAATATAAAGTGTGCTTTTGTGGACACAGAAACTTTTTAAATGGAGATGTAGACTATATGAGTTTGATAGTTCAAAAGTTTGGAGGAACTTCTGTTGCAAATGCAAAATTGATATTTAATGTTGCAAACATTATTACCAGAGCCTATCAAGAAGGAAACGATGTGGTAGTAATTGTCTCAGCTCAAGGTGATATGACAGATGAACTCATAGGTAAGGCTAACGAAATAAATTTAAATGCTTCAAAAAGAGAAATGGACGTTTTACTTTCGTCCGGCGAACAAATTTCAATTGCTCTTTTATCTATGGCAATCGAAAAGTTAGGGTTCCCAGTTGTTTCTTTATTGGGCTGGCAAGCTGGAGTTATGACTAGTTCAACATATGGTAGCGCGATGATTACAAGAATAGATCCTGGTAGAATCAAAAAGGAACTAGATAAAAAGAACATTGTGATTGTAGCAGGGTTTCAGGGGCTTAGCCAATATTATGATGTTACTACTTTGGGAAGAGGGGGATCTGACACCAGTGCCGTTGGTATTGCAGTAGCTCTTAGTGCAGATCTTTGCCAGATATATACTGACGTGGAAGGAGTGTATACTGCAGACCCAAGGTTTGTTAAAGATGCCAGAAAATTAGATTCTATATCGTATGATGAAATGCTTGAGCTTGCAACACTTGGTGCTCAGGTGCTTAATAATAGGTCTGTTGAGATCGCAAAGAAACATCATGTAGAATTAGAGGTTTTATCAAGTTTTGTAGATGTGCCAGGTACAATTGTTAAGGAGGTTGCCAATATGGAAAAAATATTAATAAGCGGTGTTGCAAAAGATTCTAATGTTGCTAAAATTTCAATTGTAGGAATCCCTGATACACAAGGGTGGGCATTTAGAATATTTTCTAAATTGTCTGCTAGAGATATAAATGTGGATACGATTTTGCAGTCTGCTGCTTGCAATGGAAAAAGAGATATTTTCTTTACTATAAGGGAAGATAGGCTAGATGATGCACTGGAAGCTCTTAGCAAGTATTGTGAGTCTATAAAAGGTGCAAAGTTAACATATGATAAAGACGTTTCTAAAGTTTCTATAGTTGGTGCCGGAATGCAGACTCATTCAGGTATTGCAGCTAAAATGTTTGAAGCCCTTTTTGCAGCACATATAGATATACAAATGATAGCTACAAGTGAAATTAAGGTATCTGTAATAGTTTCAAAGGAAGATACAGATGAAGCTGTGAGAACAGTTCATAATGCTTTTTTTGCTACGATGGATTAATAGAAAAGAGAAGATTGATATGATAACAAAAGAAGAAACTCTAAAAATGTCAGAATTTGCAAAAATTAAGATAAACGATAAAGAAGCAGAGCGCTTTACTGCAGATATAAATGATATTTTGGCGTTTGTTGATATGATTTATGAGGAAGAGCATGAAAATGTAGAATTTTGTGGGCTAAATAACCTTAAAAATTGCTTAAGAGAAGATATAGTAAAACCATCTTTGGAAAATGAACAAATCCTTTCTGGAACAAAGTATAAAGATAAGGGATATTTTGTTTTAATGAAGGGAGTTTAGATTAAAGTATTATGAAGTCTATGGGAAGAATAAAGCATATACAAGATTTGTTTAATAAAAAACAAGTTTCTTGCACCGAACTTACAAATAAATACTTAAAAACCATTGAAAGTGTAAACAAAGAACTTAATGCTTATATAAATATAACAGAAGATACGGCCCTTAAAGCAGCACAAAAAGTAGATGAAAAAATATCTAAGGGAATAAAGCTTAGACCACTTGAAGGGGTGCCATTAGTTCTTAAGGATAACATACTTACAAAGGGAATAAAAACTACTTGCTGTTCAAATATGTTAAAAGGATATATTCCAAATTACGATGCAACGGTTTGGTCTATTTTAAAAGAACAAAATGCAGTGCTTTTAGGAAAAGCTAACATGGATGAATTTGCAATGGGCTGTTCTTGTGGGACTTCTTGTTTTGGTGGTTCTAAAAATCCTCATGATACAAGTAAAGTTCCAGGGGGAAGTTCTGGAGGGTCGGCTGCAGCTGTTTCAGCTAACATTGCAGCCTATTCTTTAGGGACGGATACAGGAGGATCAATTAGGCAACCATCAAGCTTTTGCGGAATTGTTGGGCTAAAACCAACATATGGAGCATTTTCAAGATATGGAGTAGTTGCTTTTGCGTCAACTCTTGACCAGGTTGGGCCAATGGCTGCAACTGTAGAAGATGCTGCTTTAATATATGATAATTTAGCCATAAAAGATCTAAAGGATACAACTTCGCTTGGAATGATGGGAGAAAAAACTTTTAGTAATTTAAGAAAAGATATAAATGGAATAAGAATAGGACTACCAAAACAGTATTTTGAAGGCCTTGATGAAGATGTTAGAGCTTCAATAAATGAAGCAATAAAAGTATATGAGTCATTGGGAGCAAAGTTTGTGAAGCTAGATATGCCCAACATTAAATATTCCCTTCCGATATATTATATTTTGGCAACTTCTGAGGCATCTTCTAATTTAGCAAGGTTTGATGGAATAAGGTTTGGACACAGAACTAAAGAATATAAAGATATAAACGAACTTATTTCTAAAAGTCGTGAAGAAGGATTTGGCGAGGAAGTAAAAAGAAGATTATTATTGGGTACTTATATGTTAAGTTCGAGGCATAACAAGGCGTATATTAAAGAAGCAAAAAAAATTAGAGGAGCTACTTTAAAATCCTTTGATGATGCATTTACTAAGTGTGACGTTATTTTAAGTTCCACAGTACCAAGTACTGCGTTTGAACATGGTTTTGTCCCAGAAGATCAAATGCAGGCTTATATGACTGATATATGTACAGTTCCAGTTAATATTGCAGGACTACCAGCTATATCAGTTCCTTGTGGAAAAGATAGAAATGGAATGCCAATTGGAATGCAGTTAATTGGGGATAGATTTAAAGAATCAACAATATTAAATGCAGCATATCAATTTGAAAAAGTGGCAGACCTAGGAATTCTAGATGACCTTAATATGGGGGTGAAGCTGTGAATTATGAATTAAGAGTTGGTATAGAAGCTCATTTTGAGATTTTAACTAATTCGAAGCTTTTTTGTGGTTGCTCCACAAAATTTGGAGCAGATGCTAATACACAATGTTGCCCTGTATGCGTAGGGTTGCCGGGAACTTTGCCTGTGATGAATAAAAAAGCAGTTGAACTTACCATAAAGGCAGGATTAGCAACACACTGTAGTATAGGTAACTTTTCTAATATGGATAGAAAGAACTATTTTTACCCCGATTTAGCAAAGGGTTATCAGGTAACACAATATTATAAACCTATATGTAAAAATGGACATGTTAAATTAAGTGGCGGTAAAATAGTTCACATTGAAAGAATACATATTGAAGAAGATGTAGGCAAATTGGTTTATAGGGGGAATGATATATTAATAGATTATAACCGAAGTGGAATACCTTTGCTTGAGATTGTATCAGCACCAGATATGACTAGTGTGGATGAGGTACGCGAGTATATAGAAAAATTAATAGATTTAATGCGATATGTGGGAATTTCTGATTGCAAAATGCAAGAAGGTTCTCTAAGGTGTGATGTGAATGTTTCACTTAAGGAACAAGGCAGTGATATAGAAGGAACTAGGATAGAATTAAAGAATTTAAATTCGGTGAAGTTTATTACTAAAGCGATAGAGTTTGAAGTAGATAGGCAAATTGATATTTTAAAATCGGGTAATAAAGTAAAAAGTGAAACACGCAGGTATGATGAAATAACAAAAAAGACTGAACCAATGCGAACAAAAGAAAACGCGGTTGACTATAGGTATTTTAAAGAACCAGATTTAGCAGGTTTTGATATTACAGCACAAGAGATAGATAAAATAAAAAAGGGTATGCCAAGAGATTTGGATGATAGAATGAACCATTATGTTAATGACTTTGACATATCTTATATGGACGCTAAGAATATTTTAAAATATAAAAATGCGGCAGACTATTTTGATGAGATTTCAACTAAAGTTGAAAACAAAAAATTGGTTTTAAATTTTATAATGGGTCCTATTTTTTCAAAGCTAAAAACTCAAGAAGAAAAACAAGCTTTTAATTTAAATATCAAGGGAGAAGATTTTATAAATCTTTGCAGAATGGTGGAAAATAAGAAAATAGATTTTACGCTAGCAAAAGAAATTCTAAATAACGCTTTAGATGCAAAAGAAAACTTGGGCGATTTAATTTTTAAGTATAGCAATGGGGATTATATTAACGATAAAGATTTAGCAAGCTTATGTAAAGATGTATTATCAAAAAATGAAAATGCTGTAAAAGATTTTCAAAAGGGGAAAAAACAATCTTTTCAGTATTTAATTGGTATGGTCATAAAACATGCAAAATTACCTTTGAATATAAAAAAGGTTGAGTCTATATTAAAAGAGCAACTAAGATTATTTTGTTTTAATAAATAAAATATTGTCGGACACGCACGAAAAACTTGTCTTTTACATAAACTATTTAGAATATGTAAAAGAGGGGGATCTGCGTGATAGGGATAGCTTTTAGCGGAATAATAAATTTACTTGTTTTTATTTTACATGTTACAGGAGCTGGTTCTTTTCCTCAGCCGTTATCTTCAAAAGAAGAAAAAGAATGTTTTGAGCGCATGAAAAATGGAGATAATGATGCTAGAAACAAGCTAATAGAGCACAACCTTAGATTAGTAGCTCATATTGTTAAAAAATATTATATGTCTATAAACGATCAGGATGATTTAGTGTCCATTGGAACGATTGGTCTTATTAAAGCTGTGGATACATTTGATTCTTCTAAAGGAATAAGACTTTCAAGTTACGCTGCAAGATGTATAGAAAATGAGATTTTGATGTTTTTTAGAAATTGTAAAAAATCAGCTCAAGATGTTTCTATGAATGAACCAATTGATACCGATAAAGATGGAAACGCTTTGGTTTTAATGGATGTTATGGCTACTGAAGATTTAATAGTTGAACAATTGGATACAAAAATTAAATCTGAGCAGTTATATAAATACATAGAAGAGATTTTGTCTCCGCGGGAAAAAATAATAATTAAGCTACGATATGGTCTTAACGGTAAACTACCAATGACTCAGCATGAGGTTGCTAAAAGGCTTAATATCTCAAGGTCATATGTTTCAAGAATAGAAAAAAAAGCTCTGATGACTCTTAGAAAAAGATTTAATAAATGCTAAAGTAAAATAAAGTTGAAAATAAAAGAGGGATAAATTTGATTAAAGTGAATTTGATTTCTTACACTAAAGACCCAGAAAAATTGATAGCGTGCGCAGCAAAGCTTTGTTATTCTCCTACTGGTGTAGATGAAATTAGTAAAGGGTTAACCGATGAGAAGATTAGTAACTTTGTTAATATGTTAGCTCAGATAGGACATGAAAGTCCTATTGAACATGTTACCTTTACATTTTCCATTGAAGGAGTGTCGCGCTCTTTGCTTGCACAGCTTACAAGGCACAGGATAGCATCATAT
>CAQZPH010000037.1 GCA_948933715.1 uncultured Eubacteriales bacterium | reverse complement strand
GAATTTGTTTTATTTAAATAATCTGCAACATTCCCACCAAAAGCTTTAGAATCAAATGAATTCAAATATCTTTTTCTGAAAACTTCTGTATCTTCTTCATCTTCTCCTGGTATTAATAGTTCAACAATTTCTATTTTTTCTAACCCACGAATATAATCAATCGATATCATTTCACCATAATAACTGTTTCCAACTCGCCCTAAACTTTCACATTTAACTTTATATTCACCATCTTTAATTTTTTCTGTTACAACATAATTTAAAACATCTAAAGAAAATCTTGATCCTATTTTAATATCAATATCTTTAGGCGTAGTCAACGCTTTAAGAATTGCATGGGTTGCTAATTCTGGAGATAAACCTCTTTCCTTAGCTCGTAAAATTAAAAAATCCCTTGAAGCAGTATCTCCAAAGGTTTCTTTCAAAACTGTATTAAGCGATATATACATATTCATTAATTCCATTGCACATGGTGCAAGAGCATCGTAAATAATAGACCCTTCTCTTTTGTCAAAATTATTCGGTATTCTATCTAACATTCTTTTTAAAATGGATTTATAACTAATATCCTGAAACACTAAATATTCACCTCTTTACTAGCTTCAAAATCCCCAAAAATACAATGCACTGTGAAAGTTATACAAAGAATTTTACGTTTAACATCAAAAGAAAATGAATCTACAGATACAATTCTATCATCTTGTACAAGAGCTTCTTTAATTCTTCTTTCTATTTCTGGACAAACATACGCAATTGGCTGACCTATCAAATTTTCTAATTCCACTCCATAATTTTTAGAATAAATATAATGGCTGTATCTCTCGGTATTTAGTATTTTAAACACAGATTGTTTAACACTTTCAATTAAATCGTTATATCCTTTAATATAATCTTTACCAACGTGCATTTTATAAGTTTTACTAGGTTCTGTATAATTTTCTACACTATCTGGAATTTTAAAATCAAATTTAGGAATCATTTAACCACCCTATCTAAAATTAAATATTTCTGTCCCCCTTGCATTCTTAAAAGAATTACTTCATCTCCAGATTTTAATGCATTGTATATTTTCATTTGTCTTTTTTCTTCCTCTATCTCAACTTCAACAGTATAATTACTTAGAGTTTTAAGTAATAACAATTGTTCTTTCTCTAGTTTTAATTTGTTTTCTACATTTACAATTAAAGGAGAAATACTACTTACTTTACCAAATACTAAATTTACAGGTTTTGAATTCTCAATAGCCTCAATAGACGCTCTTTTAATCCCAACCAAAAGATCATTCGCATCAAGCATTAACTACACCACCTCGTAAATTTAATTCCATGAAATGCTCATTATTTTTAAATTCATGTTTACATTTCTCAACTATCATAAAATTATTAAGCTTAACATCTCCAAGATTAAGACGTACCATAACCATAGAACCACCTCTTACACGAACATCACCAAAAGCATTTTTAATAGAAAGAGTTTTAGTTTTTTGGTTATATAAAGATAAAAAGGCATCTGCTTTAGCCTTCCCATTCTCTCCTTCTTCGAGAGTATCGAAATACTGAAGTATGCCCCATTTATTTATATTATTTCCATCTTGAGATATATAAACATCTCTTTTACCTGAACTATCATTATCAAATGTTAATTTAATTTTATTGTATGTATTAGAATCAATACTTGATGAGTAATCAAAGTTTTCTGCAGTTTCTTCATCTATCAATATATCTAACCCCATTGAAGATATATTTTTAAGTGTAATCTTCCCAAAATCATCATACAGAACATACATTTCTTTTTTATTTTCAAGGGTTATATCTAAAGCATTCTGAACCATATCAAAAAGGGTTGTATTTTCTTCAATTCTGGATTGTATTTTAAAACCAGTATCTTCTATTTCTCCACAACTCAATTCAAAATCTTCTGCAATCATTTTTAAAAATTCACTAGCTGTTTTATTTGTATAAACATATGTATCTTTATTTTTAAAATATCTTAATTGATCATAGGCTGTAACAGTTATAATATTTTCTTTATCATATTTTAAAGTAAATATGAATCCATAAAATATATTACTCTCTCCAACTTTAAATCTAACTGCATTTCCTTCTTCTATCTTTATATTTCCATCATTTAAAACTTTGAAATCTAATTGTCCAGCATAACCTTTTCTTTCAGTTTTCCAAGTTATAGAATCTTCAATTAAAGGAATATAAATTGTATCTTCATTTTGAATTATAAGTTCCATTTAAACTCCTTTGACACTACCCTCAGTAACCCATCCAAGCCAAGCACCTTCTGGTGTAGTTACATGATATGGGTGAGATCCTTTTTTATTTATAAGATTAACCTTACCTTTATAATTATTCCTACTCTGCCCTGCTCCTTTACCATAGCTATCTCTATGTAATACACCATTTACAATAACATCTGATCCAATCATAATTTCTTTAGGATCTGATTCACGTTCTTGTATAACTTCAACTTTTGGTGTATCTTCCTTCGCTTTCTCTATCTTAACAATTTTTGTACTATACACTTTATATTGTTTTAATTTTATAGATAACATAATGTCAAAACCTTCTTCAGCATCTTCACTCATCTCATATTCTTCCAGCGAAACTTTAATATTAGTATTAAATATCGGTATACCGTCCGGTTTAGTCCGAGTCACGATAAACTGAAAAGGTTTTTTATCTGTCTTCAATTTATTTATTTTTTCAATATATTTATCAGCTAATTCAAAACCACTCTCATATATAGAGAAAGGATACTTAGTATTAGGTATAAGAACATCAAAACTAATATCTAATAAACCTGGATCTTTTAATATATTAATTTCTCCATCATTCATTAAATTTAAAGTTTTATTATGACTTTTAAAACCAATACTAAGTTTTGATGGTGCCACAGGCAATAAAATTCTATCTAAATAAAAACTATACATGCACTCCCTCCGCAGCTCTTTCCATAGCTTCATTGACTCCCGTTGTTAATTTATCAATTATACCATCTAAATCCATACTGCTATTTACGTTATTTGTAATACCACCCATATTAACTTTAATTTCAGCGGTGGTAAATCTATTTATAACATCTCTCTCAGCCAAATCCCTTAGATATTTTAAATCTTCTGATGAAACATCTAATAAATCTTTAATTGATCCGGTGTTGCCTGCGGTATCTCCTACACCTTGCCCTATATTATCAAGACTATTTTCTATACCTCCAATATCCGGAATGTTTAAACCATCAGTGTTTAATACTGGATTATTAAATCCATTTAATAATCCCGATAATTTATTAGTAACGGAGTCACCCCAAGCAGATCCACTATTAAACGCATCTGAATCCCATCCGTCCTTAAAAGTCTCAAATGTGTTAAAGCCACTATTAAACGCATCTGTTAATGATTTATACTCACCTTTATTCGCTTGCAAAGCAGCGGCTTTGTTCGCATAATCATTAGCCTGAGAGGTTATACCTGAAAAATCAAAGCTGATAAATGGTAGCTTATTTAGCTGCTCGGCAATACTAGCAATTACATTTAGTGCAGTAGACAATAAATTGTAAAAAAACGACTGCACATTTGCAATCGAATTACCAAAAGCGGTTTGAATATTATGACCCAAAGCAAATACAACATTACTGATACCCAAACCAATATTAAGAACAGTTTTAAATAAATTTAAGAAAAATTGTATGGCTACGTTTATTCCACCACAAATAAGAGCAAATCCATTACTTGCTAATCCTGTAAATTCAGCTATAGCATTAGCTGCCATAAATATAACAACTATTACACCAATTATGGCTAAGATTATCCAAGTTATAGGGCAGGCTAAAATAGCAGAATTTAATGCCCATTGTGCGATAGTACTAGCTATCGTCGCCAATTTATATGCAATTAATGATCCTGCAAGTATACCCAGGGCTATAGCAACTCCATATACCAGTGGACTAATTATAGACCAATTATCAACTATAAATTGACCAATAGGGGCTATTAAATCATATATCCAAACTAAAGAATTGGATACTGCTATAATAGCCATGTTGATGGAATTAACTAAAGAAGTAAAAGCATCACTGTTAGCTAATTGACTAAGTCTTTCTTGTATGGGTTTAAAAGCCATTAAAGCTGTATTTTTAATGGATGTGCCTATCTGAGCAAATGTCTTAGGCATTGACTCAAACTGAGCATTAGTTTTTGCTATTGACTCAACTGATAGCAAGGCATTTTTAACAATATTTGCAGTTACTTTACCCTCTCCAGCTAATGCCTTGAGTTCACCTTTGGCAACCCCCATATAATCAGCGATGGTAGCTATAATATTAGGAGCTTGCTCCAAAATACTGTTAAACTCCTCGCCCCTTAAAACTCCAGAACCCATTGCCTGAGTCAATTGGAGCATTGCCGCTGAAATTCCAGATGCTTCAGTCCCCGCAATAGTGAATTGTTTATTAAGCTGCTCAGTAAATGCTATTATTTCTGCTGATGAATTAAATGCATCTCCAGCCATAAGACCTAGTTTAGATACCGCATCAGCCGTTTCTTGAAAAGCTCCCCTGGAACGTTCCGCTGAAGCATAAATCATATTTTGCAATGTTTCTATGTCTTGTCGCCCATCATTCATCAGATTAAGTCTTGCAGTAGTAGAAGTTAATGTATCTGATATATTCAAGGTATTTTTTATACCTTGAATCCCCAAATACGCTCCTACTGCCCCTTTAATCAATCCTGTTAATTTACTAAAATGATTCTGCCCATCTTGGATTTTTCGATTGAACTTATCCTGACCATCTATGTTATCTCGGATATATTGCTCAGTACCATTCATCGTGTTTGATAATCGCATGTATGACTTATTTGCAGAATCAAAATCCATATCACTTACTGCATCATTGAGGGATTGTTGCTCTGATAATATCTCCGCAAGCTTACTTCTTAACGTTTCTAATTGGGGATTAGTTGATTCATTAACTTTCCAAAAAGGTATCTTATTTAACGCAACTATTTTACTCTTAATACCATCAATTCTTGATTGCACAGACGTAATATCAGAAATCATATTATCTGGTAATATATCCATCTGAGCTGCAGTACTTGATAATCGGTGTTGCTGTTCATGCATTTGAGACAATAAACTACTAGCACTTGCTAATTCTGAGTTAAATCTTTTAATCCCCGAATTAGTAAAAACCTCAAAATTAGGTGATACCCAATTGATATCACCAAACTTAGGAGGATCTATATGTGTGGATCTAATTTGTTTAAAAGCATTATCCAATGCTTGAGCATCTATCGTAGCCTGATTTAAACTATCACGTATATTATTAAATTTTTGAGCATCTAATGGGTCATTAACACTTTTATTTAATGACTCCATAGCTTTAACACTTAAGTTTACGGACTCAATAACATTATGTAGGGTAACACTAAAATTATCATGCAACTCTATTGAAGTTTGTAACAATATATCTCCCCCTTCAATTTAATTTTAGTTATCTTCTCTTTTTAGTTTGACTTTCTATTTTTTTCCGCTCTTTTTTCTCGCTATCAACCTTAATGTCTATACAAGCAATAACAAAAGCTTTTTCATTATCATCCATATCTAAAAATACAGAAGGAAGGATCTTAAGTTTCAGAAGGGCATAGTAAGCATAATTTGCTTCTCCATCCCCTCCTAATATTAGTTTTTTGCTTCTTCTACCTTTTCATTTAAATCTATATCAAACCCATTGTAATCTTGTACAAACCAAGCAAGCTTTTGATATTCCGCTGGATCATCAATCATTTCCTGGATTAATTCTTCTGGAGTATACACTCCGTATGAATCCTGTAAATCTTTATCTAATAAATTTGGCTCTATTACACAAGCACAAATAATTTTTGATATGTATTTATTAGAATCTAATCTTTGTCTAAAAACATTTGGTTTACCCTTTACAGGAACATCTATAGTACAAACCTCTTTAATTTTTTCATTTTCCTTAGTAGTTAAAGCTCTAATAGTAAATTTGACTGGTTCTCCGTGTTCATCCAATAAGGATTTAGTAGGAGCATATGTTGTATTTTCCTTGAGGATTTTGCTTTGCTTCATAAAGCAGCTAAATTTAGACATATTAAATCATCCCTTCTATCGTTTTAAACTCTTCTGGTATTTTAAATCTTTCAAACGTAAAATCCATGCTTTCATCTAGGTATTCTCCATCTGCATCAAACTTTGCTAATATTCCACCATCTATGTTGCAATCATATAAAACTACAGTTTGACGTCCAACAGTACTAGTAGGATCTTCATTTGTAATTTGAATATCAAAATAAATGTCTTCTCCTGTATCTTGATATCTCTCCATTAACTTTCTGAAAATTGAACTATTGTAATGAAAAGTTGCCGACCCTGTACCTTCAAATCCAGTACTTTTATTACCTTTTCCAGTTTTACCTAAAATAGGTACTTTGGTCTTAGTCTTTTCAAAATTTGCTTCAAGGTTAATAGCTTGCATAAAATTATATCTATTACCTTCAATTGTTACGTAGCATTCAGCGAGTGATGCAGTTATTGCATTTCTTGCATGCATTGTTATATTACTCATTTCAACTCCCCCTTTTACCCAACTTTAACCGACATGTATAATTTAGTCATTGTATTTATAACCGTAACGGCATTATTAACAACAATAGACTTTTTATGATTGCCTTGAGAAATTGTTATATCTTTATCGGAGAAATTCTCAATAGCTCTAATATCCTTAAGTTCTTCATGCAACTTCACAATAGCAGACCAAAAAGATATCCTACCTGATTCATCATTAGGAACACTGCCCATAAACTTAGTATTAAATATTGAAGCAGTACCAATTGCTATTTGATCGATAAGCCTTATTGTCTGATTATCCTTAAAATTTTCATCTTCTTCTAAAGTAACAGTAACTTTAGAGTTAATATCATCTAAAACTCTTATATCATCTAAAACTTTATGATAAACAAACTCACCTGACAAAATAGAATCAGCTAATTGGTTTTGAGTGTAATTTGTATCTACTTTAAACTCCCCCTTATAAATTTTATTTTGGTTTGATTTATTAACCGCACACCCTGCAATTAATCCTGTTGTGAAGTAAACCATTGAAGATTCAATATCTCCTAAAACTCTATTTTTTACGTTAACAACTCCCATATAATCAGCTGCACAATCATGTATAACTAATTGAAATTTATTTCCTACTTCATCCCTAAGCCGCCTACAAAAATTTGAATATAAAGATTTTATAGTATCATCTGTTGTAAGAACTCCCATAGCATTAAAACTATAAGACTCTATTTTATTTAAATAAGATTGGTGGGACGCTCCATTTACTGTTCCATTACTTCCTCCAACTAAAGGCACTCCAGCAGTAGCATTTAAAACTAGATTATCTTTAAAATCTACATAATCATTAGATACAAGCTCTTCTTTGTCTGCTACAATTTGAGTATCAACAACTGAATCATCAAACATTGTTACTACATCAAATTTAGATGTATCATCAATATTAACTTTAATCACTATTTTTAAATCATTGCCCCGAATCCCACAATATTTAGCAGTAGCAAAAGCATTAGATGCTTTAATTCCATCACTAGTTAATTTATAGCAATAAAGAATTCTTATATTTTTAAATAAATCCCTTAACCCTTTGAGCTTTTCATGAGTATAGTCATATCCAAAAATTTTAATTGAGTTTTTCATCATGTCATCATAAGTAACTTCAAAAACTTCATTGTCAATACCCCAATCTAACTCTAGGGGCATTGTCGCTAATCCTCTTTCTGATATAATAGGGCTAGCAGAAGAAACAGAAACAAAATTTATGTATGTTCCTGGTAAAACTTTATTTTGAGTTACAAAACTTCCTCCACCTAGAGCCATTAAACGACCTCCCTTTTCATAAAAACATCAATAATGTCTTTAACCTCGCTAATTTTATATCTTTGTTTCACATCAAGCAATTCAGTCAAAATATCTCTACTAGAACTAAACATTTTACTGTTTATGATTTGTTCTTTTGTAAACCTAACTTCAACTTCTGTTTCATTATCTTCAACAACTACAGTAGATTCTTTAACTTCTCCTACAGCGTCTTTTTTCAACTCTCCTCACCTCTTAATCGTAATATTATTTTTAATATCTTCCATGTAAGTATCACTTTGTGATCTTATATTAAACGTTTTATAGTTAACATAAAAATTCAGCACAGAATCAATAATATCGTATTTCATGTTCCATCCTCTTTGTAAATGTCCATCAACTTCTATAACTTCTAGGCATTTAAACAATCTTTCTCCCACTTCATGACATTCTGATTTTTCATTTCCTTTATTAGGAAAATAATTTATACAAAATTGAAAGTCTCCAAAATATCTTCTGCCTAAAAACACGTTGTTGCTTGAATTAAAATTATAAATAAAAAAACAAGGTTCATTAA
>CAQZPH010000036.1 GCA_948933715.1 uncultured Eubacteriales bacterium | reverse complement strand
GATCTAAACTTAGTTAAGAATTATTAAAAAATAAATCACTATTTTTTAAAGCGACATTCCAATTACTGGAATGTCGTTCTTTTTTTAATCCCGTATTTTTATGGTAAAAAATAGTTGAAATTAAAATCACAAAGATTTCATTGAATTTTTATAAACTCATTTATCTACTATTTTAATAAAATTTTATATTTTCTCAATTAAAATTGTACCTGAATTATCTCTTTTAATCTTTTCAGATCTTAACAAAGTAACTTTAATTTTCTCTTTAATGTTACCTTTTGTTCCTCTTAACATATCTTTACTTATTTGCCTAACAACAAATATAATATTTTTAATTTTTAAACTTTTATTTTTAACTTTGGAGATCTCATTTATTAACCTTGCTTGTATGCATAACAAAATTATTGCATATATGGCTTTGCTCCCAATTAATACAAAATTTTTATCTTTAATACCATACACAAGAGCAGACATTAAAACTATAACCCCATCTAAAAAAAGTATTATATCCCCTATTTTAACGTTAGGAATATAATCATTAATTATCACTGATAAAAGTCCAGTTCCTGCAGTTGATCTTCCTGTAATAAAAATCAATGCTAAGCCAGTTCCACCTATAATTCCCGCTAAAATTGATGCCATTAACTCACTACCCATATAAGCTGGCATTATCTTAGCCGTTGCATCAATAGATATATACATCGTCAGTGCTACAAAAACATTTTTAAAGACCGATTTAATTCCAAACTTTATAGCACCGCAAACAAAAATGGGTACATTCAAAAGGATACATAAAATACCACTTGGCATTCCTGTAAAGTCAGAAATAATTTGGCCTATTCCAACTATTCCCCCTGGAGATATCAAATTGGGGGCTGTAAAGCAGTTTACTGAGATTGAAAAAAGTAAACATCCCATTAATACACAAACAATATTATTTGTTTTCTCTTCAATAACATCAAAATAAGTGCGCATTTATATAAATTACTCCCCTTAGTTACACCAAAATATAGAGAAAAATGTACCACTTAATACCCAATAAAAAGCGGTACACTTTTTGACTATTTATTTTTTTTCTCTGCTATCTTTTTAAAGAAATTCGAACGTTCTAATTCTTTATCAAGTTCCTTAAAACCTAAACCTGTTATTTCTCCTGCTTCTCCTACTATAACAAATGCATTTCTATCAACAGATTTTATAATATCATAGGTCTTATGTACTTCCTGTTTCTTTACTGCACTTAAAAGCACTTCTCCTTCTTCAGAAGTATATGCACCTCTGGACTTCAGCGCTGTAACACCTCTTTTTAATTCAGTCATGATTTTTTCAGATATTTCATCATTTTTCTTAGAAATGATAATCATCATTCTTCCTGTTCCTAAACTGCTTCCATAAATCAATGTATCTATAACCTTTGCTTGGATAAACAATAGTATAGCAGCATATGTTGCTCCGTTAATTATTGCATAAGGATCATTGCTTCCTATACTATATACAACAGCAGAAATTGCAACTACAATACCATCTATAAAAAACAGAATCTTACCCACAGGTATATGCGGCATATGAATCTTTGTAAGCGTTGCTAAAAGGTCTGTTCCACCGGTTGCTGCACCTCTTATGAATATTAGCCCTAATCCTATTCCACCAACAACCCCAGCTAATATTGATGCTAAAATCATATCGCCTTTATAGGCTGGCAAAAATTGCGCCGTTAAATCTACAATTATATTTAAAGACACCGTTGCAAATAAGTTTTTTATAAGACCTCTCCAGTTTAATTCAAGAAAAGCCCATGTAAATATCGGAAAGTTCATTAATAGGCAAAACATTCCTTTTGGAAAACCAGTTAAATCTCCTACTAGCTGACCTACACCTATTACTCCTCCTGGAGAAATATCATTAGGATCTGTAAAACAGTTTATTGACATTGCATAAATAAAACATCCTAATAAAATTAACAAAATGTCTTTAACCCATATCTCAATTTCAAATTTTTTAAGTGATGACATAATTAGTCTCTCCTAAATTTATATTTTTTCTATCATACTAAAAATCTCTTTCAACCTTTTCATATCTCCCTTTAAATAGATATATCCAATCAAAGATTCAAATCCGGTAGAATTGTGATAATCTGCATTAGAAGCATTTTTAGGTGTATGATTTGTGTGAGCATTTCTACCTCTTTTATATACTAAAAACTCTTCTTCTGTTAGCATAGGAATTATTTTTTCAATCAATTCAGCTTGAGCTTTACAACATACTTTTTCCACTTTCATTTTATGTAGTTTACCCACCTGACAATTCATTTTACATACAAGTTGTTCTCTGATGAGTAAATCATATACACCGTCACCTATAAATGCAAGTGTTAGCGGACTAAGTGTTTTATAGTCGCAATTTTTTTCATACAGTCGATCCAAACTTTTGCCTCCTATTCAACAAAGTCAAATTCAAAATCATAAATATTGACTGTGTCTCCTTCTTTAACACCTGCTTTACGTAAAGCATCCATAACTCCTATTGATATTATCATCTTTTGAAAGTACTGTAAAGATTCGTAATCGTCAAAATTTACTGAATTAATTAACTTTAATACCCTTGATCCTGTAACGAAATAAATACCATCTTTATTTATTACTTTTACTTCGTCTTGATCTTTATCAGCATGCATATGCTCTATTTTTTCTACTTCATAAATGGCAATTGGCGGTAGTTTAGAAAGTTGTTTTTCTATTTCTTTTAAAAGTGGTTCAACACCATGATTTATAGGAGCCATTATAGGGAAAAACTTATATCCTTTTGACTCTACATAATCTTTAAAATCATCTATTTGTTTATCCTCTGCTAAATCGCACTTATTGCCGGCAACTATCATTGGTCTTTTTGCTAAATCCTCATTAAAACTTTTTAATTCGTTATTAATAACTTCAAAATCTTCTATAGGATTTCTGCCTTCGCTTCCGGCTACATCAACCATATGCACTAGAATTCTGCACCGTTCAATATGTCTTAAAAACTGGTGCCCAAGCCCTACACCTTCACCTGCTCCTTCTACTAATCCCGGAATATCTGCTATAACAAACGAAGATTCCTCATGCATTCTTACTACTCCTAAAACTGGAGTAATTGTCGTAAAATGATAATCTGCGATAACTGGTTTTGCCTGGCTCACAACAGATATTAATGTTGACTTTCCTACGTTCGGAAATCCTACAAGACCAACGTCCGCTAAAAGTTTTAGTTCAAGTTGCACTTCAAATTCTTCTCCCTGAGAGCCAGGTTTTGAAAATCTTGGCACTTGCCTTGTTGGTGTTGCAAAATGCATATTTCCAAAACCGCCTTTACCACCTTTTGCTACTATAACTTCTTCATCTGTGGATATATCCGCCATTATTTTTCCACTATTTAGTTCTTTTACAATGGTTCCTTTAGGTACACGAATAATCAAATCCTTGGCACTTTTCCCTGATGACCTTCCAGCTTTACCATTTTCACCATTTTTAGCTACGTATTTTCTTTTATATCTAAAATCAGCCAGCGTAGAAAGATTATTATCAGCAACGAATATAATATCTCCGCCTTTACCGCCATCTCCGCCATCAGGGCCCCCGGCTGATACGTATTTTTCTCTGTGGAATGAAACCGCGCCATTTCCTCCATTACCTGCTTTTATTTTTATTTTGGCCACATCAACAAACATCATTTCACCCTCTTTCAGTATATATGTTAAACAATAAATATAAAAAGAACCTTAGGTATAAAAATGTCCCAAGGCTCTTTACACTCTATATGCAAAATTATTATTGCTCAACAGCATAAACACATACACGTTTTCTATCGCGACCAAAACGTTCAAATTTTACTTTTCCGTCCACAAGCGCAAATAGTGTATCGTCCGAACCACGGCCAACATTATCCCCTGCATGAATATGAGTTCCACGTTGTTTAACAAGGATGTTTCCCGCACGTACAACTTGACCATCCGCACGTTTTACGCCCAGACGTTTAGATTCGGAATCACGGCCATTTTTAGTTGAACCCATTCCTTTTTTATGTGCAAATAATTGTATATTTATTCTAAGCATGTTAGTTACACCTCCATATAATTTACCGTAATATTTTGAGGATATTGTTCCTCTAGATTCAGCATATGAAGCTTAAAGCCCAATAAAATGTCTCTACAAAGGTTAGCATAATCCTCTTTAATTTTAAGATACATTCCGCCGGTATTCTTAACATTAATATCAGCTGGAATTTTTATAATCTCAGATATCATATTTATCGTTAAATATGCAGCTGATGAAACCGCAGCACAAACTATATCCTGCCCATGCTCATCATATTCTGCATGACCATACATATCAAATCCTAATAATAATCCTTTGTCATCTGTAAAAAAATCTACTTTTATCATACATTAAGCATTAATGGTTTCGATCTGTACTTTAGTATAAGGTTGCCTATGGCCAAGTTTACGTTTTTCACTTTTCTTTGGTTTATAAGTAAAAACTGTAATTTTCTTTCCTTTTCCATTTTTTAAAACCTTACCTACAACTTTTGCTGAATCCACATATGGAGTTCCTGCAGTAATATTACCTTCGCCAAACAGTGCTACTGTTTTAAACTCTACATTTGCTCCTTCTTCTGCAGTAAGCTTCTCAACATAGATAACATCACCTTGTTGCACTTTATACTGCTTACCGCCAGTTTCTATAACTGCATACATACTTTGGTCCCTGCCCTTTTATAAAAGTCTCGCTACTAGTAGGTGAAGATGTTAACTTCCTTAAAAACCTACAATATGCGGCTTTTATATGGTACCATATAAAAATTTATTTGTCAAATAAAATATCATATTTTTGTGATAATAAATAATCTTAATTTAAACTTATTTTCTCTTAATAATATTTCTCACATTTGACAAAACGGAATCCCTCATGATAAAATAATATTTAATAGCTATGAAAAGAAGAAGTAATTTAGTTAAACCTCTAAAGAGAGTCTGTGGTTGCTGCGAGCAGATGTGGTTACTAAATGAAATACATCTTGGAGCTACCGTTTTGAAATAGTAGTAGATTCGGTCGTATTCGTGCACGTTACAGCAGTGGGCTAATCTTTTAAATTTTCTTTACCATTAATTTATGGTTCTTATGAAAATTTATCTTTTTTAGAGGGCCTTAAAGTAGTTTTCTCTAAAAAGTTTATTTGATAAAAGGTTGCCCGTGAGGCTACAGTTGTGAAGCTGTAGTAAATTGAGGTGGTACCACGGATTTTTCCGTCCTCTGTTATTTTTACAGGGGACGTTTTTTATTCTCTAAATTAAATATATAAAAGGAGCTTTTTATGGGAGTATTTGAAACATTACAAGAGCGTGGGTTAATTGCCCAAATGACAAATGAAGAAAAGATTAAGGACTTACTTAATAACCAAAAAATACACTTTTACATTGGCTTTGACCCTACTGCTGACAGTCTACATGTGGGCCACTTTATTCAAATAATGGTCATGTCTCACTTACAAAAAGCTGGGCATATACCAATTGCGCTTTTTGGTGGAGGCACTGGTATGATTGGTGATCCTAGTGGTAAAACCGATATGCGCAAGATGTTAACGGGGGAAACGATCGAACATAACATAGATTGTTTTCAAAAACAAATGTCTCACTTGATTGACTTTTCAGACAATAAAGCTATTATGGTTAATAATGCTAACTGGCTTTTAAACTTAAATTATATAGACTTTTTAAGAGACATCGGAATTCACTTTTCTGTTAATAGAATGTTATCTTTCGAGTGTTACAAGCAAAGATTAGAACGTGGTCTTTCCTTTTTTGAACTTAATTATATGATAATGCAAAGTTATGATTTTCTTGTTTTAAATGAAAAATACAATTGTATTTTAGAACTTGGTGGAGACGATCAGTGGAGTAATATTATCGGTGGAGTAGAATTAATTCGCCGCAAAAAGAGCAAGGAAGCTTTCGGTATGACATTTACCCTTTTAACTAATAGTGAAGGAAAAAAAATGGGTAAAACTGAAAACGGTGCAGTTTGGCTCGACGCTAAAAAAACTTCTCCTTATGATTTTTATCAATATTGGCGTAATGTTGATGATAAAGACGTAATAAAATGTCTTAAAATGTTAACCTTCTTACCTATTAATGAAATAAACGAGCTTGAAAAACTCCAAGGTAGTGAATTAAATATTGCAAAAGAAAAATTAGCATTTGAAATAACATCTTTAATTCACGGAAAAGATGAAGCTATTAAAGTACAAAATGCCGCTAAATCTATTTTCTGTTCCGGGGAAGACACTGATAACTTACCATCAACTACTATTAATATTGATGCCTTCACAGATAATAATATTTCTGTAATAGATTTATTGGTTATCTCTAAATTAGTACCTTCAAAAGGAGAAGCCCGGCGTTTAATTGAACAAGGTGGTATATCTATTTTATTTAAAAACTCTACTAAAAAAGTAGAAAATATATATGACTTAGTTTCCTTAGAAGAATTTAATGATAATTTTATAATAATAAAAAAAGGTAAGAAAACTTTTAATAAAATAGTTGTAAATAAATGATACGCGGGGTTAATAAATTCCCAAAATAATAAAGAACAAGGCCTATATAGGTCTTGTTCTTTATTGCATTATTTTATGCACAAAGATCTAAAATTTTATCTTCTGGTCTTTTGTCTGTGACAATAACTCTGTTAACTTTTTTAATGTTATCTTTATCGTTTAAAATATCACAAACTAATTTAACGCTCGTTGGATTAGACATCAATCCCATATGGGATATATTTCTTAAATAATAGTTCTTTTTCTCAATTAAAGAATTAGCAACTAAAGCACTTTGTACTGTAACCATACCATCGCCGTTACATTTTATTTCTTTATTAGGGCCTTTTTCATAAACAACTACTCCCTCAGGTGTAACTTGGTTTATTCCCAATATACTATATACTTTTAAATCTTTATCAGATAATAAAAAGTTTCCGTCTTTAAATAAAGTGTCATAAAATTTTTGAGCAGCTACTAAAAATTCTTTTGTATTTACTCCTCCGATTTTATGAGCTATAAAATCAACTGTATCTTCGTATGTATCTAGTAGTTCTATATTTCCTTTGCCATCACATTTTTTTAAATATCCTTTTTTCAAAAGATCAAAATATTGTTTTGGAGGAAGCAATTCGTACACTGACCTACAATTTCTTGTAATATCCTTGATAATAGGATTAACAAGCGGTGCAAAAATAGATCCTAAAATTCCATCAATAAATCTACCTTCATCAAGCACACTAAATGCTTTTGGTGATCCCAAAAGTGGAGCCCCGAGGAAAATAGTTTTATCTACCTTTACTTTATTTTCTTCTTTGCTTAAATAAGATGTACATACAAGGCTTCCCATGCTGTGACCTACTAAAGAAATATTTTTATAATTTTTTTCATTAATTAAGTTTTCAAGTTCAGTGGCTGTGTCTTCGTTTCTCTGTCTCCAGTCATATGAAAAGAAGATTATGTCATACTCATTTTCGTCTGTGTTTTTTATAATAGACTTAACAAGTTTTTCGTAACAATTAACTATTCCAAAGTTTCTTTTTTCATTGTTTTTTCTGCAATCTAATACCGGATTTGAAGGCATCATTTCTATTTTAGACATACCATTATCCAAGCAGCAAATCAACTTTAGATCATTCGAAATTGATTCTAATTGCAAGTTATCAAAATCCTGGGGTTTTATAACTCCTTTATTATCGAAAAATGGAGTAATGCATTCAGGTGGCCAAAAACGATGGCCTTTTTCATAATCAACTCCATTTATTCGTTGCTTTTTAGATGAAAATAATTCGGAACCACATATACCAGGAACAATTATAATTGCTTTTTTTCCTATTGAAGAATCGATTACATCTAGACTTTCGGCATAAGATACAACTGTACAACTAAATAAAATACTAAGAATCATAATAAAACTTACTAATTTGCAGTAAATTCTTTTCATAAAAGCACCTTCCTAAGACTATATTATATAATTTTTATACAGTATAATATTAGGTCATGCATGGCCAAATGTCAATAACTAAAGGCCATTATAAAAAAAAATAATTCACATAAAATTTGTGAATCATTTACAATGCAATCATTAATATATACAGATATACAATTTATATCTGCTTTTTTAAGGTAATACTTATTATTTGGTCCGAGTGACTGGAATTGAACCAGCGGCCTCTTGAACCCCATTCAAGCGCGCTACCAATCTGCGCCACACCCGGAAATGTCTCCATAATTCTATCATAAAATATATATTTTTTCAAGTAAGCTTCAATATATTTTTTAAATATCATGTATAAAAACCATTCAAAGGGAAAAAATAAACTAAAACTTTTATTAGTTAAAAATTTATATAAAATATAGGTATATTATATAAATCTATGCGAAAACTAAATATACGTATTTACTTAATTAGAACGTAAGGGGTGAAAACTATGATAGATAAAATAGCACTAGTTTTAGTTATAATTGGTGGACTAAATTGGGGTTCCATTGGTATTTTTCAATTTGATATAGTAGGATCAATATTTGGAGGACAAGCAAGCATTTGGAGCCGCATTATTTACACTATTGTGGCTTTAGCTGCTCTTTGGTGTATTTCTCTTTTGTTTAGAGATACTGAAGCTGCCATGCAACATGAGGATATGAGATAATATAATTTCATTTAAGTAAAAAGCTCCTACATTTGTAGGAGCTTTTTTTAAACAAAAAATGTTGGCATCTCCCTATTTTCCCAGGTCATCTCTAACCAAGTATC
>CAQZPH010000035.1:4671-8893 GCA_948933715.1 uncultured Eubacteriales bacterium | reverse complement strand
ACCATGTTGCTTGATACACTTAATATAGGAGAATATATACTAGATTTTGTTGGACCTCTTGGGAACCCCACACCAATACAAGGATACAAAAATGTGGCAGTTATAGGAGGAGGAACAGGTTGTGCAATTGCCTTCCCTCAAGCAAAGGCAGTTTATAATTCCGGAGCAAAGTGTGATATAATAGCAGGATTTAGAGATAAGGATTTAATTATATTAGAAGAGGAAATGACTTCAATTTGTGATGATTTAACAATAATGACTGATAATGGATCTAATGGTAACAAGGGCTTTGTTACCACTGCTTTAGAACAAAAAATTAATAATGGGAAAACTTATGACTTAGTTATAGCAATAGGCCCTTTGCCGATGATGAGAGCAGTGTGTGATATTACTAAAAAGTATGGAATAAAAACAATTATAAGCATGAACCCAATTATGATAGACGGAACAGGAATGTGTGGCGGATGCCGAGTAAAAGTAAATGGAGAAGTTAAATTTGCTTGTGTAGATGGCCCTGATTTTGATGGGCATCAGGTGGATTTTGATGAAGCAATAAAAAGACTGGCAGCTTATAAAACCGAAGAAAAAAGGGCAATACATAATTTAAACTGCAATTTAATGAGAGGTGTAAATAATGCCTAATATGGATCCGTGCAAAACTCAAATGAATGAAATTGATCCCAATGTGAGAATTAGAAATTTTGATGAAGTTGCAACAGGATATACAGAGGAACAAGCTATTAAAGAAGCACAAAGGTGTCTTAACTGCAAAAATAGACCATGTGTATCGGGGTGTCCAGTGCATGTACCTATACCGGATTTTATTGAGTGTGTGGTAGCTGGGGATTTTAAAGGTGCTTATGATGTTATAAAAGAGATGAATGCATTTCCAGCTATTTGTGGAAGAGTTTGCCCTCAAGAAAACCAATGTGAAGCAAAATGCGTTAGAGGAATAAAAGGAGAATCAGTTTCAATAGGCCGTCTTGAACGGTTTGTAGCTGACTTGAATATGAAAAACCAACAAACAACATCTAAAAAATTTCTTAGCAATAATCGCAAAGTTGCAGTGATTGGTTCGGGACCTTCTGGGTTAGCTTGCGCAGGAGATCTTTGTAATATGGGGTATGATGTAACAATATATGAAGCTATTCATACAGCAGGCGGAGTACTTATGTATGGAATACCAGAATTTCGCCTGCCAAAAGAAATTGTCAAGTATGAGATAAATAAATTAAAAGAGATAGGTGTAAAAATAAAAACTAACATTGTTGTTGGAAGAACAATTACAATTGATGAAATATTAGAGGCAGGATTTGAGGCCGTTTACATAGCAACAGGGGCAGGGCTTCCTAATTTTATGGGAATAGAAGGAGAAGAACTTTTAGGAGTATATTCAGCGAATGAATTTTTAACAAGAGTTACACTTATGCAGGCATACAAAGATGATTATGATACTCCTATATTAAAACCTAAAAATGTTGCAGTTGTAGGCGGAGGAAATGTTGCCATGGATGCAGCAAGATGTGCAAAGCGCTTAGGAGCAGAAAATGTATACATAGTATATAGACGCTCAGAGGATGAAATGCCAGCTAGAAAAGAAGAGGTTTTACATGCAAAAGCAGAAGGAATAGAATTTAAGCTTCTTTGTAACCCTATTAAAATTGTCGGGAATGATGAATATAAGGTGAATAGTATTGAATGCATAAAAATGCAGCTTTCTGAGCCTGATGAATCTGGAAGAAAAAAACCGATTGAAATCCCAAATTCTAATTTTTTTGTAGATGTGGATTGCGTAATAATAGCAATAGGGAACTCACCCAATCCCTTAATTAAGTTGACCACTCCTTTGATAGAAACGAATAAAAAAGGGTGCATTATTGTAAATGATGATTTGATGACAACCAAAGAATCGGTATATGCTGGTGGAGACGCCGTGACTGGAGCGGCTACAGTTATTTTAGCAATGGGTGCAGGCAAAAAAGCTGCGCAATCTATTGACAATTTTATAAAAAATAAATAGATATCCTTTTATAAGTAATGATTTCCTCTATTTTATCATATTAGTTTAATGAATATGGGTAAAAGGAGGGAATCGTCATATTTTAAGTATGGCTTTTATATGAACGAAACAGTTAATCAAGTTGATAATTATTCAAAAGAAGATAATCAATCAAGAAAATATTCAAGATATCAGGGAATGCCGTTATTAATATCGGTTCAGCTTTTTGTAAGCATTTTAATATTAATTGTAATGTTTACGTTTAAGGTAATAGGAGGAGAATATTTTACGACGCTTAAAAAGTGGTATTTTGAAAATATAAATAATTCCGTTATTGCAAAAGAGAATTTAAAGGAATATAAGCAGGCTTTCATTAAAGATATTCCTTTTATAAATGATGAAACCAAAGGAAAAATAATTGAAACATCGTATATAAATTCTACAAATAATATAGAACAAGTGCCCATTGGACTTTCAACTGTAATTTCAAAACCTATAGAGAAAGGGATTATTACTTCAAGGTTTGGCAAAAGAAATGATCCTATTACCGGTCAGGAGAAAATACACTATGGACTTGATATTTGTGCCAAGGAGGGAACCCCGATTTATTCTGTTATGCCAGGCACGGTGGAAAAAGCAGAAAATAGCCCATCGTTTGGAAACTTTTTAATTATAGATCATGGAAACGGTATAAAAACTTTATATGCACATTGTAAGGAACTGAAAGTGAATACTGGAGATGAAATAATAAGAGGACAAAATATAGCGTTAATGGGGAACACAGGATATTACTCTACCGGTACACATCTTCATGTTGAAATTATTATAAATGATAAAAAGTATGATCCAGAACCATTCTTTGAAAATATCAGCGTTTGATATAGAGTTTTATGTTTTTGGATGTACATTTACGGTGAGTTTTCCTTTTTTAACCATAGTTACTTTGCTTTTAATTATAGACGACAATGGAACTATACTTTATGGAGTATTAGCAGCATTAATTCATGAGCTTGGGCATATTTCTGCGATGATAATAAAAAAATGCAAACCAAGTAAAATAAGTTTCAGAGCGTTTGATATAAACATAATTGATGATAAAAGGATAAAAAGAAGTTATAATGCCGACATATTTATTTTAGCAGCAGGACCTTTATCAAATATAATATTTTGCGGAGTGCTGTATTTTTCTTATAAATTTTTAGGATGTACTTGGCTTTTAAAACCTATGTATGAAAGCCTTTTTATTGCTATTTTTAATATTTTGCCAATAGAAACCCTTGATGGAGGCCAAATATTTTTTAATTTATTATGTAGAAGATTAAACATAAAAACAGCGATAAATTTTACCGTCTTAATATCCTTTATGGTCCTTTTGCCAGTTTCTGTTTTAGGATTTTACATACTTATAATTTCTAAATATAATTTTTCTTTATTACTTTTGAGTTGTTATTTAATGGGCATTTTACTTATGAAACATAAAGGATATTATTAAGAGTGTAAAATTTTGGTATGGATTATATTATGCAAACAGCTTAAAATAATAACAGTTAACCCAAGTAATAACTGGGGTTAACTGTTATATAGCTTTTTAAAACATTATTTGTGCGTTTGCTGTTTTAAATTGCAATAAGACTGCCTGTATTTTTATATGGGCAGTCTTTTTATGCGATTTTATATATAGAAGAATTTTTGATCTTGCAAAAAAGCTAAAAAACATTAAAATAAAAAAAGAAATGCTTCGTGATATAGCTTAGTTATTCCCACTTACATAAATAACGATATAAAGATATTTTATTATTGTTTAAAAATAGTGTTGCAAGATTTATATTTGTGTGGTATCATATTAAAGTATTTAATGCCAGCGAAAATATTTATATTTTTGGCATGGGATTTAATTTGCAGTTATACTGCAATATTAAAACGGGCAGTCCGCTGTTATTATACAAGAATGCCTTATATTTGGGAGGATTATAATGGATGCATTAAAAATTATTTCACAAGATTCACTTAAAAGTGAATTGCCACAGTTTAATATTGGCGATACTGTAAGGGTAAGTGTTAATATTAGAGAGGGCGATAGAGAAAGAATTCAGATGTTTGAAGGGACTGTTATTGCCAAAAAAGGTAGTGGAGTCGCTGAAACTTTCACTGTAAGAAGAGTTTCTTATGGGGTTGGGGTTGAAAGAGTATTTCCTATGCACTCTCCTAATGTAAGAGGCGTGA
>CAQZPH010000035.1:0-4661 GCA_948933715.1 uncultured Eubacteriales bacterium | reverse complement strand
TTATAAGAAAAGGTAAAGTACGTAGAAGTAAACTTTATTATTTACGCGATAGGGTTGGCAAAGCTTCTAAGGTTAAAGAAAAAAATTAATTATTAAAAAGAGGGGGCATCCCTCTTTTTATCTAAGTTTTTATTAAATCTGAGTTGAATTGTTATTCCTTAGTGATTGTTATTTTGTAAGATTAAATTAACTTGCAGGTAAGATAAGAATGTTAAAGTTTATTGGAGGTTTAACGTATGGAAGAGAATCCCAATAGTCAAGTGGTAAAAGGTTCTTTGCTCAATGAAGAGGTTTCAAAAGGCGTAAGAGAAATCTTTGATTGGGGTGTTTCTTTTATTTTTGCAATTGTAATTTGTGCTTTTATTACCATGTTTGTTATGTTTTTTACTGTTTCAGGAGATTCTATGTTGCCTACGCTTAATAATGGAGATAGATTATTTGTAAGTAAATTTATGTATACCCCTCAAAAAGGTGACATTGTTACAATAAACACTATGGACAATTTGGATAAGAACATTATAAAACGTGTTATAGCAACTTCTGGAGATAGTTTTGAAATTGATTATGATACACATGAAGTATATGTAAATGGAAAACTTCTAGATGAACCATATATATACGAGCCAACATCTTTAAGAGGAGATTGGAACATTCCTGTAATTGTACCTAATGGCTATGTAGTTGTAATGGGCGATAATAGAAATCATTCTTTTGATAGTAGATTTAAAGATGTAGGTCTAATTAAAACAAGTCAATTGTATGGAAAAGCTTTTATGGTTTTTTGGCCTTTTAATAGGATAAGAACACTGGGCTAGTATAATTAAAAAGGGGGACTTAGAAAGTCCCCCTTTTTAAAGTGATTTTTATTTTATATTTTCGGAAGTGATTTTTAAAATGAATAGTTATGAAGATTTTAATAGAGGAAAGAATAAAAAGCTATCTTTTGAAACGGAATGTTTTGAATGGATAAGTACCATGATAAGCGCAATTGTTGTTTTAGTTATTATTTTTACTATTTTTTTAAAATTAATAATAGTAAATGGAGAATCTATGACACCAACTTTGCACGATAAAGATTGGATGGCTCTTAATAGTTTTCTGTATGTTCCTAAAAAGGGCGATATAGTTGTGATAAAAAAGCGAGAATCCTTAAAAGAACCAATTATAAAAAGAGTTATAGCTACAGAAAATGATATTATAAATATAGAAGATGGTAAAGTGTATGTAAATGGGGAATTACAAAATGAAAAAAGTTATATAGGTGAAGTGGATACACTAAACTATGGAGATATGGCTTTTCCTCAAATTGTTCCAGATAAATGTTGTTTTGTTTTGGGCGATAATAGAGAAAATTCTTTAGATAGTAGATTTGAAAAAATAGGATTTGTTAACAGAAGTGAAATTTTAGGAGAAGCTAAAGTTATTGTTTTTCCTTTTAATAGATTAAAAATAACGTAATTTGGAGAAATTGCCATGAACGACATGCAATCAATACAATGGTTTCCTGGTCATATGACTAAAACAAAAAGAAAAATCGTGGAAAATTTAAAGCTTGTGGATATTGTTGTTGAAATAGTAGATGCAAGAGTACCTCAAAGCAGCAGAAATCCTGATCTTGACGAACTTATTGTAAATAAACCGAAATTGATTATTTTAAATAAAAGCGATATAGCAGACCCTGAAAGAACAACTGAATGGATAAATTATTATAAAAGCAAAGGTATCGGTTCAATTGCAGTGGATTGCAAGTCACGTAAAGGCTTTAATTTGTTTGTCCCAATGGTAAAGGATATTTTAAAAGAAAAAATAGATATTGCTAAAAATAAGGGTATAAATAAAGGCATTAGAGTTATGATTGTTGGGATTCCCAATGTAGGGAAATCCTCTTTTATAAATTGCCTATCAAGTGGAAAAAAGGCTAAAGTTGAAGATAGGCCAGGGGTAACTAGGGGTAATCAATGGTTTACGGTTTCGCAAGGGTTTGAAATTCTTGATACACCGGGAGTTTTATGGCCTAAGTTTGACGATAAATTAATTGGAGAAAAATTAGCATTTACGGGAGCTATTAAAGATCAAATAATGGATACAGAACAGTTAGCTGCAAGACTTTTAGAATATTTAGTTTTAAACTATAAGGATGATTTAAAAAAAAGATATAAACTTGAAGATCAAGATATTGATAATTTAAAAGGGTATGAACTTTTAAATATTATTGGTAAAAAGCGTGGAATGTTAATTGCTGGAGGAGAAATAGACATAGAAAGAGCGTCTATTATGGTCCTTGATGAGTTCAGAAGTGCAAAGCTTGGAAGAATAACACTTGATTAATTATTTGGGAGTTTAATTTTTGTTATGGAAAAAACAGATTGGTTTTTATATGAAAATGAAGCGAGAAAAAAAGGTTATAAATTCGTTTGTGGGGTAGATGAAGCTGGGAGAGGCCCACTTGCTGGGCCTGTTTTTGCTGCCGCAGTAATTTTAGATCAAAACAGAATGATTGAAGGGCTTAATGATTCAAAGAAGTTAACTGAGAAAAAAAGAGAATATTTATATGATTGCATAAAAGAAAAAGCTATATCTTATAGCATTGCTGCTGCCAGCGAAAAAGAAATAGATGACATAAACATATTAAATGCAACTTTTCTTGCTATGCAAAGGGCAATATATGGACTTAGTATACCTACAGATATGGCTTTAATAGATGGGAATAGATGTCCTGCATTAAAAATAGATTCTAAAGCTATTATAAAAGGGGATTCGTTATCGGCATCAATTGCTGCAGCTTCCATTTTAGCTAAGGTTGAAAGAGATAGGCTTATGAAACAAATGAGCCAAAAGTACCCTCAGTATAACTTTGAAGAACATAAAGGTTATGGGACAAAACTCCATACGGATTTGATAAAAGAATATGGTCCATGTGAAATACATAGAAGAAGTTTTTTAAAAAAGATTTTAGGTGAATAGTTATGTTTAATAGCCTACAAATTGGTAAAATAGGAGAAAATGTAGCAGTTTCTTACCTTGAAGATAATGGGTATATTATAGTTGATAGAAATTATCACAGTCGCTTTGGCGAGATTGACATAATAGCAAAAAAAGAAGATTATATTGTTTTTATAGAGGTCAAAACACGAAATGATATGGCTATAATAAAAGCTTTTGAATCAGTTGACAGAATTAAACAGAAAAAGATTATAAAAACTGCGATGATATATTTAATGGAACATGTTGTTAACTTACAACCAAGATTTGATGTTATTGAAGTTTTAATTAACAAGAATTCACGAAATGTAAAAGAAGTTAACCAGGTTGAAAATGCTTTTTTAGGAGACAGTTTTTATGAAACTTTTTGATTTACATTGTGATACACTGTATGAAGCGCTTGACAAAAAGGGAAGTATAATAGATAATGATTATCATTTATCAGTACTGCGAGGAAATAAATATGAAAATTGGGCGCAGTGTTTTGCTGTTTGGATACCCGATGAATGTAGAGGAGAATTAGCCTTTTCTCTTTTTAAAAGAGCAAAAGAGAAATTCGATGAAGAATTACATAAAAATCCAAATCTTATAATGCAAAGCACAAATGCTAATGAGATAAATTTAGCTTGCCAAAACCATAAATGTGCAGCTATATTGACTGTAGAAGGTGGAGCAGTTTTAGCAGGGGATATAAAGAACCTTGACTATTTAAAAGAATGTGGAGTTAAAATGATCACTTTAACTTGGAATGGAAACTGCGAAATCGGAGGAGGTTCTTTAGCAAAGGAACCAAATGGTATTACTGAATTTGGGAAAAACGTTGTAAAGAAGATGGAGGAATTATCAATTGCTGTTGATGTATCACATGCAAGCGATAATCTTTTTTACGATGTTGCTTCTATTTTAAATTCACCAATAGTTGCTAGTCATTCAAATTCACGCAGCGTTTGTAATCATAGAAGAAACTTAACAGACGAACAGTTTAACGTAATTAAATCACGCAAAGGAATTGTTGGACTTAATTTTTCAAAGGGCTTTCTTAAAAGTAGAGAAGAAGCCACGGCGTATGATATATTACGACACGCAGATTACTTTTTATCTCTTGGTGGAGAAAAAACAGTGTGCATGGGAACAGACTTTGATGGAACAGATATACCAGATGATATGCATGGCATAGAATCAATGCAGAGCCTATATGAATTATTTTTAAAGCATAATTATAGCGAGACTTTAGTTGAGGATATATTTTTTAATAATGCATTTAACTTTTTTTGTAGGCTTGGATAATATTAAATGAGGAGGATTTAGAATGTCGCTTTATGCGATAGCGGACTTACACCTATCTTTAGGTTCTGACAAACCAATGGACATTTTTGGAGGATGGGATAATTATGTTGCTCGTCTTGAAAAGAATTGGCGAAGTATTGTAAACAAAGAGGATACAGTAGTTATAGCGGGGGACATATCTTGGGCAATGCGTTTAGATGAGATTTATAAAGATTTCTTATTTCTTAATACTTTACCTGGGAAAAAGATACTTTTAAAAGGTAATCACGATTATTGGTGGTCAACCCGAAAGAAAATAGAAGATTATCTTAAAAGTAATGATTTTAATTCTATTTCTATACTTTTTAATTCAGCAGAACCTGTGGATCACTTTGCGGTGTGTGGAACTAGGG
>CAQZPH010000034.1 GCA_948933715.1 uncultured Eubacteriales bacterium | reverse complement strand
GATGTTAACAGATTCTTTTACTTCTCTTATTATATTTAAATCTACAGATGGTTTATACATTTGTTCACGAGTGCGACCATGAATAGTAATAGCATCTGCACCAAAGTATTCACAGGTTTTAGCTACCAGTGGTGCATTTATATTATTTTCATCCCAACCTTTTCGTATTTTAACAGTTACAGGAATATTAACAGATTTTTTTACAGCATTAACAATTTTACCGCAAAGTTCGGGATCTTTCATAAGAACAGCCCCGCCACCGCTTTTATTAACCTTTAAAGCAGGGCACCCCATGTTTATATCGATAATGTCAGGCTGTTGGTTCATAGCAAAAACAGCGGCCTGTGCCATTACATCTGGGTCGTTTCCGAAAATTTGAATGGCACATGGATGTTCATCCTTTGATAACTTTAAAAGACGAATTGTTTTTTCATTTGCAAATGAAATTCCTTTAGAACTCACCATTTCGCTTATTACATAACTTGCACCAAATTTTATGCACAGTTCCCTAAAAGCACGGTCAGCAACGCCTGCCATTGGAGCTAGGGCAACAAGACCGTTTATTTTAACATTTCCTATTTTCAATAAAATTCCTCCAAAAGGATGGGATCTATTTACGAGCTTATCATATTTTAATAAAAAAGTCTATTTAATTATAATAAAAAAGTATTTTTGACTATGGAACTCTTGATCTATAAATATTATTGAGATTGATTATAATATTTTTTCATATTTTTTTCAAATAGCACTTTATATGGATTACTAATTTATTTTTAAAAATTTAATATTATGATATAATAAGATTAACTATTATTATATTTTGGGGTGTTATTATGAAACTGCTTGTGCTGGATGGAAATAGTATATTTAATCGTGCTTTTTATGGAATAAAACTTTTAACTACTAAAGATGGATTTTATACAAATGCCATATATGGCTTTTTAACTATGCTCAATAAAGTAAAAGATGAAGTGAATCCTGATGCTATAGCAATAGCTTTTGATATGAGTGCACCAACATTTCGTCACAATAGTTATAAAGAGTATAAAGCAAACAGAAAAGGTATGCCCCAAGAGTTAGCCATGCAATTTCCAGTTTTAAAAGAACTGCTTTCACATATGGGATATAGGCTAGTTGAAAAAGAAGGTTTTGAAGCTGACGATATATTAGGAACCCTAGCTAAGGTATGTGAAGATAGTGATAATGAATGTATTATTGCTACAGGAGATAGAGATAGTTTGCAATTAGTATCAGATAAGGTATCAGTTAGAATTGCATCAACTAAATTTGGACGTCCAGAAGTAACTTTATATGATAAGAATAAAATTAATGAAATCTATGGGGTATCCCCTGGGCAACTGATTGATATAAAGGCTATTCAAGGTGATGCTTCTGATAACATTCCAGGTGTTGCAGGAATAGGAGAAAAAGGTGCGGGTGAACTTATTAGAAAATTTGGGTCAATAAAATATATTTACGATAATATAGATACTATAGATGTAAAAGATGGGATACGTAAGAAATTGATAGGTTCAAAAGAAAATGCATTTTTAAGTAAGTATCTTGGGACCATAGTAAAAAATGCACCAGTTGATTTATCGATAGAAAATTATATACCCGAAAAAATGAATGAAAAAGAAGTTTCAAAAATATTGACAAAACTTGAGATGTTTTCGCTGATGAATAAAATGGGTATTAATCATATCGACCAGGATGAAGAAAACTTAAAAGAGGAAAGAGAATTAAAAAAATATAGTGTTGTGGTAGATGAAAAGGTAGAGACATTGCAAAAACTAATGAAAAAATGCAGTGCATTAAAGTTTTTAACGGAATATAAAGAAGGGCAAATACATATCTTGAGTTTTTTTATTGAAGATACTATTTATATTATAACTGACATAAATAAGTATAAAGTATTTATAAAATCTCTTATGGAAAATAAAAAAATTGCAAAACAGACTCATGATGTAAAGCCATTTTTTGAGATTATGCAAAAATTTGATATAAGTGTATTTAATGTAGCAATGGATACAATTTTAGCAGCATATTTATTAAATCCTGCAAGTAAAAATTATGATTTAGATACTATCTTCTGTGAGTACGATGTAAAAAAAGTAAAGGTTGATTGTGAAGATAGTAGTTATACCGACATTGCAATGAAAACCGCGAGATTTAAAAATTTGTGTGATAAAATAAATATTAAAATAACTGAAAATAATCAAAAATCGTTATTAGAAAATATAGAAATACCACTTGCGCAGGTTTTAGCGGATATGGAAAGTATCGGCTTTTTGGTGGACCGTGAAGGAATAAAAACTTATGGAGAAAATCTTAACCACGAGTTACAAAAAATGCAAAAAGAAATATATAAGTATGTTGGAAAAGAATTTAATATTAATTCTCCAAAACAATTAGGTACAATTTTATTTGAAGATATGGGACTACCTAAAGGCAAAAAGACTAAAAGTGGGTATTCAACAAATGCAGAAGTCCTTGAAAGTATACGTAATTTTCATCCTGTAGTGGATTTGATTTTACAGTATAGGGCTGTTTCAAAACTTAAAAGTACTTATTGCGATGGACTGCTAAAGGTTATAGGTGATGATAGTAGACTTCATTCGAGGTTTAACCAGATTGAAACTAGGACAGGTAGGATCAGTTCACTTGAACCTAATTTACAGAATATTCCCGTTAAAACAGAAAAAGGAAAGGAACTAAGAAGGTTTTTTCGTGCAAAGGATGGCTGTGTATTAGTAGATGCAGATTATTCTCAGATAGAACTTAGAATTTTAGCACATATTGCTGACGACAAAAACATGATAGATGCTTTTAAAAGTAATTTAGATATTCATACTATAACGGCCTCACAAGTATTCGGAATACCTGAAAACATGGTAACACCCATTCTTAGAAACCGTGCAAAGGCTGTTAATTTTGGAATAGTTTATGGAATAGGGGCGTTTTCACTTGCTAAGGATATTGGAGTAGCAAGAAAAGATGCAGAAAGTTATATAAATAATTATTTGGCTCATTATTCTGGGGTTGATGCGTATATGCGTGAGACGATAGAAAGAGCAAAGGAAAATAAATATGTGGAAACTATATTTGGCAGGAGAAGATATTTACCTGAGCTTTCTTCATCTAATTTTGCACTCAGATCATTTGGTGAGCGTGTAGCTAGAAATATGCCAATTCAAGGGTCTGCTGCAGATATTATTAAGATAGCTATGATTAATGTAAGAAATAGACTAAAAAATGAGGGGCTTAATGCAAAGTTAATTTTGCAAGTGCATGACGAACTGATAGTAGAGTCCCCAGAAAATGAAGCTAACATAGTAGCAGATATACTAAAAGAAGAAATGGAAAAGGCAGTTGCTTTAAGAGTGCCTCTGATAGCCGATGCAAGTATGGGTAAAACTTGGTATGAGGCCAAATTGTAGTGTTAATAAAGGAGATTTTTTAATGAATATACTTTTTGTATGTACTGGAAACACGTGCAGAAGCCCTATGGCAGAAGGGATATTTAAAAAGGTAATAAAGAATAAAAGTTTTGCTGTTTCAAGTGCAGGGATTTCAGCTGATAATAGCTCTAAAGCTACTAAAAATGCAATTAAAGTTTGTGATGAGATTAATGTAGACCTTGGGGATCATGTTTCTAAAAATATATTTGATGTTGATATAAATAATATAGATAAGTTTGTGGTTATGACAGATTCACATCAGGATATTTTATTAAACCTAGGAATAGATAAAAATAAGATTTATGTTTTAGGAAACCAGATTCAGGATCCTTATGGTGGAAATCTTGCGGTATATAGAAAATGCAGAGACCAAATAACCAAGGCCTTAGGCGAATTTGTGGATGAATATTGCCACTAAATTCTAGGGTGATAAAGATGTTGAATTTTAAAATAATAAAAATGAACAAGAGCCACGTAGATACAGTTTTTGAACTTGAGAATAATTGCTTTTCGGTACCATGGTCAAAAAAATCTTTAAAAGAGGAATTAGAAAAAGATAACGCTCATTTTTTAGTGGCAGTTAATGAAACCGGAAATGTCCTTGGGTATGTTGGTTTTAATTATGTTTGTGATGAAGGGTATATTACAAATGTTGCAGTGTTTCCACAGTATAGAAGATGTGGAATAGCAAAGAAACTATTAAATAGTATTATTGATTTTGGATATGAAAACAATTTAAAGTTTATTTCCCTTGAAGTTAGGCCGTCTAATATATTTGCAATTTCTCTTTATAGGTCCCTCAAATTTTTAAAGGTTGGAACAAGAAAAGATTTTTATTTAGACCCGCGAGAGAATGCAATTATTATGACGAGGTATTTAAAGTGACATTTTTAAGTAAGGACAAAAAATAAAGGTCATAAAAATAATAAGAAAGGACAATTTATGAAAATATTATCAATAGAAAGTTCCTGCGACGAGACCGCAGCAGCAATAGTAGAAGATGGTCGGAAAGTATTATCATCTGTAGTAGCATCACAAGTAGAAGAACATAAAATATATGGTGGGGTTGTACCAGAAATAGCATCTAGACGACATATAGAGGCAATCTCAGGCGTAACAAGGGAAGCATTAAATTTAGCAAAAGCTGATTTAAAAAATATAGATGCAATTGCAGTAACCTATGCACCGGGGTTAATAGGTGCACTTTTAGTGGGAGTGAATTTTGCAAAGGGGTTAGCACTGTCAACAGGGTTACCGTTAATACCTGTGCATCATTTAAGGTCACATATAGCGGCTAATTATTTATCTTATAAAGATCTAGAACCACCATTTTTATGTCTTGTAGTTTCAGGTGGACACAGCCACATAATAGAAGTTAAAGATTATACGGATTTAAAAGTAATAGGAAAAACAAGAGACGATGCAGCAGGTGAAGCGTTTGATAAAGCAGCAAGATCTATGGGAATACCATACCCTGGAGGGGTGCACCTTGATAGGTTAGCTGAAAAAGGAAATCCGAATGCATTTAAACTGCCAAGGCCTACGGTGCAAGGTTCAGAATATGACTTTAGCTTTTCTGGTTTAAAAACAGCAGTAATAAACCAAATCCATAATGCTTCTCAAAAGGGTGAGGTTATTAATGTTGAAGACATGTCAGCATCATTTAGGCTAGCAATAGTTGATTGTTTGGTAAATAATTTTGTTAAAGCTGCAATTCATCTTAAATATAATAAACTAGTGATAGCAGGAGGAGTATCCGCGAATTCATTGCTGAGAAGAAGATTACAAGAAGAGTGTAAAAAAAGAAACTTTAACCTTTATCTACCTGAACTTTCACTTTGCACAGATAACGCAGCAATGGTAGGGTCACAAGCATATTATGAGTATCAAAAAAATAATATAGCAGATATGTCTTTAAATGCAGTAGCCACAATGAGTATAGATGAACTTGATAAATGATTTTTGCATGTTTATCCTAAAATGGTATAACTACATAATATAATATTACCATTTATTTTAATATGGAAAGGAAGTTTAGTTTATGACTGATAATAGATCTGTACTTAAGTGGCTACAGGAAATGAAGGATTTATTAAATCCTGATGAAGTAATATTAATAGATGGAAGTCAGGGTCAATTAGAAAAACTTAGAGAAAAAGCTTGCAACTCCGGTGAGATGATTAAGTTAAATGAAGAAAAGTTACCGGGTTGCTATTTGCATAGAACAGCCATCAACGATGTTGCAAGAGTAGAAGATCGTACTTTTATATGTACTCCTACAAAAGATGAAGCTGGTCCTACTAATAACTGGAGGGACCCAGAAGAAATGTATAAGATCCTTTATGGTATAGCTAAAAACAGTTATGTCGGGAGGACCATGTATGTAATTCCTTATTCTATGGGTCCAATTGGATCTTTGCACTCTAAAATAGGTATAGAAGTTACAGATTCTATATATGTAGTTTTAAATATGGTTATTATGACAAGGGTTGGGCAAAAAGTTCTTGATGCTCTTGGTCAAAGTGAAGAATGGGTAAGAGGTTTGCATGCTAGATGTAATATAGATGAAAGCCAAAGGTATATTTGCCATTTTCCTCAAGACAACACTATTATTTCTGTCAACTCGGGGTATGGAGGAAATGTTTTGCTGGGGAAAAAATGTTTTGCCTTGAGAATAGCCTCGTATTTAGGGCAAAAAGAAGGCTGGATGGCCGAACATATGTTGATTTTAGGGATAGAAAATAAAGACGGGGATGTAAAATATATAGCGGCAGCATTTCCGTCCGCATGTGGGAAAACTAACCTTGCAATGCTTATTCCTCCAAAAGAATATAAGGAAAAAGGATACAAAGTATATTGCGTAGGCGACGATATAGCTTGGATGAGAATAGGTGAAGATGGAAGGCTGTGGGCCATAAATCCTGAGAACGGCTTTTTTGGAGTAGCTCCTGGAACGAATGCAAAGTCAAATCCAAACGCGCTAGAGTCTACTAAATCTGAGACAATATTTACTAATGTTGCTTATAATCTTGATGATAATACTGTTTGGTGGGAAGGACTTAATTCTAATCCTCCAAAGCAAGGAGTAAATTGGAAGGGTGAAGCATGGGATGGAACATCTTCAAAAGAAAAGGGTGCGCATCCCAATAGTAGATTTACTGCACCTGCTAAAAACTGCCCATGTATAAGTCCGGACTTTGACTCAACAAAAGGTTTTCCAATATCTGCAATTATATTTGGTGGTAGGCGCGCAAAAACAACGCCGCTTGTTTATCAATCCTTTAACTGGAATAATGGCGTGTTCATTGGTTCTATTATGGCGTCAGAAACAACTGCTGCTTCTTCAGGTAAGGTGGGTGTAGTGCGTCACGATCCTATGGCTATGTTACCTTTTTGTGGTTATAATATGAGCGATTATTTTAAGCATTGGATTGATATTGGAAAAAAGTTGGGGGAAAAGGCTCCAAAGATTTTTAACGTTAATTGGTTTAGAGTAGACGAAAATGGAGAATTTATTTGGCCTGGATTTGGAGATAACTTACGAGTGCTCGATTGGATTTTGAAAAGGTGCGATGAAAAAATAGATGCATCGGTTACACCTATTGGCTATGTACCAAACCCTGAAGATATTAATATAGATAATTTAAGTATCACTAAAGAATCTTTAGGAAAAATCTTAAAGGTTGATAAAGATCTTTGGCAAGACGAGATTAAAAAGACGAAAGAATTTTATGAAAAATTTGGTGAGAGCTTACCTAAAGAGTTAATACAAGAATTAAATGATCTTGAAGATAGGTTAAATAAATAAGATAACAAAAAAGGATGCAGTGCACGCTTATTGTGCAGTACATCCTTTTATTTTTATCTTTAAAATAGTTTAAAAATCCATAATATTAGTCCATAAACTACTGATGCTGTGATACCAAAAACTAGAACAGGACCTGCTATGATGAACATTTTAGCGCCAAGCCCCATAACATGTCCTTCGCTTTTAAACTCTATAGCTGGAGCTACGATAGAGTTTGCAAATCCGGTAATAGGAACAAGTGTACCGGCGCCGGCATGTTTTGCTATTTTATCATATACTTTAAGGGCTGTAAGCAATGCACCAATTCCTACTAGTGTAACAGATACGGCAGCTCTAGCCTCTTTTAAACCCATATGGCAGTAGGTTTGATAAATATCTGTTAAAATTTGCCCAAAGGCACAAATAATTCCACCAGAGAGAAAGGCCCATATAATATTTTTTAACATAGGGGAATTTGGAGATGCTTTGTCTGACATTTTAGAATATTCATTTTTTGTAGGTTTCAAAAAAACACTCCCTTTCAAAAGATATTTTACACTATAATAAAGAATTTATTCGCACTTCATAGAATTTAATGTAATAATTTTTAGTTAAAATAAAAATTATTTAGCCGACACCTAGATCAGTATTATTAAGTAAGACTTCTATGCGTGGGTTATCTTTTATTTTAGGGAATACATCGGTTTTAAACCAATTTATAAGTTGAGGGTCAGGCTTAATCTCAGTAGTATTTTCAGTAAAAACGTTTACACTGCAATATTCAAAGTGATTACTTGCAATTTTTATATCATTTATAATATCATCTTTAGTTTGGCCCAAAACTCCAATTAAGAGGCAAACGCCGTCAAAATACTTAGCAATATCTGCAACAGTTACATTTTTATTAATACCTTTATTCCATTCACTTCTAAGTTCGGGGTTAAAAGTTTCAATACCGGTTCTAAATTTTACAGTAATACCAGGGAATTTATTTTTAAACTCGTTGAGCTTATTATGATATAGATAATGAGTTTCAAACCAAATAGTATGGATATTTTTTTCTTTTGCTTTTTCATAAATTAAATTAATAGAATCATCATCAATTTCAAAGCAAGATCCTGAGTTTATTATATCAAGAGTACCTGTTTCACCAGTTATTTTATTAATTATAGGTTTATTTACTGCAAATGGCTTTTCAGAAATATCGTTATAATAATCACAAAATTTACATTTTTTATATATACATCCAGTACCTTGAAGTAATAAAAATTCCCGGGGGAATTTTTTTTTAATTAAAGAGTAGCGCACTAAGTAAGACATATTATACCTCTTCTCAAATATTATAAACTTAATTATATAATATTTTACAAAAAAATAATACCGCTAACCAAACTTTAGTTAGCAGTATTAATTAAACTTTTAATTATTTATCTTAGTTTCCACATCCGCAGCCGGTTGAATCGTTATTTAGTTCTGTTGAGCGAGGTGGAAAGAATTCGTCGGTTGGGAACTCAAGTCTGTTAAATAGTTCACATGGGTTATCAGATGTTGTTACACATTCTTTTTCAGGAATGCAGAAGTCATATGATGGAACAAGCATTTGAACATTACGTTCTAATTGTACTATAGTGAACATTCCAAGAGTAACAAATACTTCATTTTTGTTATCTTTAATTTTAAATTCACCGCCGAATTTTTTGCATATGCATTCAGGAATATGACATGTTGGCTCACAACTGTCATGGTGGTCGCAGCAGATTCTAGCGGATAATCCTATAGGTTCAGCTACTTGAACTGTAGCTTTTGGGAGATTTCTAATAGGAGAAGCATTTAAATCCAATTCATCGTAGCAAGCACCTGAATTAAAGATTTTTACTCTACCTTCGCTACCAAATAGAATTACTTTTTTACTAAAGACAGACAAACCGCATACGTTTACTGGGCAAGCAGCAGGAGATAGGAAAACATCTAAGTTTACTTCAAAGAAGAAAGTCATATCAACAGAATAGAAACCTTTATTAAATGGAACTGGTTCAAGGTCTACATATACAGTAATTACCTCTGCATTTTTGATTCGCACAGTACATGCTTGATCAATTATATGCTGGCCAGCTTCTGTGAAGCATACTCTTAGGTCTTCGAGACAATCTTTATCTGCGCAAGAATCATAAA
>CAQZPH010000033.1 GCA_948933715.1 uncultured Eubacteriales bacterium | reverse complement strand
TCCTAAACGGTATATCTTCTAACTACTCTAATGGTTGTCTTGAAGGTGTCAATCGCAAAATTAAACAGATTGAGCGTACTGCTTACGGACACAATAATTTTAGACATTTATTAATTAGAATAGATTGAAAAAATTTGGTCAAAGAAAAAGAGCCAAATAACTATTTTCTAGTTGCTTAGCTCTCTTTATAAACTATTCTCCTATCGCACTAAAAGTTCTTAAATAAATTAATGTATTTTTAGTGCAATTCTTACTGTAGTTCCATTAACAACAAGCGCATCTTCAGTCCTTAAAATGCACATGGGATTTCCTTCAGTATCAGGGATTACATCTACCACTGCACAACAAAATGCTTTAAAATTATCCTTAAGTTTGCTTTTTAACGTTAAAAATACATTCTTTAGTCCTGCAGCACTATTACGAAAAGTGGCTTCATTTAACTTAATCGTTACCTCGTTTGATTGATCAATCAATTTAAAACTAGTAATGTTTTTTCCTACATGAACATCACCAATTTCACCAGCAACCTTAATAGCCTGCCCGATATAGGCTCCAATATTAGAAATAGGAACTAAAGGCGTTCGTCCTTGTACATTTTCCTTAGCATCACCTACAGGAACAGTACCGTTACTATCAGCTACCGGCTTAAAAACAGCTCTTGTTTCTCTAATAGTTTTTTTCGTGACTCGCTTACTAATACTTTTTCTTTTAGAAGATCTATTCGTGCCGTTTCTTCTATTCAGCCAAGCTCTATAACCTGATTTTGCTAATCTTGCTTGTTGAGTTCTAGTAAGTGCTATACTTCCCGAATATCGGGACACTCTACGTTTAACGGCTGCTTCTCGCTTTAATTTATTGTTGCAACTCTCACTATGATTATATCCTGGTTTTGTCGATAAGTAAGCTTTCCTTTTTCCGGAATGATGAAATGTCAGAGGACAATTACAATTTTCACAAAATAGGTTTTGTAAAACAGCGTCTTCTGGGACTAATTTATCTAACTGTTCCACAGTATAATATGTTCTGGTATTGCTATATCTTGCCTTTTCAAATTTAGGCATATGTTTATCCTTTCCAAAAAACGATAAGATAATTACACCACATAGTGCATACATCTCATTTTCTGATACCAGATATTGTGCTGCTTTGCATTTTTTCTCATACTATTTATAATAGTAAATGAGATATTTAATTTTATATAGATACACAATATCTTAACTACTAAGGAATATAGAGTGGGGGCTCTATATTCCTTTTTTTGCAAAAAAGAGTAAAATTAGCTTTTCTCTGCTGACAATAAATCAAAGATCAATGCCTGGTTCTCTCTGTCATATTTACCTTCAACTCGATAAGTATCGTTATGCAGATTCCAATCCATCATTGAGCCTATCTTTTCTTTGAGCATAGAATTGTTCCATCTTACATTTAAATTTTTTCTATTTTTCTTATAAAAAGCTATTGCATTATCATCATCTTGTCTTGCTTGTTTTATAGCCATCTGTTTTTCTTGACTATTAAACAACACTATTACATACTCTGATTTTTCCAATTCTGCAACAGCTGCTTGTGAAAATGCAACTCCATTTTTAGAAATGGTTACAAAGCTTCTACCTGCAACCATAGTAAAAGGTTTAAAGTTTGATAAATCCATTTTATTCTCCTTTGCGCATTCATTATATATCTTTTATAAAATACTTTCAACTTCGCTTTTAATTTTCTCATATAATGTCTAAAAATGTCTACAGTTTGCACTGCGCTTTATCATACTTTCCTATCACTTACAGTTTTTGTTCATAAACGTTACATTTCACCTTTAACAATTAATCATTTACAATATGCTACTCTACTTATTCATTTCCTAAAATCACTAACATTTATCTCCTAAAGTCAAATAAATGTTAATTATCAAAAAACTCTTTCCTTATCAGACCTTCCAACTGCCTCGATGCTAGTCGCCTAAGTGAAAATCATTTTCATGTTCGACCAATGTACTTAACTATGGTTGGCTTGTAAACAGTTGACTTACTAAAGTCGCTGTCTAGCACATGCCATAGCCTTATCGAACAATCGTGCCGAAGGTTACCGTTCCTTCTGAAGTTACGTTGATTGGGCTCTTTGAAAAAGCGTCATCTGTTGTTCTCGTCATACTCATTGCATCAAAAGCCTTGTAAGTTTCCCATTATTTATCTCTTTTAATTCAACATGATTACCAGTAACTTTATATGCCACCTCAATACAATTAAAGTGGTATCATTACTATTAATTAAGGCACGTAATGCATAAATAACCGCGTTAGCACTATTTTTACGTGAAATACGTGTCATTATGTCATCTCCGTGGGTACTCGTCATTAGTGTAAACAATTGAAATACCTAGGAATCATAGCTGAGTTTCTTAAAAAAATATAATCTACGCCACTATGAATAATGTAGTTTTCAGTACAAGCATGATAAAGCTATTCCTAGGTTGGATTCAGTGAATCATCAACATTCACTAAAAAGTATAAACAATTTTTTGCACTCGTGCTTCTTTTGCTACATGAGCTTGTGCTTGACGTCTCTTTTGGACATCAAGCTCAATGCTAAAACATCCTTATCTTCAAAAGTTCTTTATGGTTAAAGTCTATTGCTTTCATTTCACTTCCTTGTTCTTAGTACTTCTTTAATGCTTCTTCTGAATAAAATCAAATTTTTTGCCGGTCAAATTCATCCAGTTTTTAGCTGCTTGCGAGTTTAAGTTATTATCTAACCGGTTAAAATATACTTTGTCATTTGTTTAACCTCCCCATTATTCAATGACGATATACCTGCTTTCATCAATGCGTCTCAATTATCAATATTATCTTAATTTTTTACATTGACAGGATTTTGTTTCGACCCGATAACATTTTCTGTTAATCAAATATCATATATATTCGTCAATAAGATTTTTTGTAATCAAAAAGAGCAAGTCCCAAAAGGAGCTTGCTCTTTCTTTTATATTCCACCTAAGCTCGGTTTACTTTTCCAACTCATCAAAGAAGTCGTTGACCTTTAAAATATTCAAGTAACCGCTGATAGAGTATGAAAGTGGCTTTCTTCAGTAGCTACTGAAGATGCTTTTCTTTAGGTAAAATCACGCCAAGAAATATGACCAGTCTCAGTGTCATTATCGTTATCATCGCCTTCACTTACTGGTAATTTTGCATTAGTTGCATGGTAGCACCTCTACTTATCAGTTTCAATCACGCCTACCAACAAATAAGCTAAATCAACTGAAATAAATAAATTTTTAGCTCTTTTTGACTATACGCTCTTTGAGATCAACACCAAGCTACTTTTTAATATACTTCAGTTTTTAACCCTTGTAGAATTGATAGTTTCTCGAAATTCTGATAAAGAAATGACTTCTACTTTTCCTACTTTTTTCATATTACTGATATCTCGTGTTAATAAGATCCCGACTTCAATATTTTTAAACGAAAAACCTAAGGAGGTCTCAAATAGAGTTTTATTTTTGTTCATTTTACTGACTAAGTTTTTCAATTTTGTTGTTTCTTTCTTTAACTTTTTTCAAGCTTATTCAAATCAATTAGAGAAAATGGAATATGGTAATCTTTTAAGTCAAAGATTTTTAAATTTTCGTTATCTTTATAATACAGATCTATTTCATGTGGGACATTTCGAATGTTATGAAATATTTCTTTTGTTTTGACATCTTCTCCAAAATCCTTATTTATCCCTACATTTTTATATTTACATAACAATTTTTTCTTTAAATTTGGCAATTCCTTTTCATTTCTTAGTTTTTTTATTAAATTAGAAATATGCCTATTTAAGTTAATATCTTTATAAACAATTCGCCTTCGTAAATACATTGCTGACTCGGCAATAGTATATTTTGTGAAACCTACTTTAGTTTTATCTTTTGTAATTACAAATGGCGTAGAAAAAAGACTACAATTAACATTTTTAATCATTTTTTCCCACTCACCATTTTTAGAATTAAAAAACATCGTCTTTTCAAAATATTTCCATTGTCTATCATCTAAGTTTAATAAACTCATAACTTTGTTTTTAAATATCTTTCTACTTATTTGTATTTCATTCTTTTCTGTGAGGAAAAAGTTACTAATCAGCTTTAAAGAGTCATTATCAAATCCATAATATTTTTTAAATTCTTTGATTACTTTATTTGCATCACTATCATAGAGATTCTCATTCTCTCTTAGTTTTATTTCTTCCAATTTTTTACTCTCTTTATACAAGTTATTCGCAGTCTTTTCTTCAAACCGTATAGATCCACTTTTCTCAATTACCATACACATTTCTGGATTTTTAGAAATAGCAAACTTAAACTGCACAAGCAGTATTATACTTACTTCCAAATATAAAATTTTAAAAAAGTATCTAGTGTTATGTTCGTTGATGAAACATTTTTATACTCTTCAGTTTCAAAATATATTAAATCCATCGCTTCTTTCAAAAAAGCCATTCTTTCTTGATAAAAATTCTCTCTTATATTTTTTCCAAACGAATCTAAAATATCAAATATTTGCATTATGTCTGTATCCGCATAATTATCAATTCGATACATAGAAAAACTTAATTTACTTAGACTTGAAGCACACTTCAAACATAATTTTTGTATAGAGATAAGATTATAATTTAAAAAATAGTCTTTTATCTTTTGTTCAATTTTCTTTTTAACTTCATCTAAAATATATAAATTCATCTTTGATATAGAAAAATAGCCTAAAGTCAATAAACTCATTTTCTCCATTGAAGAAATTATTACTCTACACGCCATGCCATCAACATTGCTTCTTTCTGTTTCATTATAATTAATTACATTTTCTATAAGTTTCTCATCTAATCGATTAATCATTTTTATCTCCTTAAACAGTAATTATTTGTACTGCTAAAAATCAACAAATTATTAAAGTTAGCTCCCAGAAATGGACATGAAGGCAGCTCTTTTCACTGCAAAATAAATTCTAACCATAATACAAAAATAAAGATAGAATGTAGAAAAACAAATCCATCAATCCCTATTAACTTTTAAGCAGCTACTAAAAAAGCGACAGATCTACGCAAATCTGTCGCTTATTATATGTGATTTCATTTAGCTCGTCAACACAAGTACAGCTCAAGAGCTATAGCTAATTTTATCATAAAAAAAAATTTTTTCAAGATAATATATTGAATGTTTTATATATTATTAATAAGTGATAATGTCTTAATTGTTATCGAGCACTAATGTCTCAATTAACTATGACATAATCTTCTATTGGAGGTTATGGTCGAATGAAAAAGATTGTTTTAACTATGACTAAATATATTAAACGCAACATTATTAAAGAACTCGTCGATCATAATACAAATAAAACCCGAGCTGCCTTGAAGTTAGGCATTAGTGTTAGACAAGTCAATAGATTGATTAAAAGTTATCCTACTAAAGGAAAAGCGGCCTTCGTTCATAGGAACACGGGCCGCAAAACTGTTAACTGTTTTACCACAGAAATTAACAATAAAATTATAATCTTACACCACACCAAATATCAGTAAGAATAAAGTATATTTTAGAGACTGCATAAATTTTTTGCTGATTAATATCTGGGGTATTCTATCGACATTTTTTTAATACAAATATTCTAAACGTAATTAATTAATATCTAAGTGATTTTCAAACTCTCGTAGTATTAAAATTATTTACTTTTTAAATCTATTTTTCGATTGTAATTATCAATAGCGTTAATTGTCTTATTAATCGTGTCTGAACCAATTGATTGGTAAAGTTTTTTATCACCAATAATAAAGAACCAAGTTTTTGCTCTAGTAGCAGCCACATTAATAATATTGGGTTTACTTACTGCCCAACTTGCAGCTCCTTTTTCCTTATCAGAAGCGCCTAACACAAGAAAAACAACTTTATTCTCCTTACCTTGAAAAGTGTGAACTGTTCCAACATTTAATGGTTTGCCATTTTCATATTTAGTGAAACCAATATCTTTCAATTCCTTACTTAATTGATAAGCAACATTCTTAAAAGGAGTAATGACAAAAATATCATCCATCGTGAAAGGATTAGCAGACCCTTTTACGATTTTTTGAATTGAGTTCTTTAATTCTTCCGCCTGCTTTTCTACAAATTTATCTTTTGATACACCTGCGACATTAATCCAGTTTCCTGCTCCAATTTTTCCTTGCTTCTTTTCGGAATTATCACCGTTAGCTTCTTTTTCCTTAACATTACTTGGCAAAACCATTTTATTGTTATAAGAAATCGCATTAGAAATATTAAACATCGGATTTAAACAACGTCTATGTACCCAAAGCGGAATCCCAATCCAATTCTCATGCTCTTTATCTTTGTAATAGCCGTATTGACTAGCCTGATCCATAATTGTTTGAACTGAGGCATCCCCGGAAACATATTTCTCACTTACTTTAAAAATACGATCACCAATAAGTGAAATCACTTTTGAATCCAAAGTATTAACTGGTTTAATTTGAGCTGGATCTCCGACTGCCATAACTTTTTTACTGCGAAGAAGTGGGCCTACTACAGCTTGCGGAACTGCTTGGCCTGCTTCATCAATAAACAAATTAGCTACAGAATTTGCAGGCAAGTTTTTAAACATTCGATGAAAACTAGCAAACGTAGTACTAATGATTGGAATTGCAAAATTAATCCATTGCCAAGAAGCTAAAGTTAATTCTTGTTGATTTTCTTTTATCTTTTTATCTTGATTATCCCAATTAAATACCGCCATTTTTAATGATTTACTATTTTCATAAAGAAATTGTTTCCTTACTCGTAGTGCAAGAACAAATAATTTTGATTCTTCTCGTAAATCATCTGAATTATACCAATAAGTTTCTTCTTCAAAGTGATCATAAACATCCCTATTTGAAAAATCACGTTGATAATTTGGAACTGTGCCTTTCGTTGGCTTTTCAGCATTTAATAACTGAACATAACGATATGATTCCTCTTGCAATTTAGCTATTTTATTTTCTAACTCGTGTTTTTTAAGATCTTTTTCTTCTAGTTCATGTTTTAATTGTGATAATCTTTCATTTTTCCTTTCGTTCTCAATTATCTTTTCTCTATTAAAGAGTCGGTCTCTCAATCTAATAACTGTGATTGATGAATATATCTCTTGATATTTTTTCTGCTTATAGCTAATCTCTTTTGTTATTTCCTGAAGAGCTGAAGTTAATTTTGAAGAAACAATTTCTCCATTTGATTTAGTCGTTATCTGATATTCTTTAACTCTTTCAGGCCATTTTTGCAATTGACTTAAAGAATCCGCATAGTCTTGTAATTGATCTCTTTTACTTTTAACTAAATTATACTGTTTTATAAAATCACCATAAGCATCTAGATCCGATTTAAAATCTGCATCTTGCAAATATTCAATCATTTGCTTTATCTTATTGATGATATTATTCATATTTTCTTTACGGCCACCCTCAAGCGAAAAGAGGCCCCAATATTTTGGCTTTTTCAAATTAGCATTAGCAATATCATCAAAATAATGAATATCCATTAACTCACCAACAGTTTCTTCAAAATTATCTTTTTTATCGGGAATTTGTGGCAATTCATCCACAATATTCTTAACAGCGCCATTATTAGAAGAAGTTACAACAATATTTTTATCAGCTATTTGATCAGGTAGTTTCGTTTGACCAATTTTACTGTCTCCAGGTAAATAAACATTCTTTTTATTAAGATCACAAATCTCTTTTGCTTGCCTAACCAGTAATTCTGCAAAAATGTCTTTTAACAGAGTGGTCTTTCCTGTACCTGGAGGTCCATTAACTGTCCTAATATCGTTCTTATCATTCAAAGCTAAATTAATTGCTACTTGTTGCATTAACGATGCCGGAAATTTTGATAAGAAGTGCCCCATAGGATAATTCTTTGGCCGTAAAATTTTATCAAAGACAGCAATGTTTTCTGTTGGATCAAGATTAATTCTTTGATCTGAGTTTAAACCATTCAAGTACCGATCAATATGAGGAGAATTTTCTCTTTTAGCCCAATTCAAGTCATCAATAAAAAATGAATGTAAATTAACTTCATCTGAATCAATTCTTTTAACAATTGACCAATAGCAATTTTCTTTACTAATTTGATATCGATTTACTAATATATCAAAAGTATCATTAAATTTAGATTCAAAGTCTTTTTCTCTTAAATTATCTTCTTGAAAGTCAAAAAGTTCATATAAGTCATCTTTTATCTGCTTTTCAAAATTTTTGAATTTATCAGGATCATTAATTAATTCTCTTTTATTAAGTATATAGTCACTCATTGTGACAAAAATCTGATCTTGCAGCAAATGTAGATTTTTATCAAACGCAATTGAAAATCCAAACTTAGTTTGTCTATTATTAACCTCATCTTGTAAATTATTTAAATGATATTTTTTAACGATTATGTCTATAACCTGTTGAAATTTAAAAGTATCAATATAAAAAATTATTCCTGGGTTAGCGCTCTTTTTAGTCAAACTATCTTTAAATTTGTGATTAATCATCCAACGAAAATATTCATAATACCCGTGTGCTGCAGACTTTGTTGGATCAAATCTCCTAGCTGCATTTTTATCGCCATGCTTAGTGTTTACATTTCCTTCAGATAATTGTTCCATTAAAATCCATGAATTTAATATATTCTCTTTTGTATTCATACCTTTTTTACCGTTTATCTATTTTCTATATACCTAAACAATAAATATTATAAACTATGTTCAATAAAATAATGAAAAAACATATTCAATCATGCGCATAACTTCAAATATATTTCGTTTGATAGCGCATTAGCTCTATTCAATCAGGACACAAACTAAGTAATCACAACATTAGTGTTGGACAAAAAGTTCAAGAACATTGTCTATATAATTTTTTCTGATGATGAATATCTATCGTATTCTATCGGCAGAATTTTTATTGCAAAAAAGAGACATAAGTCTTACTGAATTAAACCTTCTGCTTCTATTCTAAAGAATAAAGCTGCTTGCTTATGTCCTCTCTTAATGATTGTATAAATTTTAACTTGATATTAAAGACCCTAATATCATTTTCCCTGATTATTTTAAAAAGAATATTAACGGTAAGTTTTACAAGGTATGTGTAACTGAAATTATCTAGCTTGTTTATCATTTTTGTCATTTATAAAATTTATTTCCTCAAAATTGATGATATAACTCCCTAATAGATAAATCGTAGGGATTAGGTACTTCAATTTTTAGCGCTTGCCTGACTATTTAAAGAAAGCATGATAAACTACTGTATGCGGGAAGAAAATTATTTCAAAATATTAAGCTTTCCATTTCCTGCAATAAAATACCCACCAGTATACTCCTAAGTACTGATGGGTATTTTTTTGGTTCTATACTTTTTCCTGTTGATGAATATCTATGATATTCGATCGACAAGATTTTTTATTGCATAAAGAAAGAGGCCCAGTAGATACATCACATCTCAAAGCTAGACCGATTTTGTAAGCGTCAAAAAGTGAAGTACCTATCTTCTCCTTTGCTTTCGTCCTATACTT
>CAQZPH010000032.1:2711-9567 GCA_948933715.1 uncultured Eubacteriales bacterium | reverse complement strand
GAGGATATAGTGGTCTTGACATAGATGTGTTTGATTCATATTATGGTGCAGTAAGACCCGTTAAAACACTTTCTGGAGGAGAACTATTTTTAGCTTCGCTTTCTTTGGCCTTTGGATTATCCGATTCTATACAAAGTTATTCCGGAGGAATTAGGCTTGATTCGATATTTATAGACGAAGGGTTTGGTTCGCTTGACTTGCAAACACTTGAAACTGCAATAGACGCCTTTTCAAAAGTAATAAAAAATGGTAGAATAGTAGGGATTATATCCCATGTGGATGAACTTAAAAATAAAATTGAGGCTAAGATTCAGGTGGACTAAACACTTATTGATTTTAACAGTATGGGGGCGATACCTTGGATGAAATGAATAGTAAAAAGATTATATATAAAGTTAGCATTAATACAGTGATAGTAAATTTTTTATTGACCATTGTTAAATTATTAGCAGGGGTGCTTGGTAATTCTGTAGCAATAATTTCGGACGCTATTCATTCAGGTTCTGATGTTTTAAGCACTTTTGTTGTCATGATTGGGGCAAAGTTATCAAGTAAAAAGGCAGACGAAAAACACCCTTACGGGCACGAAAAGTTCGAATGCATAGCAGCAATTATATTAGCATTTATGTTGTTTGGTACGGCTATTACAATTGGATGCTATGGAATTAGTATAATAGGAAATATTTTAAAAGGAGAAATAGTTATCCCATCAGCGATTGCTGCTTGGTCAGCGGTATTATCTATAATAGTTAAAGAATGGATGTATAGATATACAAAAAATGCAGCGGGCAAGATAAAATCCACTTCATTATATGCAGATGCATGGCACCATCGTTCTGATGCTTTATCGTCTATAGGTTCGTTGGTTGGGGTAGTTGGTGCAATATGTGGATTTCCTATTCTTGATCCTATTGCATCACTTATAATATGTGTTATTATTGTAAAAGTAGCTTATGATATTTTAAGAACATCTCTTTCGCAAATTATAGATACAGCAGCACCTGAGCAAGTGGAAGATCAGATACGCCAGGTAATTTTGGATTATGGAGATGTTAAACATATTGATATGCTAAAAACTAGGCTGTTTGGCAATCGTATTTATGTTGATATAGAAGTTCAAATAGATAAGAATATGAGTTTTAGCGATGTGCATGCTTTGGTTCATAGATTGCATGATGATATAGAAAAAAGAAATAATTCAATAAAACACTGCATGATTCACGCAAATCCAACGATGTAAATTCACGGTTTTTAGTTCTTCGTCTTATACTGAAATAAGGTATATGATTGGAGGGAGGACTGTGAAAAAACGGATATATAGATTAAAAAGGCTATCTTTTAAAAAGAAATTTATATTGATTTTAATGTTTGTATCGATTATTACTGTTTGGCTTGATAGCCAAATGAGACCGCTTGTAAAGTCCATTTCTGCAACTCAAGCGCAAATAGTTTCAACAAGTGTGATAAATCATGTGGTTGCAGATGAACTATCAAGACTTGATATAAATTATTCTGATATAGTTAATATTCAAAAAGATGGAGAGGGTAAAGTATTAGCTATTAGTACTGACATGAAAAAAGTTAATTCTTTAAAATCTATGATTACTATATCAATACAAGAAAAAATAGTAAAAATGGGTAAAAGGAAGATAAGAATTCCACTTGGTACCTTTACGGGAACAGAAATTTTAAATGGACGAGGCCCTAAGATACCTATTAGTGTTTCGATGTCTGGAAGTGTAATTACAGACTTTAAAAGTGAATTTTTGTCAGCGGGTATAAATCAAACAAAACATAGGTTGTGTCTTGATGTGAGTACAGAGGTTTTTGCTCTTATACCAGGATACCCTGTTAATACTGCTGTGAATACTAGTGTGTTAATAGCAGAAACTATAATTGTTGGCGAAGTTCCTGCGTTGTTTGCTGGAAGTAATCAATGAATCATTGTAAAAGGTAGGAAATTTAAATGAACATAAGTAACGCAAAAAATTTAATAAAAGAACTACGAGAACAAATAGGTTATCATAACAAAAAATATTATGAAGATGACGCGCCCGAAATAGATGATTATGAATATGATATGATGCTAAGGCGTCTTGAAAGCATAGAAGCACAGTTTCCTGAATTAATAACTGATGATTCACCTACGCAAAAGGTAGGAGGTTCGGCGGCAGCAAAATTTAAACCTGTAGAACACCAGGTGATTATGGAAAGTTTGCATGATTCATTTTCACACGATGAAATAAGGGATTTTGATAGAAAAGTAAGAGAACAAGTTCATGACGTTAAATATGTAGTGGAGCCAAAGGTTGATGGGTTGTCTGTATCTGCTGAGTATATTGATGGCGTATTTGTGCGTGGATCGACAAGAGGAGATGGGGTAGTTGGTGAAGACATTACCGAAAATTTAAGGACAATTAAATCTTTACCAATGCATTTAACTGAGGAAATCCCTTTTCTTGAAGTGCGTGGGGAAGTTTATATGTCAAACGAAAACTTTCTATCGTTAGTAAGAGAGCAAGAGTTAAATGAAGAAAAACCCTTTAAAAACCCTAGAAATGCAGCAGCTGGATCATTAAGGCAAAAAGATGCTAACATAACAAAAAAACGTAACCTTGATATTGTTATGTTTAATATACAAAGGATAAAGGGAAAGACAGTGTCTTGCCATAAGGAATCTCTTGATTATATAAAAAAACTAGGGTTTAATGTGTCACCCGTTTATAGGACTTTTGATAATATTGAAGATGTAATAAGGGAAATAGAGAATTTGGGAGATAAAAGAGATAGTTTTCCTTTTTCAATTGATGGAGCAGTTGTTAAGGTGGATTCCTTTGCACAACGAAATGAGATCGGAAGTACTGCAAAATTTCCTAAATGGGCAGAAGCTTTTAAATATCCGCCAGAAGAAAAGGAAACAAAACTCTTAAGAATAGATGTAAATGTAGGAAGAACGGGAGCTTTAACTCCAACAGCAGTTTTTAAGCCTATACAATTAGCCGGAACAACTGTAAGTAGAGCGGTTTTGCATAATGAGGATATGATACGTGAAAAAGACATAAGAATTGGAGATACTATTATTGTTAGAAAAGCTGGAGAAATCATTCCTGAAGTAGTTTCAGTAAAACAACATAATGACGATTCTATAAAGTTTGATATGCCGTCAGTTTGTCCTTCTTGTGGAGCTCAAATTATAAAAGAAGAAGGAGAAGTTGTTTTAAGATGCACAAATACACAGTGTCCCGCTCAACTTTTAAGACATTTAATTCATTTTGTTTCAAGAGATGCTATGGATATTGAAGGCTTAGGACCGGCTGTTTTAGAGCAACTTGTAGATAGTGGCATGATTTCTTCTCCTGTTGATATATACTATTTGCAAAGAGATAAACTTGTTTCCCTTGAACGAATGGGAGAAAAGTCTGCAGATAATTTATTAAGTGCAGTGGAAAAATCTAAAAATAAAGAGTTTTATAGGTTTATTTATGCACTTGGAATACGCCATATAGGTAAGGGTGCTGCAAAACTTTTAGTAGATGCATTCCCAAGTATAGAAAGTATATATTCAGCCACAGTTGATGATATGGCTAATGTTGATGGTTTTGGGGCAGTTATGGCGCAAAGTGTTATAGATTATTTTTCAATAGAGCAGAATAAAGATTTAGTAAGGAAATTAGCTGAGTGTGGATTAAGAATGAAAGCAGAAAAAGAGGTTAAAGGAGATATTTTTAAAGGAAAAACCTTTGTCTTAACTGGAACTTTACCAACATATAATAGGCAACAGATGACAGAAATGATTGAGAGCCAAGGCGGAAAAGTTTCGGGCAGTGTTTCAAAGAAAACCGATTTTGTTTTAGCCGGGGAAGATGCAGGAAGCAAACTTGTTAAAGCGCAAAATTTAGGAGTTAATATTATTAGCGAAGATGAATTTTTAAAAATGTATAAGAATAACGGGTTTTAATTATAAAAAAGGGAGCCGCGCGATATCGAGCGGCTCCCTTTTATGCCTTTTATTATATATTGTTCTAAATGTTTAGTTTTGTCCATATTTATTACAGGAGGAGGTAAAAAGTATGGATATAAAATATAATCAGGCAATTGAATCTTTGTGTTTAGAACTTTATACACTTTTGAAAAAAGTGCCAGAGGATATTCAAAGTGATATAAGAGAAATATGTATAAGAGCAGAAAAACCAATTATACTTATGTCTACAAAAGGTTGTTTGTTTCTGCGAAAAGATGGCAAGTTAACCCGTAATATTAATTTTCCTTTGAAAATAGTTTCACAAAGAGAAATACAAGATAGCATAAAAATAATGTGTGATAATTCTATATATAGTTATGACGATGAAATAAAAAATGGTTTTTTAACCATAAAAGGTGGACATAGAATTGGTATTTGTGGAACTGCTGTACTTAAAAGTGACTTAGTTACAAATATAAGAGATATTTCAAGCCTTAATGTTAGAATAGCACGACAAATTAAAAGTTCTGCGGATGAATTGTTATCAAAGATTAATTATAAGTTTGATGGACTTATAGTAGCCGGGGTTCCTGCAAGTGGAAAAACTACGATTTTGCGTGAAATTGCAAGGAAGATGTCGCTTAGAGGACAAAAAGTAAGTGTTGTAGATGAACGCAATGAATTTGCAGGTACTTATGCCGGAATTGCACAAAATGATTTAGGATTTAGTGATGTTTTAAATGGGTACCCCAAAGCCGAGGGTTTGATTCAAGCTATTAGAACCTTGTCTCCAGATATTATTGTATGTGATGAAATTGGCGGCGAAAAAGATATCTTAGCAATCACTAAAGCAGTTCATGCAGGAGTAAAACTAGTCGTGGGAGTACATGCAGGCAGCATAGATGATTTTCTTAATAGAAAGCAGTGCTTTGATATATTAAAAACAGGCTCTTTTGATATATTGACTTTAATGGTTGGAAAAAGTGAACCCGGGAAAATCTCAGGAATATATAAAGTGGGTGAGAATATTGATAAAATTAGCAGGATCGATACTAGTGATTCTTTCGTCAACAGTAATGGGGTATATGGTATCGCATAAATTGTTGATGAGAGTAAGGTTTTTACAACAGTATTTGCAATTTATAATTTATCTTGAAACCGAGATAAGATATTCTAAAAGAATAATTTATGAAATTGTAAAAAGCTATAAGAGCAATAATGAATTTGCTGCCTTTTTAAACAGTATCTGCACAAATGTTGAAAAGTCGCTCTCTTTTGACAAAGCATGGCAGACAGCTATTAACGATTTACCAAGTACATATGGACTTTTAACACAGGATAAAGAAATAATTTGTGACTTTGGAAGAGAACTTGGAAACACAGATATCGATGGGCAAATTGCTCTTTGTAAGTTAAATAAAACTTTGATACATGCTACACTCGAAAGCGCAAAAGAAGAAAAAAACAAAAAAAGTAAATTGTATTTTATGTTAGGGAGCTCCTTTGGCATATGTCTTACGATAATGCTTTTATAAGTGATTATAGGTTTTATTTGTATTAATCTTTTAAGGAGTGGAGGGAGCACAAAAGCTTTTAGGGTATTATCGTTTTAAATAAAAGCTATCGATGCACAAGGTATGGATATTGATTTGATTTTTAAAATTGCAGCTATAGGAATTATTGTTGCAGTACTAAATCAGGTTCTTATAAGATCAGGAAGAGAAGAACAAGCTATGATGACAACACTTGCGGGTCTTATAGTGGTACTTATGATGATAGTTAAGGAAATTGAAGTGCTGTTTAGAACAATAAAATCAATTTTTGGGTTGTAGATATTATGAATATTATGGCTTTGGTAGCAGTGGCTATGGTGGCTACTATACTCTCTGTGATGATTAAAAAATATAATCCTGAATACTCTATTGTAGTAAGCATTATTGCTGGGGTTTTTATATTGTATATGGTTTTTTCAGAACTTCGTCCTGCTATTGATAAAATAAATAGTTTGATTTCTTCAAGTAAAATTTCACTAGAACATGCAAAGGTGCTTTTTAAAACTTTGGGGGTATGTTTTTTAGTACAATTTGCAGTGGACTCTTGTAACGATGCAGGAGAAAGTGCGCTTGCCTCCAAATTAGAACTTGCAGGAAAAGTAGTGATAATTGGGTTATCCCTGCCCCTTTTTGAAGAGGTTATAAAGATTGTGTCAGGACTTTTGGGTGGATAAGATGAAAAAAATATTTTATATTGCTTTTTTAGTTTTTATTATGACACCTAATATTTTAGTAGAAGCTACAGAGATTACATATGATGAAAAAGTTTATAGTGAACAATTTAATGATAGTGGAGCGGATAAGCTTTTTGATAATCTTCCCGGGAACGTAAAAAAGTCTTTGGAGGGGCTTGGAGTGGATGGAACAGATTTTAATAAAATTGTTGAGATAACTCCAGATTCGGTATTTAAAAATATTTTGGATACGACAAAGAAAACAGCGCCTGGGCCATTAAAATCTGTAAGTATGATAATGGCTGTGATACTTTTAAATGCTCTTTTTAACGCACTTAAAATATCTATGGGAGATAGGCCTCTTTCGGTAGTATTAGGTATTGTTAGCACATTGTGTATATGCATAATAATTATAAATCCTGTAGTGAATTTTATAGCTAGGGTCGCAGCTTTAATAAAAGGAGCCACAGCTTTTCTTTTTTGCTATATACCCATTATGGTTGGAATAATGGTGGCATCAGGCCAAGCTATAACATCTGTGGCTTTTAGCTCAGGGATGGTAGCTTTAGGAGAAATAATAACACAGTTATCTTCAGGATTTTTAGTTCCAATTTTAAACGTTTTTTTAACAATAAATGTAGTTTCTGCTATATCTCCTAGCCTTAATT
>CAQZPH010000032.1:0-2701 GCA_948933715.1 uncultured Eubacteriales bacterium | reverse complement strand
TTTTTCAGGAGTATGTGACTTGTTTTCAAAAGTTGTAAAATGGGTTTTAGGCTTTATAATGACTGTATTTTCTGGATTATTAAGTGTAAAAAGTTTGATTGGTTCTGCGGTTGATAATGTTAATAACAAAACCATGAAATTTGTTTTAAGCAGTTTTGTTCCTGTTGTTGGAAGCGCACTAGGGGATGCGTTTTCAACTATTCATGGATGTGTGAAGGTTTTAAAATCAGGAGTAGGTGCTTTTTTTATTATAGGTATTGGTTTTATTTTTTTACCCGTTATTATTGAATGTATTGTGTGGATGATATCTGTTAACATATGTGCAGCTGTGGGGGATGTCTTTGAGCTTTCTACAATATCTTCTCTTTTAAAAAACACAGGTAAGGTTATAAGCACACTTATGGCAGTGATTTTTTGTATTATAACTGTGCTAATAATTTCAACTGTTATAGTTTTAACTATAGGCGGTGGTAACTAATGGGTGCACTTAAATCCTGGACTATGGTGATTTGCTCAGTATCTGTTATATGCACTATAATTGAGGTTTTAATTCCTAATGGGAAGATGGAAAAAGTTTTTCGGTTAGTTGTAGGTGCTTTTATGTTGTGTGCAATACTTGTGCCATTTAACACAACTTTACATAATATGAAATTTGATGCTAAAAAAAATGAAAGTTTTATGAGAGATAAAAGTAATTTTAAAAATACGGTGGAAAATCAGACTAAAAAGAGTATACAAAAAAACATGAAAACGATAATTGAAAAATTTCTTGAGTCAAAAGGTGTTAAAGCCGAAAAAATTAACATAATTATGGATACAAAACAGGACAACTGCATATCAATTAAAAAGATAGAAGTTTTCCTATCAAGAGGTGATGAAAATAAAAAAGATATAGTAAAAAAAGGTCTGGAACGAAAATTGGAAATAAAAACAGACGTTTTTATTGGGAGTGAATAAAGCTTTGATGAAAACAGATGAAAAAAATAAAAAACTACAAGATTTCTTGCTTAAAGATAAATTTAGAAAGGTTATAGTTTTTTCAGGAATTATTGGGATTGCACTGATATTTTTTTCAGGATTTGTAAAGCCCGCAAACACAAAAAAAGTTAAAATTAATTCAGAAAATAATACGCAGGATTATGTTACAAGGCTTGAAAATAATTTAAAGGAAATGGTATCAAGCATAAAAGGTGCTGGGAATACGAAGGTTTTAGTTACACTTGAGAGTACAGAGGAGACTGTTTATGCAACAGAAGAAAAGAAAAATAAACAGGCTACAGAAGATAAATCAGAAGGGCAGATGAGTAAAAAAAGGGAGAGTGATGATTGTGAGAAAAAGTATATAACAGTTAGAGATGCTGATGGAACAGAACATGCATTGTCAGTTACGCAGATACAACCAACAGTTAAAGGAGTAGTTGTTGTGTGCGATGGAGGGGATAACCCCGAGGTGCAAAAAAGAGTGACTGATGCAATAAAAACAGCTTTAAATATTACTTCAAAAAGAGTATATGTGACAAAATAAAATATAAAATTATTGGGAGGAAAAGTATTATGAGTTTTGGAAAAAGACAACTTATTTTAGCTGCATTAGTTTTAGCTTTAGGTACAGCTGTTTACCTAAACTGGCAGTTCTCATCAAATAAAGATTTGTTTGAGGAAAATTCAATAACTTCAACAAAAGAACTAGGTGAAGCACAGTTTGTGAATAATACGCCATCTGAAGAAAATAAAGAAGAAAGTAAAGAAGAAAATAAAGACGGAGAACCTCAAAATTCATCGGAATATTTTTCTAAAGCAAAAACTACTAGACAAAAAGCTAGAGATGATGCAACAGAAATGATAAAGGAAATACTTGAAGATGCAAAATCATCAGAAGAAAGTAAAAAAGAAGCAATAAAACAAGCTTCAGAAGTTGCAAAACATATTGAACAGGAATCTAATATAGAAAGTCTTATAAGAGCTAAGGGTGTTGCTGATTGCTTGGCTTTTATACAAAATGAAGAATGCAGTGTCGTAGTAGGTGGAGGAGAAGCTTTAAATGAAAATTTAGCAATTGCCATTAAAGATATTATATCAGGGCAGGGCGGAATTTCACCAGATAAAATAAAGATTGTTGAAGCAAAATAGGTTGATTGTTTTTTGTTTTATGGTATACTTATACTATGTATTTAAAGACAGTAAAAGGACCTTTAAAATATTATAGTTTTTAAGCTTTTACTTTAGTAACGATTGTTTACCCTTTACTGTTTTTAGGTAAAGGGTATTTATTTTTGTGGGGGTATTTTAATATGAAGAGGCGCAAACAAAGAGAATTGGTTTTTTTACTGTTGTTTGAAAGTATTTTTACAGGATATACTTTAGAAGAAATTAAAGAACATAAAGTTTTTCTTAATATATTAGATGAAGGAGACTTTAATGAATTTGTGGTGAGTTATTTTAAGGGTATTATTGAAAATGTATCGCAAATAGATGAACTAATTGATAAAAATTCTTTAAAGTGGGGAAAAGATAGGCTGTCAAAAGTAGCTATTACATTATTAAGAATTGCTGTGTATGAAATGTTATATAGAGACGATATACCAACAAGTGTTGCAATTAATGAAGCAATTGAGCTTTCTAAAAAATATGGGACAGATAAAGAATCTAATTTTATAAACGGTATTTTAGGTGGAATTAGCCGGGGTATGGAGACTTTAGA
>CAQZPH010000031.1 GCA_948933715.1 uncultured Eubacteriales bacterium | reverse complement strand
AGGTTATAGTGTAATTGAGCTTATAAAAGCTTTTGAAAAAGCATCTAACAAAAAAATTAACTATATTATAGGAAATAGAAGAGCAGGTGATCTCCCAATTGTATACGCTAACACTAAAAAGGCAGAAAAAGACCTTGATTTTAAAGCCCAATTCGATATAGACAGAATGTGTATTGATTCATGGCGATGGCAAAGTCAAAATCCGAATGGTTTTAATTAACTAAAGTAAGCGGGTCTCCGAGATAAAATTGGGGGTCCGCTTTATTAATTTTCATAAAATAAAAGAGCCACAGATTTTTACCCTGTGACTCTTTTTTATTGAAAAATCAAATATTTATAATACTAAGCTAATTCTTTTTCGTTATTTTCAGCAACTTTTGCTTCGTACTTTTTGCTAAGACCTAATACAGAACTGATCCAAGCAATAACCGTAACCATAAATAGGCAAGCAAAAGATACTAAATGATTCATAATTCCTGGTACGATAGCAAACATAACCTGTTGAATGACAGATGCGCCTGCTTTACCTGCGCGGCCGCAAATAACCTCAACTGCAGCTTGGCCTTTAGTTTTAGTATCATCATCAAGTGGAATATATGCCATACTCTTAGTAGTATCAAATAGAGAATATTTAACACTCTTTAATAATGCATCTGTAATAACTCCGAACCATACTCCCACTATAAGTGCAGACATTCCAAAAATTTGTGAAGATATAAATTGTCTATAAAGTACTAGTGCAAAAAATAGTCCGCCGAAGATTAAAAACATCATAGGTGTAATAACCGCACTAGTTCTCCATTTGCATTTTCTAAGAATATATGCGCCAAACAATGTTACAACTACTGTAAATATACCTGTTAAGATAGAAATGTTAGCTTGCATATCAGTATATGCTGCTCCATCATAAGCTTCTTTCATCTGAGTTTTTTGAACAACCTCAGCAAAGTTAATTGCAATACCGTATCCCATAACTAAAACTCCGACTAAAAGCAAGTAAGAATTGCTAAATAGTATTTTTATGCCTTCGCCAATGCTAACTTTTTCTTTTTTCTTCTTAGGTTTTATTTGTGAAGCATCATAAAATCTTGGGTCAGTTATAACTTTGGCATTAACAAACCAATAAAGAGCCATTATAGCTACTCCAAAACATATTACTCCAATTATTAAACGCATAACATTTATCACAGATGCGTCTTTTAAGCTAGTTTTTATGGTAATACCTGCTATAATAGTTCCTATATTAGCAATTAGTGAAAATAAACCAAAGAATCTTTTTACTTCACTTTTCATTGTAACTGCATTAGCAAATTGCCAGAATAATGAAGAAATGGCCATGGTTCCCCAAATCTCTGAAAATATATAAAATAAAGTTATAGGCCAGTTAGCAACGCAGGTTAAGAAAGTTCTAAAAAAAAGCGGTGCAGACTCTGTCATTTCTGTTACTTGCTCTGTTGACATAATTAAATGATCAAGATTAGGATAAAGCACAAAACCAAATATAGCGTAAAATACCATAAAGAACGAAATTATTATGTAAAATGCTTTGTAAGAACCAAATTTGTTAACTACAAAAGTAAATCCCATAACAGCAAGGAAAGCTACTGGCAAAACATACCATATCTTAAGTGCACTAATAAGCTGAGAGGTATCGGCTTTACCTGCGCCAGACCACATGTTAGTATGATATTGAACAAAAATATCTTTAAGATCACGAACTAGTGTATATATAAAAAGTATGCAAAACATTAAAAAGCTCATTGGCAAGAACTTTTTAAGTTCATAGTTATGGATTGGCCAAAGAAGGGCCTGAATTTTGTTAAACTCTTTAGGTTGAGTTTTCGGTTGGGTTGTCATCTTTCAACATTCTCCTTGTTTAAAAAACTTTTATTTAAAAACTAAAAATTGCGGCTTATGCTTATAGTTTATAAAAATAATAAAACGGTATGTTTTCTCATAAACTTATGAAAAGAAAAATTTCCCCCTTTATCTATTTTTTTATGATAGACATACAAGCTCCGCAAAACATTAAAATTATAGCAAAAAATTTAGATTTATTCAAGTCTTTTTCAACAACGTTTTATACTTTGGTAAAACATTGGGATATTTTCTTTTTTTCGACACAATATTTGTGCAATTTTAATTTTTAGGCAAACTTATATACAATGTACTTACATTGTATTGACTTTTTACAATTTTCCATCTATTATGTATAAAGTATATATTTGAAATTTATAAGCATAAAAGGAGATAAAAAGTTGGGTAAAAATTTTATAATTTCACTTAAAAATGTAACTTTATCTTTTAATGGCCATACAGTATTAAAAAATTTTAATTTAGATATAAAAAACGGAGATTTCGTTACTCTTCTTGGCTCATCCGGTTGCGGTAAAACCACTACTTTAAGGTTAATTGGTGGCTTTGTTCAACCAGACAGCGGAGAAATTTTTTTTGATGGCAAAAATGTAACAAATCTTCCTGCACATAAAAGGGAAGTTAATACTATATTTCAAAATTATGCCCTCTTCCCTCATTTAAATGTATATGAAAACATAGCTTTTGGTATGCGCTTGCAAAAAAAATCAGAACCGGAAATAAATAAACAAGTGAAAAAAATGCTTAAAATGGTTAGCCTTTCTGGATTTGAAAACCGAAATATAACAAGTTTATCTGGCGGGCAACAGCAAAGAGTCGCTATTGCTCGTGCACTTGTTAATAAGCCAAAGGTTTTATTGCTAGATGAACCTTTAGGGGCACTTGACTTAAAGCTTCGTAAAGATATGCAAACTGAACTTAAGAAAATTCAGCAACAAATGGGAATTACATTTATTTTTGTCACACACGATCAAGAAGAAGCACTTTCTATGTCTGATACTGTTGTTGTAATGGATAAAGGAAGCATCCAGCAAATAGGATCTCCTCAAGATATATATAACGAACCACAAAATGCTTTTGTGGCCAATTTTATTGGAGAAAGTAATATAATAGACGGAGTTATGTGCAAAGATTATATCGTTAAGTTTGCTGGTAGAAAATTTGATTGTCTTGACAGCGGGTTTTCTAAAATGGAAAATGTCGACGTTGTTATTAGACCTGAAGATATTGAAGTCACTTCTCCTGAAAAGGGGCATATTTCTGGAACAGTTACTTCAGTTACTTTTAAAGGTGTACATTATGAAATCATTGTAGATATTGATGGATTTAAATGGATGATTCAATCAACTGAAAACCAACAGCCTGGTGATATTATTGGACTTATTTTGCAGCCAGATGATATTCATATAATGAAAAAGTCTGAGCATTCGGGTGAATATGGGGATTACAGTGCATTTAGTGATGAAATGTATAAAGTATATGAAGAAAAACAGCATCCAAAAAAACGCAAAGCAGGTGTTAAAAAATGAAGTTAAAATCACCTTCGTTGCTATATATAATCTGGATGATTATTTTTACTATAATCCCAATGATCCTGGTTTTGTTTTTTGCTTTCACAGATAATTCCGGGAATTTTACTTTCGATAATATATTAAATGTAGGCCGTTATTCCAGTATATTTCTGCGTTCAATTGGTCTTGGTGGCGTGTCTACTATAGTTTGTTTGGCTCTTGGCTATCCTCTTGCTTACATAATTTCTAAGATCCAAGTAAAAAGTCAGAGCATAATTATAATGTTAATAATGTTACCTATGTGGATGAACTTTCTTTTAAGAACATATGCTTGGATGACTATCTTAGAAAATAACGGCCTTTTAAACAAATTGTTTTCTATATTTGGAATCCCCCCTATATCTTTAATAAATACATCTTGGGCTGTGGTTCTTGGAATGGTATATAATTTTCTTCCTTATATGGTTTTGCCAATATATTCTGCTATTTCAAAAATTGATAAAAGAATTGTAGAAGCGGCGCAAGACCTTGGTGCAGGAAGAAGAAAAGTATTTTCAAAAGTGCTTTTGCCGCTTAGTGTACCTGGAGTCATTTCCGGAATAACTATGGTATTTGTTCCAGCTGTAAGTACGTTTATAATATCAAAAATGTTAGGCGGCGGGTCTAATATATTAATTGGTGATTTAATTGAAATGCAATTTTTAGGTAGTACATATAATCCTCATCTTGGTTCTGCTATATCATTTATTCTAATGATACTTATATTAATTTCTATTGGCATTATGAATCAATTTGACGATTCAGATGAAGTTGCTATCAATACTAATTATCGCTAATGTTTTAATTAAATTATAAAATCGAGGATGATGAAATATTGAAATTATTTTCTAAAATATATATGGGGTTGATCTTTTTCTTTTTATATGCGCCCCTTGTAGTCCTTGTGGCATTTTCTTTTAACGATTCAAAGAGTAGAAATACCTGGACTGGTTTTTCTTTTAGGTGGTATGTAAAGCTATTTAAAGATAGCGAGATACTGCATTCTTTGTTAAACACAATAATCGTAGCTCTAGTTGCAGCAATTTTAGCCACCATTATTGGAACTATTGCTTGCCTTGGGATATTAAAAATGAAAAAGTGGCCAAAAAGATTTATTATGAACCTAAATAATTTACCCATAGTAAATCCTGAAATCGTTACTGGTGTTTCTTTAATGTTATTATTTGTTTTTACCTACAATAATTTTAATATTCTGTGTCCTGGTATGACAACTTTAATACTATCTCACACAACTTTTTGTTTGCCATATGTTGTGTTATCAGTCCTTCCAAAATTAAGGCAAATGAATCCTTATTTATATGAAGCTGCTCAAGATTTAGGGTGTACTCCTTTTTATGCTTTTTTCAAGGTAATTTTACCTGAAATCATGCCGGGTATTATTACTGGTATGGTCATGGCTTTTACACTGTCGCTTGACGATTTTGTTATCAGCTATTTTACAAGTGGCACAACTCAAACTTTACCCATTGCCATATATTCCATGACCAGAAAAATTGTCAGCCCAGAAATAAACGCATTATCAACTATGTTGTTTGTTGTTGTTCTTACACTTTTGCTGGCAATTAACATAAGGCAAATTAAAGAAATGAAAAAAAATAATTAAAAGGGACTGGGTGAAAAAATATTGAAAAAAAATTTAGTTTTAATTAGTGCTGCTTTTTTTAGTGTCTTACTAATTACTGCAGGGTTGGTTTTATTTAAACATGATAAATCCAATGTTACTATTAATGTTTATAATTGGGGAGAATATATATCCGATGGAACGGATGGTACTTTAAACGTTAATGAAGAGTTCACAAAAAGAACGGGTATCCATGTAAATTATAGTACTTTTCAAAGCAATGAAGCGTTATTTGCAAAAATGCAAGGGGGGGGAACAAAATATGATGTAGTTATTCCATCTGATTATATGATTTCTAAAATGATAGAAAAAGATATGTTAAGAAAAATTGATTTTGAAAATATATCTAATTTTTCTTATATAGATGATAATTTTAAAAATCCTACCTATGACCCTACAAACGAATATTCAGTTCCTTATACATGGGGAACCATCGGTATTTTTTATAACAAAAAAATGGTGAATGAACCTGAAGAAGAAATAAGCTGGGATATATTATGGAACAAAAAATATTCAGGAAAAATATTAATGTTTGATAATCCGCGCGATTCCTTTGCAATTTCACAAATACGTCTTGGTATTCCATTAAATACTGTAAATCCTAAAGATTGGGAATACGCTGCTCAAGATCTTAGAAATCAAAAACCACTTGTTCAGTCTTACGTTATGGATCAAATTTTTGATAAAATGGGAAATGGAGAAGCAGCTTTAGCTCCATATTATACAGGAGATGCTGCATTGTTAATTCAGCGTAATAAAGACATCGGGTTTGTTGTCCCCAAAATTGGTACTAATAAATTTATTGACGCTATGTGTATTCCAAAAGATTCAGAGCATCCTACTGAGGCTCAAAAATACATAAATTTTCTATGTGACCCTGACATTGCTCTAGAAAATATTAGGTATATAGGTTATTCTTCGCCGGAAACAAAAGTCAAAAATAAATTGGACCCTCAAATATCAAACAGTAAAATATATTATCCTGATGAAGAAACTTTAAAAAACTCACAAGTATTTACCTCTTTGCCGGATGAAATTAATTCTCTCATGGATAATCTGTGGATAACAATAAAAACAGGGAATGTTGGAAATCCGCTTACGCTATTCGCTGTAATTTTGTGTTTTGTAGTTCTTTACTTAACTATCATTCTTTACAAAAAGAGCAAATATAAAAATTCTATTAAAAAAAATTAATTACAATAAAAAATCCGTAACGAAATTCAATTCGTTACGGATTTATCTTATTTTATTTTAAATACTTTACTGCATATCGCGCGTTACCTTTTGGGTTAGAATTTGTTGCTTTTCTGCAAGAATTCTTCCACGCTGCTTTTAAAGTATTAATGGGATGTCTCACAGCGTTACAAACTTTACATGTGTCCATATATACGTTTGCTGCTCCATCCATTAATTCAGATGGTATTTGTGCAATTGATTTTACTGCCTTATACGGTGCTGTAATAACTGTTTTTGTGTTCTGTGCTGTTTTAGTTGCAAATGTTTTAAGTTTTTTTACTTCTTTTGCAGCCTTATTAATTACTACACCTGTTCCTATTGCTGAAGTTGCGCCCACGCAACATTTTGCTAAACCATTTTTATGTGTATATGCAAATTTTGTTCCTGCCCATCCTAATTTTGCAGTTTCTGCTGTAATCTTACCTGCGGTCTTTGTTCCTGCCCATCCTAATTTCGCAGTTTCTGCTGCAATCTTACCTGCGGTCTTTGTTCCTGCCCATCCTAATTTCGCAGCTTCTGCCGTAAACTTACCTGCGGTCTTTGTTCCTGACCACACTGATTTTGCACCTTCTGCCGTAAACTTACCTGCGGTCTTTGTTCCTGACCACACTGATTTTGCAGCTTCTGCCGTAAACTTACCTGCGGTCTTTGTTCCTGACCACACTGATTTTGCACCTTCTGCCGTAAACTTACCTGCGGTCTTTGTTCCTGACCACACTGATTTTGCAGCTTCTGCCGTAAACTTACCTGCATTTTTTGTTGTTTCCCATATAGTTTTCCCTGCTGCTTCTTTTTCTGCATACATTGAATTGTTTCCTCTTATTACGGTTCTAGCTATAACCTTTGTCAAAGGGGTAATATCTTCTGCAGCATATGGTGCGATTTCTCCTGCCATCGTGCTATTATTTTCTGCTACTGTTTTTGCCGTTGTTAACAACGAATTTGCTTCACATATAGCTGTTTCTGTTCCTTTTTCTGCGACATATGGCGCGATTTCTCCTGTACTTGAAGTGCTCCCCGCTGCGTACGGTGCCATTTCTCCTGTATTTTTAGCTCCAGCCATTTTATAAATTAAGTATCCTGTTGCTCCCACCGCTGCTGCTGCTAAAAGCACTTTACCAGCAGTTTTAGCAATTTGTTTTTTAGATCTTTTATCAGTTATATACTCAACTTTTACTACCTTTGCTCCATGCGGCTTTGTTTCGTTAATAGTCTTGTCAAATTCTGGTTTAGATGCAACACGTCTATCAGCCGTTAATACCGGCACTCTATTTGCCCTGCGTTTTTCTGGCTGAGCATAAAGAATCCTAGCATCGCAAGGTTCACTAGCAAAGCAGTTATTATTACCTAAAGATGGCATAAGTAAGCTAACTATTAATCCTGCTGCTATTACTTTTTTTACATTTGAATTTACCTTTTTCATTCTTAGTTTCTCCTTTTTACTTTAGTACATTTTTAACTTTCAAAATGCAATCTAAAAATTTTTCTAAGGTATAATAAGGCATAAATTAAATTGATATAATAAGTATATATAATAAGCCTAGATTTTGCTTAGACAATCTATGTAGTTGAATTTTGAAAATCTATTTAATATTATACATTAAAATCTTGAGGCTATATTTCTTTAAATGAAATTAGAGCAATAATCTCCACGTCAAACAAAAGAGGGCGGTTTTGCAAATTAGAATTTGTAAGTTTTGCATTAATATTGCACAAAAAATATTTCTAATTAGCTTAAAACTGTCATCAATTGTAACACTTTTTTCATATTTTAAAACCAAGTATCCTGATGCTTTAAAAATTACTTGTGGCTATAATACAATCTTGCATTGATATTTACAACATAAAAATATATAATATATATTGAAATATAAGTTTGAGGAGAAAAATATAAAATGACAAGCAGGATTGATAGATTTTTTAATAGTGTAAAAGGTAAAAAAATTGCTTTTTGCGGAATTGGAACAAGTAACTTACCGCTTATAGAATTATTTAGTAAAAAGGGAGCTCTTGTCACTGTATGTGATTCTAAAACTGAAGGCCAACTTTCTAACGCTATAAATCAACTTAAACCTTTTATCTCCGAACTTAAGCTTGGTGAAAATTATTTAAAAAATCTTGACGCTGATATTATATTTAGGACTCCCGGGATGAAAGTTTCTACTCCTGAGTTAATAGAAGCTAAAAACAAAGGTGCTGTTATAACCTCAGAAATGGAAGTATTCTTTGATCTATGTCCTTGTAAAATTATTGGTGTTACTGGTAGTGATGGAAAAACTACCACTACTACAATTATCTCTGAAATTTTAAATCAAGACGGAAAAAAAGTTCATATTGGCGGAAACATCGGAAATCCTCTTCTTCCTATAATTGAAAGTATTAATGAAGATGATATTGCCGTGATTGAACTTTCAAGTTTTCAATTGATATCAATGCGAAAAAGCCCAGATATTGCTGTTGTCACAAACCTTTCTCCTAATCATTTAGATATTCACAAAGATATGGCAGAATATATTGATGCTAAGAAAAATATCTTATTACATCAAAATGCTTTTTCTTATACTATTCTTAATATGGATAATGAAATTACACAACAATTTAGTAGTTTAGTAAGAGGTAAAAATTTATTTTTCAGTTTTAAAGATAAGTGCTCTAACGGCGCATTTTTATTAAATGATACTATATACTTTTCAAAAAATGGAACCGAAACTCCTGTACTTAATGTAAATGAAATTCGTATTCCTGGGAAATATAATGTTAACAACTATATGGCTGCTATATGTGCTGTATTTGATTTAGTATCTATAAACTCTATCAGGCACGTCGCTCAAAATTTTAATGGAGTAGAGCATAGAACTGAATTTGTTAGAGAAGTTAATCATATTAAATACTATAATGATTCAATCGCCTCCACTCCAACTAGAACAGCTTGTGGTACACTTTCTTTATTTAATAAAAAAATTATATTGATAGCAGGAGGATACGATAAAAAAATCCCCTTTGACACGTTAGGTCCAATTATAATAGATAAAGTAAAAGTTTTAATACTAATGGGGCAAACTGCAAATAAAATCCGTGAAGCAGTTGTAAATTCATCTAAGTTTTCTCCCGAACTACTTAAGATTATTCTTGTAAAGGATATGAACGAAGCTATAAAAGTCGCCAACGAAAATGCTGTTCCGGGTGACATTGTATCTTTATCTCCAGCATGCGCAAGCTTTGATTTATATGATAATTTTATGAAGCGTGGGCAGCATTTTAAAGAATTAGTTAATAAACTATAATAAAGAAAATAAGTGTACTATGCGCAATATAACAGACTTGTTTGAAAAAAAATTCAGATTGTATTTTTTATGTTTAGCATGCCATTCTAAATAATATAATAAATGTACGGTAATAAAATAAACTTACTAAGAAAGGAGCTCTACTTGCATACTATTTGCCGATTCGTATGTAAGCTTAAAGTG
>CAQZPH010000030.1 GCA_948933715.1 uncultured Eubacteriales bacterium | reverse complement strand
TTTTGCTTGGTAAGAAATCTATTTTAGAATAATAATTACTTTATAAGATTAATAAGCGAGTGCAGAAAAAATTTCTGTATTCGCTTTATTTTTTAAAATTTCATGGTTTATTAAAATAGTACAGTTTTTGCTTATGAAGAATTTTAAATAATTATTTTAATTAAAAATTGCTTGCAAACAAAAACTTAAGAATAATTTACTTACTCTTACATTTTTATATTTAGCAAGAAGATTTTCGGAATTTTAAAGGAAGAATGATTTTATAAAAAACCGCAGGAAAAAAGATGAAGCTGGAGAACTTTTTAGATTTAAAAACTTTAAGAGAAATAGATATTAGGGCATTACACTTATAAGTGCAATGCCCTAATGTTTCTAGGTAATGTGAGAAACCGAAAATGTGTAGTTGCAAAGGAGTGGAAGGGTTGGTTGTCCTGTTAATGATTAAGAAATTTTGTATAGTGCTAGTTTTTACAAAGGTCGCAATAGTAAAAAGAAAGTGTCCGTGGTTTTATTAAGTATGATTTGTATAGATTAAAACATACTTTAACATTTCGTTAAGTGATTATTACCACGGTACAATGACTTTTTAAAAATAGAAGAAAGCCCCCCCCATAATGTCCGAGGAGAATGGAAAGATAGCTCTAGAATATGGAAATATTATTTCTATTTTATAATACCAGTTTTGCCATTTCATTAAAAGATGATATTATAAAAATTACTAAAAATGGATCACTTACACTTAATTCAAAAGATAGAAGGATTATAATGTTTCCCACCACCCTAGCCGATAATGATATAGAAGTTGTTGTAAGCCGAGAGATAAAAATATGTAATGAAGGAACGAATTCCTGCGCTCAGAGCTGCTAAGTTGTCAGTGACAAAATGAAAGATTAAAGTTGAAGCAACAAAGCAATAAACCCTGAAGTTATAATGGTATTAACTATGGTTGAACTTAGTAGCAGCAGGTGATTTCATAATTATTGCATCTCATAAAAAAACAATTTTTGACAAATAATTTTATAATAAAACGAATGAGTACAGGAAATATTAATTCTGCACTCATTTATTTTTATTATTTCATTTTGAGTATATTATAAAAATGAAAAATTTAACAAATTCCCAACCGTGAGGGAATATTTTATGCAGTTTATTTTGTATAAAAAACGCCTTTACAAATGCCTCAAAATGTGATATTATACAAATATATAAAGGGTTATTACATTATTTGATTACGAAATAAAAATTTGAATTTGAAGGAAGAAACATTATGAAAAGCTTAAAAGTATCACAATTAATAAAAAAGCATTCGCAGGAATGATGCCGGTAGCCTTTTTATTTGTTACCATGTTTAGTGGGAATGTATCTTATGTTGCAGCTCCAACACATATGTTTTATTAATAGTAGCAAGTGTTTTCACAGTTATTATAGCTAGCAAAAAAGCATTTTAAGATCAAGTAGTTCTATTATAAAAATGGGTACAGGCTAGTATTATTTCTGTATCCATTTATTTATGTTATATAAACTTTTAAGGATATGATTAAAATGAGAAAGAAGTTTAATGAAAAAAGCTTTTTTAAAAGCTCTCTTGTTTTATTAGGAATAGTTATGATATTCTATGCTGTAAGTTCTATAATTTTGTTTTATTTAGGGCCCCTAATGCCTCAAAGGACAGAATCAGTAGTTTCAAATAAAAATAACGTGAGTATGCTAACTAATATGAGTGCTTTATATGAAGAAAACCCTGATATTGTAGGGTGGATAAAAATTGAAGGAACTGTTATAGATTATCCAGTTATGTATACAAAAGACGATGGAGAATTTTATCTTTATAGGAATTTTTATAAAAATAAAGATGTGAATGGAAGCATTTTTTTGGATGAACATTGCACTATGGATCCGTTTTCTACAAACCTATTGTTACATGGCCACAACATGAATAACGGATCTATGTTTGGTGCCCTTATGAAATATAAGTCTCAGGACTTTTATAACTCTCATAAACGTATATTATTTGATACGTTATATGAAAATCAAGTTTATGAGATTATTTCGGTGTTTAAGTCTAAAGTTTATAACGTAAGTGATAATGTTTTTAAATATTATAAATTTTATAATGCCAAGAATAAAGAGGAATTTAAAGATTTTGTAGATAATATTAAAAGGTTGTCTCTTTATGATACAGGCGTTACGGCACGATACGGCGACAAATTTATTACACTTTCCACATGCGAAAATTCTACTCCAAATGGACGTTTTGTGGTTGTTGCAAAGAAAATAAAAGAAGTAGATTAATAATATGAATTTTATAAAAGGATTTTAACAGCTTTAAAATAGAGTTGCTTAAAATCCTTTTTTATATTTTTAAAACCACTCTTTTTAGAGTATTAAAGGGTATAATAGGTTATAATATATTAGAGCTAATATTTAGAAAATAAACAATATTAACAATAAAAGCACTTGACAAAAACAAGGTTTTGTGGTATTATATTATCGAACAAAGGGTATTTTTAGGAATATTTTGGTAATATTACTTAACTAAAGGAGGAATTTTTATGTCAATGGAGAATGTTAAAAAGTTTTATGAATTGGCACTAAAAGATGAGGAGTTAAAAAGAGAACTCAAAAGAATTAATGAGAGGATAACAGTTAAACAATCAGATTTTGTAGGAATTAGAAAGTTGGTAGAGGAAGAAATCTTGCCTTTAGCAAAAAAAAGAGGCTTAGATTTTACTGCGGATGAAATAGTTTCATTTGCAAACGAACAGTATACTAAATTAAGCGAAGAAGATTTATTAGAAGTAAGTGGTGGTCTTTCCACCCGAAATACTGCTATTGGTCTTTCTACTGTATTGCTTTTATCATTAGGAGCAACATCCGCTATAAACTTATTATCTCATAAGGATGATTTGAGCCAATCAATTTCTATGAGTGCACCATCTGAAACTTCGGAAAATGAATCGCCATTTAACGAAGAAGATAATAATTCTCAAGATGAAGCTAAAACCGAAAAATCACAGGAAAAAGATTCTCAAAACAATTCTAGTGAAGAGTCTTTAAATAATAACTTCAATAATGATATAAAAGAAACTGAAGAACAAAATGGTAACATAACTGATGCAGAAGAAGCTATGGCTCAAGGCGAAGAGTATATGTTTGGAGGCATGCAAGATGTCTTTGATCAAGGAAGATTTGATTATGAAGAAGAGCCAATGTTTGGAGGCATGCAAGATGTCTTTGACCAAGGAAGATTTGAGTATGAAGAAAACGTAGATCAAGAAGATGAAGAATCTGCATTTGGAGGCATGAAACTCTTCTCTGCTGATGATGAAAGAGAAGCTTACAAAGGTCAATCTCTTGTAGGAAACATGAAGAGCCGTGAGACCTTGGTAGCCCAATTAGCAGATTATCTAAGAAGTATTGACGGAGATCTTAATAATGTTAGGGAATCTGATCAAGATAAATTAAAAAAAGATGTCCAAGAAGCATTTGGTTGGATATTTGAAAAAGGTGATGGCAGCGGTTATGGAGTACAAAAGATATTTGGAAGAACTGGCCACATAGAAAAAGCCGACTATGATGTAATAAACGCATTTGCAAATAAATATGATCTTACAGGTGACGATGCCCAAGAATGGAAAGAAGCTGTTGTCAGTGAAATCGAGGAGATAGGGTATAAAGCTCAAGGTTATACTAAATCTCGTGCGACAATGGTAGTGGATTTAGCTAATTATTTAGAAAAAATTAATAGTGATATTAATAATGTCCCAGAGGAAGATAGAGAAAGCTTAAAAGAAGATGTTATCTTTTTGATGAAACATTTACAATATGCAGACAACGATAAATATGAAATAAAAAAAGTTGTAGGAGGTTATTCAGCAGTAGATACAACTAGTGCTAAAAGAATAATAGCTTTTTATGAAGCAAACTATGAACCTAAAGGGGAATCTCAACAAGGTGGAAGCAGTGAAGTATCCAGTGCTGCTAAAGAAGAGGTTGCACCAGCTGACGCTATTGCAGAGGAAAATGAACCAGCACAGCAAAGTAATAAAGTAGCTTATCCGTATAGATACGGACAGAATACGAATTTAAAACTTGATGACATAAGAAACGTTTTAAAATTTTGGAAAGATCTTGGCACAAATAGAAGTATTGATATAATAAAAGATTCCGATAAAGGCTTCTTTATAGATGATATGTTAAAATGCACATTCCAGGCTTATGATCTTGGCGGTCGAACATTTAACGATTATGGTTACTCTTTACCTGAAGAAGATTTGTTAAGAATGGACTTAGCATTTAGGGAAGATCAACATGATAATTCATCACCGAGTGAAAAAGTTACAAAAGAAGATATACAATTAATGAAAGAATTTATTCAAAAGCATTTGCAACTTACACATAAATAAAAAAGTAAGCCCCATTTTGGGGCTTACTTTTTTGCCAATTTTATAGGTAATAAAAATATTTTTTATATGGCATATTTGATGGTTGGGATATGGATATTTGTGGAGTAAAAAAAGTGTGCTGTATATTGAAACTTTAATGCGCTTTTATCTATACTATAATTCGGTTTTAAATGGACGTTTTGCCATTGTGGCTATATAGTGTGTTCTCCTGAAAAATTACTTTTTGATAAAATAGCAAGTTAAACATATCACGTTGGCCACTTAGAGATATATAGATCTTTACTAAAAACTATGCTACTTTTATAGTATTAAAAAGGATAATAAGCTTATAATATAAATAACCTGGATTTTAAAGATTGGTTCGTCATAATCACCAATAAAACGGCTTGACAAAAACACTATTTTGTGATATTATATAAAAAGATGTATTATAGGTTAAAAATTTTAGCAAACTAGTCTAGTTAGAGAGGGGGTATGTACCGATGGAGAATGTTAAAAAGTTTTATGATTTAGCAGAAAAAGATGAAGGATTAAAGACAGAACTTATAAAAGTTAATGAGAGAATAAAAAGTAAACAATCAGATTTTGATGGAATTAAAAAACTAATAGAAGATGAAATTTTGCCTTTAGCCAAGAAAAAAGGGCTGGGTTTTACTGTTGATGAACTGATGTCTTTTGCAAACCAAAAATATACTGAATTAAGTGAAGAAGAACTATTAGAAGTAAGTGGAGGCCTTTCTGCTCGAAGTGCTGCAATAGGCCTTTCTACTGTTTTGCTTTTATCACTTGGGGGCACATCAGCTAAAGATTTTTTATCTTATAATGATGGCTTGAACCCGTCAATTTCTATAAGTGCCCCAGTTGAGAGACAAGAAACCCAAAAACAAGAAAATGAAAACCAAACAAATGAAGAAAATGATAACGAGTATCCAAATGAATTGAGCACAAAAGAGTTTAAAGAAAAAAATACTCCAAACAAGGCCGCGCAAGAAGGTAATGCGCAAACTCAGCAGAATGAAAAGAGTGAACAAATAAACCAATCTCCCCTCAATAGCGACGACAAGGTTATTGCTGGGAAAATTGAAGAAGAAAATATGGATCAAGGAGAAGATGTTATATTTGGACGTTTACAAGAGCGATTTGACAAAGGAAGATTTGACTACGAAGAAGATGAAGAAGGATCTATATTCGGAGGTCTACAAGATCAACTTGATGAAGAAAGATTTAGTGATGAAGAAGATATAGAAAAAATGGCTCCAGAGGAATATATACAAAGCGATAAAGAAAGTGAAGAAAGAAAAGAAGATGTTAAGGATGAAAGTGAGCCAGAACATACAAATGAGCAAATATTTTATGAAGTGCAATCGAATGAGAATTTCCGTGCAACTATGGTAGCTGATATAGCAAATTATTTAAGAACTATTGATGGTAATATTGAAAAAGTTCCAGAAGAGGTTAGAGAAGGTTTATTAAAAAACGTTGAATTTGTAAGAAGTTATATTCGTTTTGATCATGGTACTTGGACGATTAGACAAGATAATGTGGAATATAAGATAAGTAGCGAAGATGCAGAAATGATAATAGATTTTGACGATAACTATAATAATATGGATTCATCGATAATTAGAGATGAGTCTGCGGTAGTTGATGCTGTAGAAAAAGAAGATTTTGAAAAGGAAGTTATAGAAGAGACAGAAAACAAAACGAAAGCATCCGAGGAGACCCAGAGTAATAAAGAAACTGATGCAGAAAGACCTCTTGTTCAAGAAGAAAATGAGGAGACGGTGGAAAGCGAAATAGGAAAAGAAGGAGCACAAAAAGAAACACAAGTTGACCCAGAGTTTGCAACAGCTGATGAAGAATCAATAGGAGAACAGGAAGAAGCTGATGCTGAAAGTGATCAAGAAATATTAGCTGAGCAAACAAGTGCTGATGAAGAAACAAATGTATATGTAGATAATCAAGGAGAATCTAAAGATACAAAAGGTGACAAAAAAGCAGCAGCGCCCGAGGAGGAATCTTATCGAGAACACGAAGATGCATCGTCTGCAGTTGGCCAAGAAACTTCTGCCATAGAAAAAGAGAAAACTAAAATTGCTTCAAACGTATCGGATAATACCCAAAACCTCAAAATAGAAGATGAAGAAGATGAAGAAGATGAAGAGTCTGGATTTGGAGGTATGAAAATCTTCTCTGTTGATGATGAAAGAGTTACTTATGAAGGTCAGTCTCTTTTAGGAGATATGAAGAGTCGTGAGAGACTGGTAATAGAATTGGCCGATTATTTAAAAGGCATTAATGGAAACCTTGATAATGTTAAGGAGTCTGACCAAGAGGCCTTGAAAAAAGACGTTAAAGAAGTATTTGGTTGGATGACTGAAAAGAAGGGCAAAGATGGTACAGCATTTTATGAAGTGAAAAAATCAGCACTAGGAAAACTAGTGAAATGGTTCACAACACCACAGATTATATCCGAAGCTGACTATACTATAATAAAAGATTTTGCCAATGCATATTGTCTTGAAAGTTATGAGGATAAAGGAGATGTAAAAGGAAGACCAGGAACTAATACTGAAAGGCAAGAAGACGCTGAGGCTGAAAATATCAAAATTGAGGTAGTAGAATCTTCTTTTGATACAGATGATTCTACGGTAGAGACAGTTGAAACTAGGGCACAAGGAGAAGACACTGATACGGAAGATGCTAGCGTTCAAGAAGACAGTGTAGGTACTGCTGAAGCTGAAGTTGAAGTGGCAGCTCCTACGGTAGAAACAGCTGAAAAGGGAGTACAAGGAGAAGACACTCAGACGGAAGATGCTAGCGTTCAAGGAGACAGTGTAGGTACAACTGAAGCTGAAGTGGCAGCTCCTACGGTAGAAACAGCTGAAAAGGGAGTACAAGGAGAAGACACTCAGACGAAAGATGCTAGCGTTCAAGGAGACAGTGTAGGTACTGCTGAAGCTGAAGTGGCATCTCCTATGGTAGAAACAGCTGAAAAGGGAGTGCAAGGAGAAGACATTCAGACGGAAGATGCTAGTGTTCAAGGAGACAGTGTAGGTACAACTGAAGCTGAAGTTGAAGTGGCAGCTCCTATGGTAGAAACAGCTGATGCTAATATTCAAGGAGATAGTACAGAGGTAGTTGACCAGGAAACTGAAACTAACCAAGAAACATTAGTGGAGTCACAAAGAGTTGAAAAAGAAACAATAACAGTTGAGGGAGACCAAAATAAAGAACCGGAAGGTGAAGCTGGAAGAGTCGATCAAGAAGTATCAGGGGAAACACAAAGCGTCGAAGAAAAAACAGATGCATCTGTAGATATCCAAAGAGTATCTGAAGAGGTGAAAGGCGACGGAAAAGCAGCAGCGACCGAGGGAAAATCATCCCGAGCACACGAAGCTGCATCGCCTGAAGGTAAACAAGAAGCCGACGTAAGTGAACTCACTTATGAAGCTCCACCAAGATTCTTAACGGAAAAAATGGTGAAATATGTAGTGAATTATTTAAGAAGAGTTGAAGGTAATATGGGGAACGTTCCAGCAGGAGATAGAGAAAAACTAAAAGAAGATGTTGAATTTTTGGTTAAACATTTTAAAAGTAATAAAGCTGTGGCTGATGGAATAAAAGATATCAATGGTAACGTTATAGAAATATCAAGAAACGATAGATTTGCGATATTCGAATTTAAAATTACTGGTAGATGGAATTCCCCACAAAGGTATGGAGAATATGATGCAACTAATGCAAGTAAAGATGAAAGAGATTTACAAGATGTTACCAAAAGTGCAAAAGTACCTTATAAAGTTCGAGAACAAGAGAATAGTAGCACAAAATGGTATGATCAGGAGCGTGAAGTACCGATAAGAATAGAAGCGGTAAGAGATTATTTAGAGTTCATTAGTGGTGATATTAACTATGTAGAAAATAGTGATAGAGAAACTTTACTAAAAGAGATTACCGATATATTTAAATACTTAAAATATAATGAAACTACTAAGAGTTGGCAAGTGTTAGCCCCCGGGCGTAATAATTATTTTACCCCAATAGGATTAAAGGAAGATGAGGTAACATCACTAAAAACTTTTTATGAAAAATATAATGAAGGTCCAAAGGGACTGTAAAGAAAAAATTAGTGCAATATAAAGCACAAATATTGATAGAATATTATTCTCTTAAATATTTATCAATAGGTAAAAAGCAAAATTAAGAATAAAGTTAATAAAAATAAGCCCTAAAAAGGGCTTATTTTTTGTTTGTTTATTGCTCTGGTATTTTTAAGATTTGACCTGGGTATATTGTGCTTGAGTTTAGTGAATTTAGTGAAACAATCTCTGGGTACCTTGAACCAGAACCTAAAAACCTTTGCGCTATGTTCCACAAGTTGTCGCCTGATACAACAGTATAAAATCTTGGATTTTCTGACTGAGAACCAGGAATCTTTAGTACTTGACCTGGGTATATTTCGGTGGATGTTAACCCGTTTAGTGAGACAATTTCAGGGTACCTTGAACCAGAGCCTAAAAACCTTTGCGAGATGTTCCATAAATTATCGCCTGATACGACAGTATAATTAAATGTTTCACTTGGATCAGGTGTAGGTGGGGGGGTTGTTCCATCGCCAGAACCGTTTAAACCTTTGTTTTTTATTATTGTAGGATAATCATTATATGAAATATCCATATCAACATCACCATTTATGCCGTTCACTGTTCCGGTGGATGAATATTGCCATATACCAAAGTTGCCGCTAAATGTTGGCTTTGGTCCCCATTGAGCTAGCCAAACATCAAACCTATTAAGAACATCCATGTCAAGATAGTTAACAAGCCAATTTAAGTTTGCATAAATCATAGTATAGTATCCGGCTCGTTCTACAGTATCACAAAATGATAAAGCTATATTATTTAAAGTTTCTCGACCTAGGGATAATAATGGTTCGTATTCAAGGTCTAGTACTAATGGATAGTTGAACTTATATGGAGAAACTGTGTTTAAAAAATGGTTGGCTTCGATAACAGCTTCTTCAGGAGAAAGGGCATAACAAAAATGATATGCTCCACGTGCAATGGGGGTGCTTTCGATGTTTTGCATATTGTTTGCAAATTGAGGATCAACGCCATCGCTCCCATATGAGGCACGTATCATAGCAAATTCTATACCACTTTCAGCAACTCGTGTCCAATCAATGTCACCTTGATAAAAGCTTACATCAATACCTTTATATGACATATAATTACCTCCGCGTTATTTTTTCTCTTTTATTATCTATGAAAATTTAAAGCGTTTGGTGAGTTTTATAAGTAAAATTTTTTCTTTTCCTATCTAAAAATGTCTTGACAAGTTTAAAGTATCATGATATATTATTTAACTGTAAGGAATGCATTCGCTGGTGTAGCTCAGTTGGTAGAGCAGCTGATTTGTAATCAGCAGGTCGGGGGTTC
>CAQZPH010000029.1 GCA_948933715.1 uncultured Eubacteriales bacterium | reverse complement strand
ATCAAAAAAAATCAATATATAGCTAAAGCGCAAGGCTCTATAAAAGAAAACACCGATCTTCTTATGCGTCGATTGGTTGCTATTTATAAAGCCGGCGAAGTTCACCTAATTGACTTGATTTTTAGAGCAAAAACTTTTGATGATCTTATTGATAAAGCTGAAGTCATTGCGAAAATCAGTGAACACGATAATAAACTTTTGGCTACTTTAAAAAATGAAATAATTTCAGTTGAAAAAGAAAAAGTTACAATCCAAAAAAATAAAAAAACTATTGAAGAAGAAAAAATCTCTCTTTCTGCTAAAAAATCAGACTTGCAAAGGTTATTTGTTGAAAACGAAAAACTTTTAAAAGAGCTAGAAGGAGAACAGGCGGTATCTCAAGTTGAAATCGATGAAAACGATGCCGAATACCAAAGAATTCAAAGAGAGATAATGAATTATTACGTTGAAGAAGCTCGTCGTAGTGCTGGCCAAAATGCAAGTCACCGCAGTATTGCGCAAAGGATGTCATCTATGGCTATAGTTCCTTCTGAAGACGGATTTGCATGGCCTGTTCCTGGATACACATGCTTATCTTCAGACTATATGGAAAAACGCGGTAGTGTATATCATAAAGGTATTGATATTGCTTCTACTGGTATTTATGGTAAATCTGTTGTAGCTGTGGATCATGGTTTTGTTTTTGCTACGTATTCTCATTGCCATCATGATTATGGTAAAATTCGTAGCTGCGGATGTGGCGGAGGTTATGGTAATTATGTAATTTTAGCTCATGGTAATGGCAAAATCTCGATTTATGGTCATTTATCTCAGGTATTTGTAAAAGAAGGGCAAACTGTTTCACGGTCTCAAAAAATTGGAGAAGTAGGAACAACCGGATACTCTACAGGCCCACATCTACATTTTCAAACAAAACGCAACGGTATTGATTATAACCCTCTTGATGAATACCGAAAATAATACATAATGTTACGATACGAATGGTATTTTTACTATTCGTATCATTTTTTATTCTCTTTTTTCATAACATTGTAAAAAAGGGGTGAAAAAATGTTAAATGTACTAACTTTTAATGAGATTTCCTCAGATAGTAAATTAAAAGAAAAAATTATGTATAAGTTTTTAAAACCTGTAACGGTTAATGAAACGTCGTATGATAATCTTAATATTAAGCATGTTAATGCAATTAAAAGAAAAAATAAAATCCCGTGGAAAAAAATATCTCGCACTCTTGGAAATTACAATCAACAAATTCTGTGTTCAAGCGATGTTTTATTCCCCCCAAATTTTAAATTTACAAGATACGAACCTTTAAACTTAAACCGTATATTATGCCAAAACGCTGCTATAGAAACTTTAAAACTTGCAAAAGCTTCTAAAAGCAAGTTATCAGTTACTATATTTGATCCTCTTGGGTGCTATGGCAACATAGTATATAGATTACTACCTTTTTTGCATCAAATAAAAGTAATAACAAAAAATATAGAATTTTACGCGAGAGAATCAGAAATACTAATGGAACAATATGGCGCTTCCATATTAGTATGCAACAGCGTTAGCTGGATAAGACCCTGCCATATGCTAATAGCCCCCGATAAAATAACTACTCCCCTTTCTTTGCCAAAAGAGTGCATAACATTTACAGGGTTTAGGCCAAACACTTCTCTTAATGGATCTGTATACTATAATTATAAAGTTAAAATTCCCTCTAAATTTAAAAAAATAATTCCGCAGGGCATTAATTCGGAGTATTTTCTTTCTGCTTTAATTGACTCACACAATATTTCTAGTACTGATAATATTACTCCTGAGCTTTGCACATCAAGCATCGGTGTTACATCAATTGAAGATATTTCCCAAAATCTTGTGCGCAAAATAAATCTTTCTTGACATAAACAATCAACTACATTATAATGTTTTATGTTATTCAGAACAAAATCTTCATCAAAGGAAAGGTGGTTTATATAAATATGAATAAACAAGTCTTACTAACCGACGAAGGTTTAAAAAATTTAGAAGCAGAACTAGAAGAATTAAAAGCAGTAAAACGAAAAGAAATCGCAGAAAAAATTAAAGTAGCATTATCTTTCGGAGATTTATCTGAAAACAGTGAATATGATGAAGCTAAAAATGAGCAAGCTATTGTTGAAGCAAGAATCGCTTCTATTGAAAATATGCTCAATAATGTGCAAGTAATCAACGAAGATGAACTAAGTACTGAAATTATTCATGTTGGGTCAAAGGTGAAGGTTCGAGATATTGAGTTTGACGATATATGTGAATATAAAATAGTTGGTTCAAGTGAAGCTGATCCTATCAATGGACGAATCTCCGATGAATCGCCCGTTGGCAAAAGTCTTATAGGTCATAGAGTGGGAGAAAAAGTAGAAGTTGAAACTCCCGTCGGTTCTATGTCATATGAAGTTTTAGAAATATCTAAGTAATCTTTTAAAAATGGGCGGTGTGATTTTTTCATCCGCCCGTATTTAATTTATGTATATAAGGAGAATTTAAAATGACGGAAAATAACGAACATGAAGCTATGGAGCCCCTAGAAGAGCAGGATATTAAAGAACTGTTAAAAATTCGTCGCGATAAATTATCGTATTTGCAAGAAAACAATAAAAATCCGTTTTTAATAACTACTTGCAATCGCGATACTTATAATAAATATATCACCGAGCACTTTGAAGAGCTTGAAAATAAAGACGTATGTATTGCAGGACGTATTATGAGCTGGCGAGATATGGGTAAAGCGTGCTTTATGGATATCCACGATAGAACCGGCCGTATGCAAGTTTATATGAAAATTGATGATATCGGCGAAGAAACTTACACTGAGCTTTCAAAATGGGATATCGGAGATATCATTAGCGTTGAGGGTTTTGTTTTTAAAACAAGACGTGGTGAAATATCAGTGCATGCTAAAAAAGTAACATTATTATCTAAGTCTTTACTTCCTTTGCCGGATAAATTTCACGGCCTTAAAGATACCGATTTACGGTATCGTCAACGTTATGTGGATTTAATTATGAATCCTGAAGTTAAAGATACCTTTATAAAACGCAGCATTATAATAAAAACTATCCGCAAGTATTTAGACGATAAGGGATTCATTGAAGTTGAAACTCCTATATTAAATACTATTGCTGGTGGTGCCGCTGCTCGTCCTTTTCTTACTCATCACAATACCCTTGATCTTGATTTATATTTACGTATTGCCCCGGAATTATATTTAAAACGACTAATTGTTGGCGGTATGGAAAAGGTCTATGAGATTGGACGTCTTTTTAGAAATGAAGGTATGTCTATTAAACATAACCCGGAATTTACAACTATTGAATTATACGAAGCCTATGCTGACTATAATGTCATGATGGATCACACTGAAAATATCATAAATGAGTGCGTAAAAGCTATTGGTAATTCTGATGTTATTACTTATCAAGGGCAAGAGATTAACCTATCTAAGCCGTTTAAAAGAATTACTATGATAGACGCTGTAAAAGAAGTTACTGGTATTGACTTTGGTTCTTTTGTTGGCGACGACGCTAAAGCAATGGAAGTTGCTAAACAATTTGGGTTTGAAACTAACGGTAAAAATACTTGGGGTGATATTTTAAATCTCACTTTTGAAGAAAAAGTTGAGGAAACTTTAGTAGAGCCTACATTTATCTGCGATTATCCTGTAGAGGTTTCACCTCTTACAAAACGCAAAAAAGATAACCCGAGATTAGTTGAACGTTTTGAACTATTTATCACTAGCCGCGAAATGGCAAACGCATATTCTGAGCTAAATGATCCGATTGATCAACGCGAACGCTTTAAACACCAAATGGAACTTCGTGATGCTGGTGACGATGAAGCTAATTTGATCGATGAAGATTTTATTAATGCGCTTGAATATGGTATGGCACCAACAGGTGGCCTTGGCATCGGTATTGACAGACTTGTTATGCTGTTAACAGACAGTGCATCAATAAGAGATGTTTTATTATTCCCAACCATGAAACCAAAAGAATAAAATCCCATTTGTTTTTATAGTTTATCACTTTTGTTCCGGTGCACGCGACTGCGTGCACCGGCTTTTTGTTTTTTATTTTAACAAAAATATCTTATGGCTGCTAAAATAATTAACATAACACCCGATAAGGTAACAAAAAACTTCGAGTTAAACCATTTAACCGATGACAATTTTACCCCAAACAACAAACCTAAACTCAAAAATATAAATTGGCACATTCCCACCATAACCGGGACAAAAAAACTATTTACTCCAGATACCGCGCTGCTAATTCCGGCACCAAAAGAATCTATAGATAAGGCAACTCCTAAATAAATTGCCTCTTTAACATCAATATGAGAAGAGTTATCAAAGTCGCAAGAAATAGGATCCCTGATAATTTTAATGGTGATACCAAAAGATTTTAAAACCATACTCCAAGTTCTAGTTGAGTTTTTTTTACAGTTATTCTCTTTTCGCAGAGATTGATAAATAATAAAAATACCCAATAACCCTAGCATCGCTGAGCCCATCAATTTAGCAATATCCGAAGGTAACACAAATAAAATGATATTCCCTATCCCCACAGCTAACCCTGTGAACAAAACAGAAATTAAACTTATAATAAATTTAGGGAGAGCGGGAACCTTCACATTGCGCAGTCCATAAGAAATGCCAATTCCAAGGGCATCCATGCTCAAAGAAACAGCCAATAAAATTCCCGATAAAAACCACATACCACCAACCCCGAATATATTTTTATCAATATATGCTATCTTTTAAACTTTTGTTTACTTTGTTAAACATAACTTCACAGTAAATGAATATACATAAAATTATGGACAACAAATTAAAGGGGTTGGTATAATGGACTGGCATAACTTGTCATATAAAGAAGTTTTAAAACACTTCAAAGTAAACGAAGATATCGGTTTAAATAATATTGCCATCAACCAAAAGCAATTAAATTACGGAAAAAATATCTTAAAAGAAAAAAAGTCTAAAGGATTGTTTGCTAAATTTTTAGCGCAATTTTCAGATTTCATGGTAATAATACTTTTAATTGCATCCGTTGTTTCCTTTGTTACATCTACTATAGAAGGGAACAAAGAATATATAGATTCGGTTATTATATTATTTATAGTTATTCTTAATGCAATTGTGGGTGTAGTGCAAGAAAACAAAGCAGAAAAAGCTATTGACGCTTTAAAGAAACTTTCTTCTCCTAAGGCCACAACTATACGTGGTGGTAAAAAAATGATCATTCCATCTGAAGAGCTTGTTCCAGGAGACATCTTGCTTCTTAATACTGGCGATTTAGTTCCAGCAGACGCGCGACTTATAGATAGTTATAATCTAAAGTCAGAAGAATCATCTTTAACTGGTGAATCTCTAGCTGTAGAAAAAGACGCAAACAAAACATTCCCAATAAAATCATCACTTGGAGATAGACGAAACATGGTATTCTCAAGCAGTACCATCACAGCAGGACACGCTAAAGCAATTGTTGTAGAAACCGGCATGAATACTCAAGTGGGAAAAATCGCCGGAATGATAATAAATGAAAATAATATTCAAACTCCACTTCAGTTAAAACTTGAAAAAACCAGCAAAATTTTAGGTATCGGTGCTCTTTCTATATGTTCTGTTATTTTTGTTCTCGGAGTTATTCAAAAGGTCGAACCACTTGAAATGTTTATGATAGCAATTAGTCTTGCTGTGGCTGCTATTCCCGAAGGATTGCCTGCTGTCGTCACAATTGTTCTTGCTATGGGTGTTAGAAAAATGGCTGCTAACCGAGCGGTAATCCGCAAGCTTCCTGCTGTTGAAACACTCGGGAATGCAACTGTAATTTGTTCGGACAAAACCGGAACTTTAACTCAAAATAAAATGACTGTTACTCAACTTTCTAATGAAGAAGGAAAAATAAATTTCTCATCAGAGCTTGGTCAAAAAATATTAACTTTTGGTGCCCTTTGTAATAATTCATCAATTACATACTCAAAAAAAGAATATAAAGTTGTTGGTGATCCCACAGAAACAGCATTAGTAAGTGCTGCAGCAGAAAACGGAAAAGTAAAAACCGATCTTGATAAAGAGTATCCTAAAAAATATGAGATTCCTTTTGATTCTACCCGAAAACTCATGACAACCATACACAAACTAAATAACGGCAAATATCGCATCATAACAAAAGGAGCCCCTGATTATCTTCTTGAACGCTCTACACAATGCAGTGGCAAAGCAATGACTGAAAAATTAAAAAGAGCTATTAAAATCCAAAATGAAAATATGGCAAAAGACGCACTTCGTGTTTTAGCCATAGCCTATAAAGATGTGGATAATATTCCTAGTTCCCAAAATGAAATCGAAAATAAATTAAATTTCTGTGGGTTAGTTGGTATGATAGATCCACCAAGATCTCAGGTTAAATTAGCTGTAAACGAATGCAAACACGCTGGAATAAAACCTGTAATGATTACAGGGGATCATATTGTAACGGCAAAAGCTATTGCAAAAAATCTAGGGATTTTTTCAGATGGAGATAAGGCTATAAGCGGAGCGCAGCTTGAAAAGATTAGTCAAAGCGACCTTGAAAAAAATATATTTGATTATTCCGTGTTTGCAAGAGTATCACCTGAACATAAAGTAAGAATTGTAAAAGCTTTTAAAAAGCATGGAGAAACCGTTGCAATGACTGGCGATGGTGTAAATGATGCACCGGCCTTAAAGGCTGCAGACATCGGGTGTGCTATGGGAATTACGGGAACAGACGTAGCAAAAAATGCTGCAGATATGATTATGACCGATGACAATTTTTCAACGATAGTTGAAGCCGTGCGTCAAGGGCGCGGAATTTTTGAGAACATAAAAAAGACCGTACATTTTTTACTTTCAAGTAATATTGGAGAAATTATCACTGTTTTAACTGCGTTTATGTTGCGTTTACCCACTCCTTTGCTTGCTATTCAGTTGCTTTGGGTTAACTTAGTAACAGATTCACTTCCAGCGTTAGCTTTAGGCGTAGAACCTGTAGACCCAGATATAATGACCCATAAACCCCAAGGGAAAAACTCTGCCCTTTTTTCACGTAACACCTGGAGAAGAATAATTGTAGAAGGATGTTTTATCGGTGCAATTTCCATTTTAGCGTTTACAATAGGAAGAGTATTTTTTGATGTATCTAAAACACCTATCATCGGCAGAACTATGGCGTTTGCTGTTTTAAGTTTATCTCAATTAGTCCATGCTTTTAATATAAAAAGTGAAAAATCAATATTTAAAAGTAACGTCTTTTCAAATATGAAATTAATATATTCTTTTATAATATGCGTAATTCTTCAGGTTTCTGTTATCTCTCTCCCCACGTTGTCTATTATATTTAAAACTGCAAATTTAGATGGTATTCAGTGGCTTATTGTGTCATTATTGTCTTTATCTCCCCTTTTAGTTGTCGAACTTGAAAAGTTTCTCTTAAAAAAATAACATTATTGTATCTCCACCCTCCCACCTCAAAAGGGCGAGCACGGTTTAGTGTTGGCCCTTTTACTGTTATTATAATTTTAAAATAATTTATACAAAAATACATTTGCTAAACTTGCTTTACAAGTTATTAAAAATGTGTTATAATCTATTTAACCTATTTCGCGGATTAAGGATAAAGCCTTTTTATAGGGAAACACCCGCCTTATTCTGCGGTGTATGGTATTTAATTTTATAAAGGTGGTAAATAAAATGCAAAAAGCAGAGAAAACAGCTGTGATTGAGCAGTATGCTACTCACGAGGGTGACACTGGTTCACCAGAAGTGCAAATCGCTCTTTTAACAAAAAGAATAAATGATTTAACCGATCATTTAAAAATTCATAAAAAAGACCATCATTCAAGACGCGGTCTTTTAAAAATGGTTGGCCAAAGGCGTCGTTTACTTGGTTACCTTATGAAAACTGATATTGAAAGATATCGTACAATCATCAGTAAATTAGGTATTCGTAAATAATTATATTTATATTTTAAGCAGGTGGCAGAATTGTCATCTGCTTAACGGTTTTTAAGGCAACCGACTAATTTCTCACTTTTATCATTAAATAACATCTAAAAAATATTTTGGTTTTAGCAGTGAAACGTATGTTTAAGACTTATTTTTAACATAGGTTTTATTGCTAAACCTCCTAATTTAGATGTTAAATATATTTTTATGGAGGAACATATATGTTCGAAAATTATAAAGTCTTTAAAACTGACTTTGCTGGCCACGAACTAGTAGTTGAGACTGGTAAAATTGCAGGTCTTGCAAACGGTGCGTGCCTCATTCGTTACGGAGAAACTGTAGTTAACGTTGCTGTAACTGCATCTTCTCAGCCAAGAGATGGTATTGACTTTTTCCCTCTCTCGGTTGATTTTGAAGAAAAAATGTATTCTGTAGGTAAAATTCCGGGTTCTTTTCTAAAAAGAGAAGGCCGTCCCACCGAAAAAGCAATACTTGTGTCCCGCGTTATCGATAGACCAATTCGTCCACTTTTCCCTAAGGATATGAGAAACGACGTATCGGTAGTATGTACTGTTATGTCCGTTGACCCTGACTGTTCGCCTGAAATCGCTGCTATGGTAGGAACTTCAATTGCTCTTAGCATCTCTGATATACCATGGAATGGACCTATTTCTGGCGTAAGTGTTGGATATATAAACGGTGAATTTATTATAAATCCAACTGCCGAACAAAAAACAGTATCGCAAATGGCGGTTACTGTTGCTTCAACTGAGAACCTTATTGCTATGATTGAAGCCGGCGCTAACGAAATAGATGATGACACCATGTTTAAAGGTATCATGGCAGGTCATGAGGCCAACCAAAAAATCATCGAGTTTATCAAAAAAATAAAAAGTGAAATTGGCAAAGAGAAGTTCTTTTACAACACTACAGAACCTGATGAAAAAATGGTGCAAGAAATAAAAGAGTTCATAACACAGGACTTAAAAGTTGCCCTTAATACTGATGACAAAAAGGTTCGTGACGAAAGATTAAAACCAATATATGAAAAAGTGCACGAACATTTTAAGGATATATACCCTGACTCTGAAAGTTTAATTAATGCCTGCATGTATAAAGCGCAAAAAAATGTTGTTAGACGTTGGTTACTTGACGAACAAAAACGTGTAGACGGTAGAGGTATGGATGAACTGCGCCCATTAGCCGCTGAAGTTGCACTTTTACCAAGAGTTCATGGTTCAGGATTATTTACACGTGGGCAAACGCAGGTCTTAACTGTTGCAACTCTTGGCCCTATAAGCGATCAGCAATTACTTGATGGAATCGACGGCGAAGAGGAAAAACGTTACATGCATCATTACAATTTCCCGGCATATTCTGTTGGCGAAACTAAACCAAGTCGTGGCCCTGGGCGTCGCGAGATTGGTCATGGTGCATTAGCTGAGCGCGCATTAGTTCCTGTTATTCCATCCGTTGAAGAGTTTCCATATGCTATTCGCTTAGTTTCTGAAGTGGTATCCTCAAACGGTTCAACTTCTCAAGGGTCTATTTGCGGATCAACCTTAGCTCTTATGGATGCTGGTGTTCCAATTAAAGCACCTGTTGCCGGGATTTCTTGTGGTCTTATCACCGAAGGAGATCGGTTTTTAACTATGGTTGATATCCAGGGCCTTGAGGATTTCTTTGGAGATATGGACTTTAAAGTCGCTGGTACTCATAATGGTATCACTGCAATTCAAATGGATCTTAAAATTGATGGATTAACTCCTGAAATTATAAAAGAAGCTCTTTATAAAACTCATAAAGCCCGCGATTATATCCTAGACGAAGTTATGCTAAAAGCTATTGATAAACCTCGCAAAGAATTATCAGAATATGCTCCTAAAATGTTAACCACCTTAATTGATGTTGAAAAAATCCGTGATGTTATTGGTTCTGGTGGAAAAATTATTCAGAAAATTTGCGCCGAGTGCGATGTTAAGATTGATATTGAAGAAGACGGGCATGTATTTATTTCTGGTCTTGACACTAATAATTGTAAGCGCGCTTTGACCATAATAGAAACTATCGCTAAAGATCCTGAAGTTGGTGCCGTTTATAAAGGGCGCGTAAGCCGTGTTATGGATTTTGGTGCTTTTGTTGAGATTGCTCCGGGTAAAGAAGGGCTTTGTCATATTTCTCAGCTTGATACTAAACGAACAGAAAAAGTTACAGACGTGGTAAATATTGGTGATGAAATTATAGTTAAGGTTATTGAAATCGATGATAAAGGGCGTATAAATTTATCGCGTCGCGCTGCTTTATTAGACGCTAAAGAAGAAAAAAATTAATGCACTTTTAAAAGTTTTAATATAAGGC
>CAQZPH010000028.1 GCA_948933715.1 uncultured Eubacteriales bacterium | reverse complement strand
CCCATATGATCAGCTCTTGTTCTATCCATCTTGCCACTGCTACGACCTCTCCAGAAGTTTCCGCCTCCAACAACTATCCCAATTTGCACACCCATGTCTACACATCTCTTAACAGGTTCGCAAATTGACAGTATCGTATCGAAATCTATTCCCTGTTTTTGAGATCCCGCTAATGCCTCTCCGCTTAATTTTAATAATACTCTTTTATATTTCGGTTCCACCAATACCCACTCCCTAAGGTTGATTTTATATTATTTTACAACAATAATATAATTATGTAAAGATAGTTATGCATACACTAAAATAGAGCGCAGGTGTACACTACGCTCTATTAAAATATTTTCTATTTGTTGTGAATTTAAATTACTTTACCATGCTTGCTACTTCATCAGCAAAGTTATCTTCACGTTTTTCAAGCCCTTCGCCTTTTTCAAAGCGAACAAAACTAACTATTTCTATGTCTCCACCTAAATTTTTAGCAGTTTCTTTTGTATATTGCTCAACTGTTAAATTAGAGTCTTTAACAAAAACTTGCTCTACTAGGCAGTTTTCTTTATAAAATTTTCCAATTTTGCCCATAACAATTTTCTCTGCAATATTAGCAGGTTTACCTTCGTTTATCACCTGTTCTGTAAGAATTTTCTTTTCATGGTCTAAAACATCGGCAGGTACTGCACTGCTATTTAAGTATCCAGGGTTCACTGCTGCAACTTGCATTGCTATATCTTTAGCATATACTTTAAACTCTTCTTTAGAAGCTACATCAGCTGATGTATTAAACTTAACCATTACCCCGATTCTTCCAGCTGCGTGGTTATAAGTTGTAACTACTCCTTCAAATCTTTCAAAGCGACGAATTTTTATATTCTCACCGATTGTAAGAATCTTTTCCCTTACTAATTCTTCTACAGTTAAATCGCTACCATGAGCTTTACATGCCATTAAGTCTTCTAAGCTAGAAGGATTATTTTCAATAACTGTGTCAGCACATGTTTGAACAAAAGCTAAAAAGTCCGCATTTTTTGCAACGAAATCTGTTTCGGCGTTAATTTCAATTACAACAGCCACATTATTATCTTTATTTGTGCAAGCAAAAGCAACACCCTCAGCTGCTATACGTCCTGATTTTTTAGTTGCCGCTGCTAATCCCTTTTCTCTTAAAAAATCAACAGCCTTATCCATATCTCCGTTTGATTCTGTAAGTGCTTTTTTGCAGTCCATCATACCGCAACCTGTTTTCTCTCTTAATGCCTTAACATCACTAGCTGTAAAAGCCATAATTGTTACCTCCACTATTTTCATTCTAATTATTAAAAACTATTTTGCGTATTTCACAACAAGAGACGGACTTTGCCGTCTCCTGTATAAAATAAATTTATAAATTATTCAGCTATAGCAACTTCCTCTTCAGCTGTTTCGGCCTCAGGTTCTACAGCGGCTGCTCCCATACGACCTTCTTTGCCTTCAATAATAGCATTTGCCATTACTCCTGCTAAAAGTTTAACAGCTCTTATAGCGTCGTCGTTGCCAGGAATAACATAATCAACATCATCAGGGTCGCAGTTTGTATCAACTATAGCTACAACAGGAATACCTAATTTTTTAGCTTCCGACACTGCGATTTTTTCCTTACGTGGATCAACAATAAATAATGCCCCAGGGACATCTTTCATATCTTTAATGCCACCTAGAAATTTCTCTAGTTTTTCTATTTCAAGGTTTAATTTAATTACTTCCTTTTTAGGTAGCAAATCAAAAGTTCCATTTTCTTGCATTTCTCTTAACTGCTTTAAGCGGCTAATTCTGCGACGGATAGTTGAAAAGTTTGTAAGCATTCCACCTAACCAACGTGCATTAACATAATAAGCTCCGCAACGTATAGCCTCTTCTTTAACTGAATCCTGAGCTTGTTTTTTAGTTCCAACAAAAAGAACTGATTTTCCTTGTTCTGTGATGTCGCGAATAAAATCGTAAGCTTCTCCTAATTCCTTTACAGTTTTCTGAAGATCAATGATATAAATACCATTTCTTTCTGTGAAGATGTATTCAGCCATTTTAGGGTTCCATCTTCTTGTCTGATGGCCAAAATGAACACCAGCTTCTAAAAGTTGTTTCATTGATATTACTGACATTTTGTGTCCTCCTTGGTTTTACCTCCGCCACACTTAAATACCCGACAAACCATTTTCTGGCACCAAGAAAAAGTGATAGCGTGTGTTTTTGTAAATTATTATATCATAACATGTTACCTTTTACAAGAAAAATTTTAGTTTAATGTTAAGTTTTTAAAAATTTCCTAAACTCCGGAAATTTACGTTTTCTTCGCCTAGGTGCCATATTAAAGTTTACAAGTATCGTGTCCTCCCCTATTACTTCTATGTCTTCCCATCTAATTATAATATCATCTTCTCGCCCTAAAAGTCCCCAGCAGCGCAAACGTCCGTATATAACTATTGATACAAGTTTTGCATTTTTTGTATCTATCTCTATGTCGCTTACACATCCTATTCTTACTCCTGTTTTTACATTTATTACCTCTTTACATCGCATATCTATTATTCTGCACTTCATAAAATCACCTCTTACTAAGTGTTGTGCAAAGATCGATTGACTTTAAATTTATATGCATATATAATTATATAAAATACTAAACATTTATGTTAAGGTAGGTGTTTTAATGCAAAAATATAAAGAAAGATACGATCCCGACTTATCCTTTGGTCTTTCTGATGAACAGGTTATAAATAGAAAAGAAGAAAATCTTGTAAACATAGATGTATCTATCCCTACAAAGACTATTCCACAAATTATAAAAGATAATTTATTTACTCTTTTTAATATAATAAACTTTATTTTAGCCTTCGCTATTATTTATGTGGGTTCTTTTAAAAACTTATTGTTTATGGGAGTAGTCATCTCAAACCTTATTATTAGCACCTACCAAGAAATACGCGCAAAAATAACCGTTGACAAATTATCTATCCTTGCTCTTTCTAAAATAACAGCTATAAGAAATGGTAAAAAAATAAAAATTGGTATTAATGATCTTGTGCTTGACGATATAATAGAGCTAAGTCCAGGGAATCAAATCCCTACTGACTGTAAAATATTAAAGGGAAACTGCGAAGTTAATGAATCACTGTTAACTGGCGAATCCAACTCTATAACAAAGAAAAAAGAGGATTTGCTTTTATCTGGAAGTTACATTGTAAGCGGCAAATGCATAGCTCAGGTTGAGAATATCGGAGAAGATAACTATGCTTATAAAATATCTCGCGATGCCAAATATGTAAAGAAAATTAACTCTCAAATTATGTTAGCGTTTAATAAAATAATTTTGATTTTATCTATTTTGATCGTTCCTTTAGGTTTTTTCTTATTTATACATCAATTAGCGCAAAACAACTTTGAAAACTCCATAATAAACACTACAGCGGCACTAATTGGTATGATCCCGGAAGGCCTTGTTCTTTTAACTAGCACTGTATTAGCTGTAAGTGTTATAAGGCTTTCTAAGCAAAAGGTATTAGTTCAAGAATTGTATTGCATAGAAACTCTTGCTCGTGTAGACACTTTATGCCTTGATAAAACTGGAACAATTACTCAAGGAACAATGGAAGTTGATTCTATAATACCTTACAAGGGAAATAGCCAAGATGAAATTAATTTTGCTCTTTCTCTTATAGTAAATAACATAGAAGACACAAACCCAACTTACTTGGCTATAAAGGATTTCGTAAGAGATATTAATCCTTCAAAACAAGCTGACGAAATTGTTCCTTTTTCCTCTGAAAAAAAGTGGTCGGGTGCATATTTTAACAAATTAGGGAGTTATGTTATGGGGGCTCCTGAATTTATTTTTAAAGATAAACTCGAAGGCATAAGAGATCAATTAAAAGAATTCACCAAAGAAAATCGTGTTATCGTATTAGCTCATTCAAAAAATAATTTTGTTAACAATAGTTTACCTGATAACCTTAGTTTAATGGGTTTTATTTTAATAAAAGATGTAATTCGTAATACTGCGCCTGATACCCTAAAATATTTCAGCGAACAGGGCGTAGATATAAAAATTATATCGGGAGATAATGTATCAACTGTGTCAACCGTTGCAAAGCGTGCCGGCCTTAAAAATTATGATAAATGCATTGATACAAGTATATTAAAGACGGAAGATGATATTAAAAAAGTTGTAAATGAATATTCTATTTTTGGACGAGTATCTCCTATTCAAAAAAAGCAAATTATCTGCGCACTTAAAGAAAGTGGACATACAGTAGCCATGACCGGCGACGGTGTAAACGATGTTCTTGCTTTAAAAGAAGCTGATTGTAGTGTTGTAATGGCAAATGGTAGCGATGCTGCTAAAAAAGTGTCTCAGCTGGTTTTGCTAAATTCAGATTTTTCATCTATGCCAAAAGTAGTTCTTGAAGGTAGACGCTCTATTAACAACATTCAACGCTCATCATCTTTATTCCTAGTAAAAACAATATATGCAACATTACTTGCCATCCTGTTTTTATTTTTTAATGCTCCATACCCATTTATGCCAATACAAATGACCTTAACTAGTGTTTTAACTATTGGTATTCCATCGTTTGTGTTAGCTCTTGAGCCAAACAAAAGTCGCATTAAAGGGAACCTTTTTATTAATATTATTAGTAGGGCTCTACCGTGTGCATTAACTATTGTTTCTTCTATATTATTAATTATGGCTACATCTAGCTGGATATCTTTTACTAATTCGGATGTATCTACACTATGCGTTATTGTAACTGGGTTTAGTGGTCTTTTATTGTTATTTAACTTATGTGTACCTTTTAATAATATAAGAAAACTTTTATTTTTACTAATGTCCGTTGCATTTATATTTTGTATAATAGTTTTTAAGGAGTTCTTTGCCCTTTCAACTTTAACGTTAGAATTAATTTTAATTTTGATATTAGTGGGTACTATAACTTCAATTATATTTTATTCTTTATCAGCGTTAACTAATAAAATTATGTTTAAAATCAAATAAAAATAAGGTCCAGTTTCTTTTTAAACTGGACCTTTACTATATTTACTTTGAAATGCACGTTAAAAACCTAAAAAAGACATTATCTGTGAATTAAATATCATTGAAACATATGTAACAATGGTTGACATCGCTAAAACAACAATAAGGCTTTGATTTAAATATGAAAAAACAATTGCCACTATAAATCCTAACAGTCCCGGAAGAAGGCCATATTGTGCCATAAAAACCTCTGGAATTAACATAGAAGTTAAAACCGCATATGGTAAATAGGCAAGTAAAGATCTTAAAAATGTATTTTTAATCTGATTTTTGCAAAAGATCAGGGGTAACATTCTTGTAAAATAAGTTGTAACAAATAATATAAGAATACAAACCCAAACATATATGTTATTCATTTTCTTCCTCCTTGCTATCTTTTAATGGCCAAATTAAAGCTGTTATGCCAGCACTTAACAATGACCCTACTACTAAAACATACGAATGTGCCGATTTCCCTAGAAAGTTTATTAATGCTTGATCTACTGGTTTTATTCCTTGCATAATTAAACTTAAAACACCTGATAAAACAGCTACAAAAAGAACTGGTTTTGACTTTTTCATGGCTGGCACAACAGATGCTATAAGCATAGCATAAAGAGCCATTCCCATGGCTATACATATATCTTGAGGTACAAGTGTTGTAGCAAGACTTCCTACGACGGCACCTAAAGTCCATGATAAATAAGGAAGTGTCATTACTCCTAGAAAATAATTGGCTGGAATCTTTCCTTCTCTCATTATTGTAAGAGCAAAAATTTCATCTGTGTTTCCCATAGAAATTATTAATCTTTTCCAAAAGCTTGCATCGGTTCCTAATCTTTGAGATAAAGACAACGATAAAACTATATTCCTAAGGTTAATTACAAGCAACGCTATAAATATACTTACATATGTAGAATTTTCTAACATAAGAGTCATGTTAGTCATTTGGCCAACACCAGTAAAACTAAGCATCGACATTAAAATAGACTCTAAAAATTTAAATCCGCCTGTAGTAGCATTTACTCCTAATGTAAAAGCTAGTGGCAAATAGCCAAGGCCAATAGGAAGTCCATCTTTTAAGCCGTGTTTAAATAAACTTCTTTCTTTTTTCATTTTAACCTCCACCTAAATTTAAGTTAATATAAAATATAACCAAAAAATATATAATACTATTAAATTAATGTAATTTTATTATAACATATCACATATAAAAAAGAAATAAAAATGCCGAAAAAACACACATTTTTATTTCCTTTATAAAAATTAAGTTGTAAATATTCAAATATTGTTTAACTTAACAACAAATGAACTACATGTTAAAACTATCACTTTTAACTTCAAATGATTCACAATCAGTACATTGTACAACCGTAGGATTTGCTTCATGTGTTCCCACTTTTATTTCATTTAAGCTGCAATAGTTTTCTGTAGTGCAATGGTGTTTACATTGTGTAACTGTGCATTTTATACATGGATTTGCATTTTCAGTGGTCATAATAATTCCTCCATATTTTTATACTCGGCGACTGTAAATTTTAAACCTGCCTAGTATATATCTTTCCTCATATATTTATAGTTATACAATGTAATTATATCAATTTATTTACAACTTCTTTAACAGTGTCAGATGGTATTGCAAATCCTAGACCTTCAAGATCTGCCCCAGTTGATTTTGCCACAACTAAGCCTACAAATTGTCCTTTTTCTCCAAACACACCGCCACCTGAATTCCCATGGTTAATTTCGGCATTTGTTTGTAAAAGAGTCATATCTTCTCCATCTATATTAAGAGTTCTATTAAGGGCACTTATAATTCCATCAGTCACAGACCCTCCAAGAGTTCCTAAAGGATTACCTATAACAATTACTCTTTCGCCCACTTTTAAATTTTTTGAATTTCCAAACGAAACTGGGGTCAAATTTGTAGCACTAATTTTAAGGACTGCAATGTCTTCTTTTTTATCTTCACCTACAAGACTAGCAATATATTCAGATCCGTTGTGGACTTTTACTTTAATGCAATTTGCATCTTCCACCACATGATAATTTGTAATTATGTAACCATCAGATGAAAAAATCACTCCACTTCCTGCACCTTCTACTATTCCATTGGTTGAGTTATAATTGGAAGATTTTATTTCAATTTTAACTTCTACCACGGAATTCTCTACTAACTCAACAATCTGAGAGGTGGACATTGATGGTCTATTTATATAGCCAGAATTCAGTTCATCTGAAATATTATTAATTTTTAGTTTTTCATTGGATCCTATAAAAAAATTATATGCCAATGCTCCTCCTATAAATCCCACAACAAATGAGGAGCACAAAAACAACACTATAAAAACAAAAGTATTTCTTTTAACTATGTCTTTATATTTAATACTTTTATTATTTTCACCTTTCTTTAAATTAACCATCTAAAAACACCTCTTTAAAAAATACTCTTTTAGTATTAAAAAGATTCCGGTTTATTTCTAATTGTTAAAAATTAATAAAATTTAAAACTTTATTAATATATTTATATCAAATATTTGTGAACAAATTGTTAACAAATCGCACGCAAGGTATATTTACTTTTATATAAAAAGCTCTACGGTGCTACTCGTAGAGCTTTTAAACTTCTAAATAATTAAAATAGAGATTCTATGAGTTCATTGGATTGTTATTTGCACTATATTAGCACAATTAAGACGTCACAACAAACAATGTAAAAAGCTGCTTCTAATAACTTAGAAACAGCTTTTTGGTGGAGATAAGCGGGATCGAACCGCTGACCCCCTGCTTGCAAAGCAGGTGCTCTCCCAGCTGAGCTATACCCCCATATTTAAATAACCTTTATATTCTTTTTTGGTGGAGATAAGCGGGATCGAACCGCTGACCCCCTGCTTGCAAAGCAGGTGCTCTCCCAGCTGAGCTATACCCCCACATTTAAATAACCTTTATATTCTTTTTTTTGGTGGAGATAAGCGGGATCGAACCGCTGACCTCTTGAATGCCATTCAAGCGCTCTCCCAGCTGAGCTATACCCCCAAAAGGCTTGTAAACTTTAATTGATAAATAAAACAGAAACCGCCCTTATTTATTAATTTATATGAACCTTCGTTATTATATCATATAAAATATAACGTTGCAAGCGTTTTAAAAAGATTTTTAAATATTTTTAAAATTATATGGATTTTGATTTTTATTGTCATAAAATTGAAAAACTAGTATAATAATCATGCTAGTTCTTTTTCTTTGTTTTATGTTATATACCTATTATAAATAGCTGTTACAATTTAATAAAGGAGTCAAAATTATTATGGATATAAATGAAAAGTATTTGCTATGGAAAAATCAGTCACTTTCTGACTATGATTTAACAAAAGAATTATACGAAATCTCAGAAAACAACGAAGAAATAAAAGATCGATTTTATAAAGACCTCTCTTTTGGTACTGGCGGTATCCGCGGGATAATGGGCGCTGGTTCCAATCGTATGAATGTATATACCGTTGCAAAAGCAACACAAGGTTTATCAAACTACATAATTAAACACTTTGATATCCCAAGCGTAGCAATTGCTTACGATAGCCGTATTAAATCAGATGTTTTTGCTAAAGAAGCATCATCAGTTTTTGCTTCTAACAACATAAAAGTATATTTATATAAAGAATTAATGCCCACCCCTTCATTATCCTTTGCTATACGTAACTTGAAATGTTGTGCTGGAATTGTTGTCACTGCAAGCCATAACCCTTCTGAATATAACGGCTACAAAGTGTACGGTAAGGATGGATGCCAAATTACGGCTGATGCTGCTGACTCTATCCTTACTGAAATTAATAATGTTGATATATTTAATGATGTCAAGCGTATGGAGTTTAGTAGTGCTATTGAAACGGGTATGATTGAGTTTATAAACGAAGATGTAATTGATGCTTTTTTAAAAGCAGTTTCTTCTCAATCTCTAAATAAAGATATAAAAAACAAAGAAAACCTAAAAATTGTTTATACTCCTCTTAATGGTTCCGGGCTTCGTTGTGTCACAAAAATATTAACTATGAATGGATACACAAACCTTACTGTTGTTCCGTCACAAAAAGATCCCGATGGGAACTTTCCCACTTGCCCTTATCCAAACCCGGAAATTAAAGAAGCCTTATCTGAAGGACTAAAAATATGCAAGCAAAATGATGCTGATTTACTCCTTGCCACTGATCCAGATTGCGATCGTGTTGGTATTGCGGTGAAGCACAATAATGATTACAAACTTCTTAGTGGAAACGAAGTCGGTGTTTTATTGTTTGATTATATATGTAAAATGAGAATAGAGCATAACGCTATGCCTGAAGACCCTGTTTGCATGAAAACAATTGTAACTACTGATATGATTTATCCTATTGCTAAAAAATACGGTGTAAACGTTATAGATGTTTTAACTGGGTTTAAGTTTATAGGTGAACAAATTGGACTACTTGAATCTAAGGGACAAGATAACAGATATATTTGGGGATTTGAAGAAAGTTATGGATACCTTTCTGGCTCTTATATTCGCGATAAAGATGGTGTTAACGCTTCACTTTTAATTTGCGAAATGACTGCCTTTTATCGCAACAAAGGTTTAAGCCTTTGTGACGTTCTTAATGAATTATACAAAGAATTCGGCTACTACAAAAACGTTCTTAAAAATTTCACTTTTCCTGGTGTTAGCGGTTTTGAAAAAATGCAAAATATAATGAAGCAGTTCCGTGAAGCTCCTCCTTTAGACATTAATGGCAAATCTGTTATATCATTATCAGATTATTTAAACAGTATTAAAATATTAAATAATGGTCAAAAAGAAATCATCACCTTACCGTCATCAGATGTTTTAAAGTTTGAACTTGTTGATAACATTTCAGTCGTAATTAGACCATCTGGTACTGAACCAAAATTGAAGGTTTATATATCGGTTGTGTCAAATTCTAAAGAAGACTCTCAGTGCCTAGCTGAGTCATTTGAAAACTTTTTTGAAAAGTTAATATAAAACATATTAATCTTGCTGTATGTTAAAATCAAGGCGGTAACCTAAAAAGGTTACCGCCTTGATTATTTTTTATTGAACTTTAAATACTCTTTTAATCATGCTTGTGTCTTTTTGTTCTTCTTCTAAAGTTTGACCTTCTTTAGAAACTCTTATTGTTACATCTGAATTGTCATATAGTATATATGCTTCATATACATTTTTTGTTTCACCAGGTTTTACTTCCGCTAGCATTGTCTCAATATCATAATCCTGGTCTACCATACCTGCTTGAGCGCACGCAGTGTTATTCTGGTATGCTTCTGCTGATAAGACATCAGCAAATTTAACTGTTTTATTCGAGTCATTTGTGAATGAATATGTTACAAGCATTGATTTTTTCCCTGTTTTCGAAGTAGTTATCTCAGATTTAACTATAGAAACACTATAATCTCCTATTTTACCACTTTCATGCTGAACTGAACTTGGTTCTGGTTCTACTGTGTTATCCTCATGTGAGCCTTGTGACATATAGTCACCCATTGATACATTAGATTTTTTTTCTCCGCATGCTCCTAAACACAGTGCCATAGATAGTCCCATAAATAAAATCCCAAATTTTTTCATAAACAAACCCTCTTTCCTTAATTATTATGTCAGATAAATTTTATCATATACAACAACAAAAATCAATATGAAAAATATTTTTTGTAAATTTTACATGACATAAAAGGTGCTTTTATATAGAAATTTTTAAAGCGGTTTTATATAAATCTTTGTCAAAGGCTTTTTTCATGCTCAACCCTTGAGAAATATCATAGTCAACTATACGACCAGATTGCATAGCTATAACTCGTGATCCAGCTCCTTTACATAAAACCTCTACGGCTTTTGCTCCCATTTCGCTCGCTATTAATC
>CAQZPH010000027.1 GCA_948933715.1 uncultured Eubacteriales bacterium | reverse complement strand
CGAATGGACTTTTTATTTTTTATCAAGTGTTCAATTTAATTTTACAATCAGCGAGGCTTTTATTTTGTACTGATGATGAATATATTATGATATTGTTATGAGTAGCAAAAGGTACATGGTTTCCTGTTAACCTTAAAAAATCCACGTTATATGAAGCTTATTTGCTTTGTTAGATCAATAATATTGCATAAACATATAGGATATAAATTTATTTAAAGATTAAAAAGATATTATCTGTCATGCGTTTTTATTATAGCTTATTAATTAAGCTGATAATTATAGACAAGAGATAGATAGTATTAAAAAATAAGCCAATAATTTATGTATAAGTATTTACATAAAAATAAATTATGATAAAGTAATTTTAGAACATATGTTCGAAAGAGGATATAATTATTAATTATACAGAAAGAAGTATAGGAATGGATTTTGATGACAAATATTGGGGGCATACGAAGTACGATAATAATGGTGCTCTTATTGAAATTCAAACATTAAGAGATCACCTTCTCAATTCCCAAAAACTAGCTGAGCAATATGGAGCAGACCTATCTATTTCACATATTACAGGGTTAGCCGCTCTATTACACGACGTGGGTAAATTTTCGCCAGAATATCAACAATATATTAGACATAATGATGATTCGAAGCGGGGGAGTGTAGATCATTCTACTTTTGGAGGAATGTTTATCTCGAAGTACCTCCATCATTATATTTCCAATTTGTCAGTAGAGTCAGAAAAAGTAGAAGTGCTTGAATTTGGAGAAATCATCGAAAATTCGATTTTTTCTCACCATAACAAAAATGGGCTAAAAGACTTTATTAGTAAAGAGATAGAAAGTCCGTTTTTATCGAGAATAGAAGCCTTTAATAAAGATGAAAATAAATGCAATCAATTAGGGGATATCACGAAGCTCTTTTATAACAAAGTTGTGTCTAAAAAAGAATTAGATGAATATGTGCAAAAAGCTATAAATGAATATCGAAGAATAATAAAAACATTTGCGCAATCTATCCATAAAATAAACAAATACAAACTAAAAACATTTTTAACTATCTTTGTTTATTCTTGCTTATTGGATGCTGATAGAGTAGATACTACGGCATTTCAAACAGGAAATCATCCTTACAAAATTGATAACCATTCTATTTTTAAAAAATATTACAACAATTTAGTAACAGAGATTAATAAAATGAATGGAGATAGTACCAATCCAATTGATAAGCTACGAGCAGAGATATCAAAAGAATGTGATAATGCTGCAGAACAAGATAGTGATGTCTATACTCTTTCAGCACCTACTGGATCCGGAAAGACTTTGGCATCTATGAGATATGCATTAAAGCATAGTGTTATCTATAATAAACAACACATAATCTACGTTTTACCTTATATAACTATAATCGAGCAAAATGCTAGAGTTATTAGGGAAAAATTAAATGGATCAGATAAAGATACGCGTAATATTCTTGAATTCCACAGCAATGTTTCTAATGAAAATAGCCCACAAGCTAATAATGAAAAGAATAATAGTTTAGATCTAGCTGAAGATAGTTGGGACTCCCCAATAATCTTTACAACTATGGTTCAGTTTTTAAACGCTATTTTTGCTTCTAGAACCACTAATCGACGGAGATTCCATAATTTATGCAATTCGGTAATCATATTTGACGAGGCTCAAAAGGTACCTACAAAATGCTTAAACATGTTTACGGATGCTATTGTTTTCTTAAAACAAGTTGGAAGATCAGACATTGTATTATGTACAGCTACTCAGCCAGCATTAAATAAAATTAATGATGAAATTCAGCTTGATGATAACTCTGAGATTATTAAGGATCTTAATAGAAAAGTAAAATCTTTTAAGCGTGTTAAGTTGATAGATAAAACAAAAAGAAAAAATAGACAAGATTTAATAGTCAATAACGAGCAGATTGCTAAGATGATTTTTGATAATATGCAGTCAGTTAAATCAATCCTAGGTATTTTTAACACAATAAAAGCTACTTATGGAGTGTATCAAGCATTAAATAATTTAATCAGAGAAGCGGCTAGTAATATTCACTTATACTATTTGAGTACAGAAATGTGTTCTGCCCATCGCAAAAATAGAATTAATGAGATTTTGAGAAAAGTACAAAGAAATGAAAGAGTTATTTGTATATCAACCCCACTGATAGAAGCAGGAGTTGACGCAAGTTTTGAGGCTGTCTACAGATCAGTTTCAGGAGTTGATTCTATTATTCAGGCAGCTGGGCGGTGCAATCGAAATGGAAAAGATGAGATTGGATATGTATATTTGATAAATAATAAGGATGAAAAATTAAGTTCATTACCAGATATCAAAAGTGGAAAAAGAATTACAATTGATAATCTGTTAAGTAAATACAATGCTGATCAATTAATGGAACCGAAAATTATTAAAAAATATTTTGAGCAATTTTATATTCAAAACGCTGATCGGGAAAAATATCCTATAGATAATTCAACGAATTTGGACAGCTTCATAAGTGGACTTGCTCAGGTGCCAAAATATCTAAGCCAACAACAAACTAAGTCTAAAAAATTATTAATTCACCAATATAGTGGATGTGAAACTATTGCAAAACATTTTGAAGTAATTTCAGATGATCAAATTTCTGTTCTTGCTCCATATGATGAAATGGATGGAACAAAGGGCTCAGAAATAATTTCAGCATTAAATGGGCAAATTTATTCATTAGGTGATTTAATTGCGTTGCTAAAGAAAGCGCAGCCATTTATAGTGAATGTATATAAAGAAAAATTCGAAAATTGGTTTAGAGCTGGCAATATTTATCAATTAAATCCCGATAATGTAGGAAATACACAAATATTTGCATTTAGATCTGAATTCTATAAACGATTGACTGGGGCAGTAGACACTGAAACGGAGTTAGAAATTTTTTAATTAGGAGAGGCAATGAATACTAAATTAATAAAATCACCAGCTTTTTGTTATAAAGTAACAGGTGATTGGGCTTTATTTACAGATCCAATTATGAAATTGAGTGGTGAGAAGTTTACATACTCAATTCCAACATATCAAGCTCTTAAGGGAATCACAGAGAGCATATATTGGAAACCAACAATTATCATTTATATTGATAGAGTAAGAATTATGAATCCAATATCAATTGAAACAAAAGATATCAGGTTGTTTAAGTATAATGATAGTAAAAAAGCTGACCTTGCCAGATATACTTATTTGCGGAATGTTGAATATCAAATACAAGCACATTTTGAATTTAATATGAACAGACCAGACTTAGCCAAAGATCGGAATATAAAGAAACACTATGCAATTATGCAACGTTGTATTGAAAGAGGGGGGAGAAGAGATATTTTCTTAGGAACTAGAGAATGCCAAGCGTATGTTGAACCATGTAAATTTGGAGAAGGTTCTAGTTATTATGATACTCAAAAAGACGATCGAATATTTGGTACTATGCTCCATGGATTTGATTATCCAGATGAAACGGGAGACAAGAAACTAAAGGTACGACTATGGCATCCTATTATGCATGAAGGTATAGTTGATTTTATCAGGCCGGAGGAATGCAAAATCCATAAAGATTTGCATGAATTAGAAGCTAAAAAATTCGATAATAGTAATTTACAAAATGTTGATGAAGTATATGCCGATCTATTGGGAGATGATAATTAATGAGCCTTTTTAGTGAATTAGTTGATATATATAATGATAATGTTAGTCAAATTGGAAAAGAAGATGATAATACTTCGGCTGCATTATTACCAATATCACATACTAAGGTAAAAATATTATTTCAAATCAACTTAGATAAAAATGGAAACTTTTTAGGCGCGGAAGTAATTGACAAAAATGATGCTAAGACAATTGTTCCTACCACAGTCCAATCGGCTGCCCGAACAAGTGGAATGTGTCCGATGCCAGTGGATGATAAATTGAAATATATTGCTTCAGATTACTATCTTTGGAGTAAAAAAAAGAAGGATCAGACATTTTATAATGAGTATGTTACGCAATTAAAAGAATTTACTGAATATGTCAATAAACATTGTGATGAAGATGTAAAAACAGAAATTAATGCGATCTATCGATATGTAAGTCATTCAGAAATCTTGCATAATTTGTGTGAAGTAGGTCTTTTTGGAGAAAAAACTGATTTTTCAAGTATCCCTAAGACATGGAAAGGAGCAGATAAACCTCGGGCTTATAAAGAGGCTACAGGTAATCCGACTGATAGCTTTGTCCGATTTAATATTCGTGGCGTTAGGGATTTTCCGCGGTGGAACGATAAAAAAATGTTTGATGCCTGGATAGAATATTATAATTCTCTCTTAGAAAAAGAGGATAAGGGTATTGATTATGTGACAGGTAAGACTAAACAAGCACTTACTCAAATACATCCTAAAGGTATTTTGCCGGCAGAAAGCAATGCTAAATTAATTTCTGCTAATGATACTACTAATTATACTTTTCGAGGTCGATTTTTAAATGCAAATGAAGCGGCAACTATAAGCTATGAAAATTCGCAGAAAGCTAATCTGGCTCTAAGATGGATGATTGAAAAGGATAATTTTTCAATTGGCGGACGTTATTATTTGAGCTGGGGCGCAAGAGAAAATTTGGATACTATGGGATTTGATAATGAACTTCTTGCGGCTATTCAAGAACAAATAGAACTAAGTAATAGCGATCGTGTAAATTTGTTAACCTATAAAATTAAAGACGTTTTGTTAAAAGAAAAAAATACCAATCTTGATGATTTAGTTCATATTCTTGAACTTGATACATCAACCCCAGGTCGAATTGATATTGTATATTATCAAACAATTGATTTAAAGTCATATATTGACAAGTTAAACAATTGGTATAGTAAAACATATATTGATCATCTTACAAGTAAATACCGTTTTAAAAATAAAAACTTGTGGCAAATCGCACGAATGGTGCGGGGAGAACATGTTAAAGAGGATTTATTAAAAAATACAGTTTCAGAATTATCAGAATTGATTTTAGGCTCACAGCATGTACCTACTAGTATACTAATGCCACTTTATAATCGAGCAATTAGACCTCTAAATTTTGATCTGGATAGTGATCAGAAGAAAATAAGTTGGAATACAGTTCTAGAGACTACGGCTTCATTGTTTAAAGCAAACGATTCAGAACTTACGTCAGTTTTAAATGATAAATTAAATGATAGAGGATATCTTTTTGGTAGATTACTTGCGATCGCAAATCAAGTCGAAATGGAAGTATTACAGACTGAAAATAATAAGGCAGTATATACAAATGCACAGCGATATATGAGTAAGATGCCAGTAAATCCTATAGGTACGTGGAAAAATGTATATGTTCATTTAGAACCGTACTTAGAAAAGTATTAATATGCTAATAAAGCTCGAAAATTAATCAACTATATTACTTCTAAATTGGTAAATAATCTTAATGATTATGAGCACAGTGGGAAAGCATTCACCCAAATAGAAGCAGGAAGATTTTTGATTGGTTTTGTGCAACAAAAATATGCGTGGTTTGACTCTGAATTTAAATATGACTATCACAGAAAACCTATATTATCAATTACAGATAGAGAATATTTATTGGGACGATTACTATCAATTGCGGATACAATTGAATATCAAGTTTTAAAAGAACGAGAAAATGATGACCGGGTAAAAATAGTAACAAATGTTGATAGGTATTTAAATGCGTTTGTTTATAGGCCACTTGATATTTGGAAAATTATTTATTTGCATTTGCAACCATACTTAGTTAAAAGTGAAAATTACAAGCTTATAAATTTAGAAATTGATAATATTATTAATCTTTTTCAAGTAAATCAAAATACTAGTAGAGAATTGAATAAACCACTAACGGGCAAATTTTTGATTGGTTTTAGCCAGGAAAAGAGAAAAATAGGAAAATTAACGTCTAATGATCCTGCTTTAAATGAGAATTTGATGGATCGAAATTATTTATATGGTCGGCTATTGGCAATAGCAGATGTAATTGAGAATAGGGAACAAATCATTCATCATATTAAACGGCCTACAAATGCAATGAGATATTTATCTGCATTTGCTCAAAGTCCTGATGATACTTGGAAAACAATTTGGGATAATACTAAAAAGTATGTAAAATCTATGTCTCAGATCTCCCGAGCGCTGGACGTAATAGATGAAGTTAGTAGTGAACTTAGAAAGATTCAAAGTTGTGAAAAAAATAGTCCATTGAATGGATTGTTTTTATTAGGCTTTAGTCAACAAAAATCAGCTTGGTATGGTAAAGAAGGGAAGTAAAATTATGTCATTAGAAAAAAAGATCGATTTTAAAGTAGTATTTGGAGTTAAGGGAGCTAATCCTAATGGGGATCCTCTAAACGGAAATCGTCCACGTCAGAATAATGATGGTTTTGGAGAAGTTTCCGATGTTGCAATTAAGCGAAAAATTCGTAATCGTCTTCAAGACATGGGACATAAAATTTTTGTTCAATCAGCTGATAGAACAAATGATGGCTTCAAGAGCTTAAAAGATCGGGCTGATAGTGTAGCTGAATTAAAGAAAGCAAATAAGGAAAAAAAGCCGGATGAATATGCAAAAATTGCTTGTGAGAATTGGATTGATGTTAGAAGTTTTGGACAGGTCTTCGCATTTAAGGGAGGAAATAGTGTATCAGTGGGAGTACGCGGCCCTGTTTCGATTCAAATGGCTCGTTCCATAACTCCAGTAGTAATTAATGAGATGCAAATTACAAAATCTGTAAACTCAATGACCGGAGATAAAAAGGCCTCTGATACTATGGGAATGAAATATAGTATTGATTATGCAGTTTATGAGTTCAATGGAAGTATTAATGTACAATTAGCGGAAAAAACAGGATTTTCTGATGAAGATGCTGAAGCAATACACAAAGCCCTAGAAACTTTATTTGAAAATGATGAATCATCAGCAAGACCAGCAGGGTCAATGGAAGTATTACGTGTTTACTGGTGGCAACATGATAGTAAATTAGGCAAGCATTCATCAGCTCAAATGCATAATTCAGTAAAAGTAATAGCAAAAAATAATCCTATTAAAGATGTGGAAGATATCGATTTTGAAGAAACACCGTTTGATGATGTTAATGAAGATATCTATGAAGGTTAATGATGAGTTATTCCGAAGATGACTATTTAGATGTATCAGGCATACAGCATTTTGTTTTTTCTGAAAGACAATGGGCGCTCATATACGTAGAGGGACAATGGGAAGATAATTATTTAACTTTAGCCGGTGATCATTTTCATAAAAAAGTTGATGATCCTTATGTAAGTGAAACTAGAGGATCAAAATTTATTAAACGTGCGTTAAAAATATGCTCGAAGGAATTAGGCTTAAGTGGAATTTGTGATGTTGTTGAATTTCAAAAAGATGATAAAAATGGAGTACCAGTTTATGGAAAAGAGGGTAAGTATTTGCCAATACCGGTTGAATATAAACATGGCAAGCCGAAAAAAGATAAATCAGATATCTTTCAAGTATTAGCTGAAGCAATTTGCCTAGAGGAAATGATGTTATGTCATATAGGGTATGGATATTTGTACTATGGAAAAACTCGACACAGAGAAAAAGTTGTTTTTACTAATCAACTGAGAAAAGAATTAAAGGAAATAGTAAAAAGGATGCACTATGATTACGAACATGGCTATACTCCTAAGACTAAAAATAGTCGAAAATTCAGATCTTCTTCACTAAAAGATATAGGACTCCCTGAGATGTTTGACCGAGAAAATGTTAAAAATTATATAAGTAGAAAGATAAAAGAATGAAACAATTACTTAATACTTTATATATTACAACACCTGAAAGTTATCTAGCTTCTGATGGAGAAGATGTAGAGGTAATCGTTGATAAAAAATGTGTTGGAAAATTACCCCTGCAAAACTTTAGTTCTATCATAACCTTTGGTTATTCAGGAGCAAGTCCGAGCTTGATGCAAAAATGTCTTGAGAAAGGGATACAAATATCTTTTATGTCTCCAAATGGACGCTTAAAAGGGCGAGTAGTAGGAAAGCCAACTGGAAATGTTTATTTAAGGAAAAAGCAATTTGAAGTTTCTCTTAGTGAATCAGAAAGTTTGAAAATAGCTAGGAATTTTATCTTAGGTAAAGTATATAATCAGCGCTGGCTGATAGAAAGATGTATCCGGGATCATCCCTTTAGTGTTGATCAGGTAACTTTAAAAAAAGCATCAACTGATCTAAAAAGTGGATTAGAGAGTATAAGAAATGCAAAAACAATTGATAACTTGCGTGGAATAGAAGGAAATCTAGCAACCATATATTTCTCGGTTTTTGATAATTTAATAATTAATCAAAAAGAATATTTTTATTTTAAAAATCGTAATCGTAGACCTCCAACCGATTTTGTTAATACGCTGTTATCATTTGGATACTCATTGTTAGCCAATGATTGTGCAGCTGCTTTAACGGCTAATGGATTAGATTCATATGTTGGATTTATGCATACAGATCGACCGGGACGAGAATCGTTGGCATTGGACTTAATGGAAGAACTAAGAGGGACTATGGTAGATAGATTCGTCTTACGATTAATTAATTTAAAAATGATTAAGCCAAAGGATTTGATTCAAGAACCTAATGGAGCTTGTATATTAAGGGATGAATCTAGAAAGAAATTTTTGTCTTATTGGCAAAAAAGTAAGAAAAATGAAATTATTCATCCATATTTAAAAGAAAAAATGCAATGGGGATTAATTCCATTAATTCAAGCGCAACTATTAGCAAGATATCTTAGAGCGGATATGGATGAGTACCCTCCATTCTTCTGGAAATAGGTAATTAAAATGATGATGGTAATAGTAAGTTACGATGTGAAAACTAGTGATCCTGATGGAGCTAAAAGATTACGTCATGTCGCTAAAATCTGTCAAAATTATGGAGTTAGAGTCCAAAATTCCGTTTTTGAATGTTTAGTTGATACAGCAAATTTGGAATTGCTAAAAGAAAAACTATTAGATCAGATAGATGAGACAAAAGATAGTTTGTATTTTTTTAATATTGGTAAAAAATATTATCATAAAATTGAGAAGTTTGGCAGTAAAGATGTGATTGATTTAGATGGACCAATTATCTTTTAAAATATTTTTTGCGAACTATGGGTAAACAAGATTATGCTACGAGGCTCGCACTGAGATTTTAATAAATAAGGTATATATTATTGGCAATTATATACTTTATTTAAAAATTTTATTTATTGATATCGTAAATGTTGATAGAATGTTTTGTTTTATCAATATGTTGCGGTCGCACCTCACGCAGGTGCGTGGATTGAAATGGAAACATGAAAGGCGGCGTAGGCAAAACCACTAACGTCGCACCTCACACAGGTGCGTGGATTGAAATGAGCCAGAAGCTTCCTCCGGGCCACTCTCTTTTTGTCGCACCTCACGCAGGTGCGTGGATTTAAGTAATATGTATTTTTGATGAATTAGATGCCGCTCTCTATTTGTTATAGGAAATACTGTAATTAAAATATTTTAAAATACATAATATTTATAAAGATAAAAAGTATAAAATAAACTTAAAGTAGTACTTGGAGTGAATATAATGCTTTATAAACAAATTGAGCAAAATAAACGAAATACATGGATTATCTTAGGACTATATACAGTGCTGTTGCTAGCAATCAGTGTATTTCTTGGAACGATTTTTACGTTATATATTGGTATTGGGTTCTTCATCATTGGTCTAATTTACATTGCACACGTATACTTTGATGCAACTCGTCATCTTATGAAAGTAACAAATGCTGTTGAAATTACTAAAGAAACAGAGCCTCAAATTTATGAATTAGTTGAAGAACTCTGTTTAGCAGGTGGGTTGCCAGTTCCAAAATTATATATTACTCCTGATCAGGCGCCGAATGCTTTTGCTACCGGACGTGATCCACAACATGCAAGTTTAGCTTTAACGCAGGGACTATTGAATATGATGAATAAAAAAGAAGTTCAAGGTGTCATTGGCCATGAACTTTCTCATATTCGAAACTACGATACTCGTATTACAGTTTTAGCGAGTGCGCTAACTAGTTTAATTACAATGACTGGTGTAGGAATCGTTGTATTTGGATGGACTGTATTAACTAGTGAGAATAAAGGTTTGTTAGGTCTTCTCATCAAATTTTTTGCCTTATTTTTGATTATTGTAGGTGGAATTATTTCTATTATTGGAATCCCTATAGCAAAGTTACTGTTTTTACTAGTATCACGTCAGAGAGAATATTTAGCGGATATTGGTTCAGTTGATTTGACACGTGAACCAAGTGGCTTAATCTCAGCCCTGTCTAAACTTGAAAAGCTAGAAGAAGGAGAGAGTACTCCACAAATTGGCTCGCAGGATTTAGCACTACAACATTTGTATTTTAATTTTCCGAGTGCTCATAATTGGATTAGCCGCCTTTTCTCCGATCATCCACCTTTGGATAAAAGAATTGAGCGTCTAGAAAATAGTAATCAGATAAAATAAGATAAGTACAACCAAATATCATGAGATGGTATTTGGTCTTTTTGTTGGGTGAAGCTGTAGGTTAAGCACTCAATTTTTTGTTGATGGAAACTAATGGAAAATGATATTATTTGAATTAGAGAACAGCATTATATCAAGATCTTTTAGTGTGTTCTCCATGTGTGTGGAGATGATCCTTAATACTTCTAAAGATTTACTTCCAATAATTAGTATTCTCCACGCCTGTGGAGGTGATCTACAGATCCATCAACTAATTCGATGATTTTCCATTGAATTCTATAGAAACTAATACAATGAATTAGATATCTCATAGTAAGAAGAACAATGGCACTATGCTAAAAAAGCGACTCACGAGTCTACTATGAAAGTAGGAGATAGTTAGGTGGACGCGCATAGATGTCAGATAGGTGCGGGTGCAAATCTCGCCTTGCTTGTCTTAAAGAAAACGATACTCAAACGAGTGTCGTTTTTATTTTATTTTGGTGTTTTTTCTCGAGGATAGGACTTAAATATTTAATAAAGATAATCCAGATTATCATCCCATAACTAAATACACTAACGTAAACGTCTTATTACAATAGTGGACTCCTTGTTTTGATAAGGATTTTCCTTTAG
>CAQZPH010000026.1 GCA_948933715.1 uncultured Eubacteriales bacterium | reverse complement strand
GCCCGAATGCTTCTGAAGAAAAACTAAAAGAAAAATTTTCATCTTATAAACGTGAATTTATTAAAGCTATGGAAGACGATTTAAATACAGCTGATGCGCTCGCTTCTTTATTTGACTTAGTAAGAGACATTAATGCAAATGTAAACATGAATACAAATTCATCCACAGGAATCATAAGGTACTCTCTTGACTTATTTGACGAATTAACTGGTGTTTTGGGGCTAGTTTATAATAAAAAAGAAAGTGCGTTAAACAAAGAGATAGAAGATTTAATAGAGCAAAGACAAAAAGCTCGAAAAGAAAAAGATTGGGCAACAGCTGATAAGATCCGTGATGAATTAAAAAGAAGAAATATAGTAATTGAAGATACGCCTCAAGGTGTAAAATGGAGTATTGGTAAAAATACGGCTAAAATATAAATTTTAAGGATAAAAATATTATGAGAAAAAAAGTTATGATTGGCATGAGCGGTGGAGTTGATTCTTCGGTTGCAGCTTTGCTGCTTTTGCAAAAAGGCTATGATATTACAGGTGTTACATTAAAATTATGCCCTGATAAGTATGTAGCAAGGCCAGATAAAGAAGTCTATAATGGGGATAAAGACATAGAAGATGCCAAAAATGTAGCGGATAAGCTTGGCATTAAACATATGGTTGTAGATTTTACTGATTTATTTGATAAGAAAGTTATATCGAATTTTGTAGATGAATATTATAACGGCAGAACCCCCAACCCTTGTATAGTTTGTAATAAGTTTTTAAAGTTTGGTGCCATGTTTGATCTTGCTATGGATAAAGGATTTGACTACGTTGCTACAGGGCATTATGCTATTGTTGAGTTTGATAAAGGTAAGAATAGATGGATTTTAAAAAGAGATAACAGCTTAAAAGATCAAAGCTATGTACTTTACAATTTAACTCAGCATCAGCTTTCGCATGTGTTATTCCCGCTAGCGGGTCTAGAGAAAACACAAACACGCAAAATAGCACAAGAACATGGACTATCTGTAGATAAAAAACCTGATAGCCAAGAAATTTGTTTTATTAAAAATGATAACTATGTTAACTTTATAAAAAAGCATTTTGATTATAAGTCTTATACAGGAAATTTTATAGACAGAAATGGGAATGTGTTAGGAAAACATAATGGAATTTTAAATTATACTATTGGGCAAAGAAAAGGACTTGGAGTAACTTTTGGAAAGCCTATGTATGTAGTTAAAATAGATCCTCACAATAATAATGTGGTTTTAGGTGAAGAAGGGGAACAATATTCAAATGAGTTAATAGCAACAAATCTTAACTTTATACCATTTGATTTTCCACAAGATGAAATAGAAGTAATGGCTAAGATAAGATATCAAGCTCCTCTTGAAAAAGCAAGAATCGTTCCCGTGTCGGAGGATAAAATTAAAGTTATTTTTGAAAATAAACAACGCTCGGTTACACCGGGGCAGTCCGTAGTATTTTACGATGGAGATATAGTCCTAGGCGGAGGAACCATAATTTAAAATTTATATAGGTTAAATTTAAAAGCCATATTCGGGTTACAACGTAATTTACGTTACGGCCGAATATGGCTTGTTTACTTTTTATAAAAAATAAACCTACACAGCTTTATAAATCACAGTGCAGGCCTAGCATTTAATTTTTATATAAAATCTTATTGAATAGAACAATCAAGATAGTGCTCTAATTCTTCATCATCTTTTCTTTTTTTCTCAAAATAAACAATAGTAGTAGCAACAACCGCAGCAATGGTAGCAGCAATAGCTACAATAGCAACAAGTAATCCAAGTCTATCATTACGTTTCATATGAGCACCTCCAATTCTTAATAATTATATGATACCCAAATTTATTATAAAAGTCAATAAAATTAATTAAATATGATAATAATAAATAAAAATTATTTATGGGAGTATAACCTTAAAAAACACATTAAGTAAAATAAAAAGCAGAACAAAAAGTTCTGCTGAGCGGTAATCTCTTAAATAAAATTTATGCTGAGACTTTGTTTAATTGACGAACAAGAGCTGATTTTTTTCTAGAAGCGGTATTTTTATGAATGATACCTTTAGATTCTGCCTGATCGATCTTTTTAACAGCAAGACGAACTAGCTCAGTTTTATCAGCAGCATTAGTGCTTATAGCAACCAAGGCTTTTTTGCAAGCAGTTTTTAAAGCAGAATTATAAGCTTTATTTTGAGCGGTTTTAGTAGTAATAACTTTAACACGCTTTTTTGCAGATTTAATATTAGGCATAAGTGCACCTCCTTTTATAATTTGCCAATTAAAACTTATAATACCATTAAATAAAGAAAAAATCAAGGGATTTTAAACCAAAAAGCAACAAAAGGTAATGAGCGTTTCTTTTTATTTTAAATAGAGAATTAAAGTTGAATACAAAGAAATTTTAAGAGCCATAATATTATTAGATGAAATTAACGCAAAGGGGATAAAGCAATGGGATTTAGAACAGACCTAGCGATGGAAGCTGTAGAGCTTGTAAAAGGCCACGATATAGGAATAAAACAAGAAAAGGAAATAATAGAAGATTTAGAAGTAACAAAAATAACAATAGAAACAGATGAGGCTGCTAAAAAACTTGGAAAACTAAAAGGAAAGTACATTACAATATCATTTCCTCCCCTTACTGATAATTATGAAAATATTGAAGATAAAATTAAAGTAATATCAAAACAAATACGCTATTTATTACCTAGGGAAGGATTAGCTTTTGTAGTAGGTCTTGGCAATGAAACAATTACCCCTGATGCGCTAGGGCCTAAGACTATAAAATCAGTTTTAGCAACAAGGCATATAACAGGAGAAATAGCACGTTCAACGGGACTTGAGGGGCTAAGGCCAGTTGCGAAAATAGCCCCAGGTGTTTTAGGTCAAACGGGAATGGAAGTTAGTGAAGTAATAGAAGGAATTATGAAAAAAATAGATCCTTCGGTAATTATAATTATAGATGCACTTGCGTCAAAAGAATCAAAAAGGCTCGGGACAACAATACAAATTTCAAATACAGGTATATCTCCAGGTTCAGGAATAGGAAACGCAAGACCCGGCATAAACGAAGAGACAATGGGAATACCGGTTATAAGTTTAGGAGTTCCAACAGTTGTAGATGCTCAAACTATGGCATACGACATTTTAAAGACAATAAATAATAGCAATCAACCGGTGATAAAAGAGAAAACTGCACCTAGAGGAGAACCGATGATGGTAACTCCCCGAGAAATAGATTTATTAATTTCTCGCGCTTCGCAAATAATTGCAATGTCTATAAACGGGGCATTACAGCCAGGCTTTTCTCTCGAAGATATAATGGCGTTGGTATAAAATTAGAGTCAATAGCATACTTTTACTACAGGTTTAAACTTTATGGATGGTTGGAGGTAAAAGGATGTTCATTGACAGAAAAAAGCTTAACAAGTATATACTTTATTTTTTATCAGTCAGTTCAGCGGTGCTGTGTTTTTTATGTATGGGGATCAGACTTTTTGAATTGTCCAAGAAAAATATAGGATTATTTGAGTTAATGTCAATGGGATTTATTATGTCAGAAGGCAAAGTTAATCTAAATGAGGCTAGGCTTAATGTAAGAAACTATGACTCAAAAAATATAATAAGCATAAAGTCACATGGAGCATCTTTAACCTTAAAAGCAAACGAAGTTAAAAATGCCGAGGTAGTTGCTTTGCCCGAGATGTGCAATGATATAATGAATTTTGAGATACCTCATGGTGAAGGTGAAAATACCTTTAAGATCATAGAAAGCCATTTTGGAGATAATGGAATAAAGTTTGATAACTTTTATTTTAACAACAAGTCTGGAATAGAAATTAATATAGCCGAGGAACTTTCTAAAAGACCTGACATTGATATAAAAAGGGATGGAACTCCACAAGTTCTAATTTATCACACTCATACGTGCGAATCTTATATGGATAAAGATCAAGGTTTTTATTATGCAAGTTTTTATCCAAGAACAGAAAATAAAAGGTATAGTGTGGTAAGAGTAGGAGAAGCAATATGCGAAAGTTTAAATAAAGCGGGGATTGGAACAGTGCACGATACAACTTGCCATGATTCTCCGAGTTTTAGTGGTTCATATAAAAGAAGTGCACAGACTATAGATAGAAATTTAGCAGAATACCCTTCAATCCAAGTTACTATTGATATTCACAGAGACACAATAGGGAATAATGAGCGTGGGAAAATAAAGCCGACTTTTAAAGTAGGTGCAAGAAAAGCAGCACAGATTATGATAATGACAGGATGTGATCTTGATGGTTCTATGGAGTTTCCCGATTGGGAATATAATTTAAGATTAGCGCTAAGGCTTCAAAAAAGCGCAGAGACTTTATATCCTGGAATAACGCGTTCTTTATTTTTTGGACCAGTTAAATATAATATGAATAAAACCCATGCTTCTTTGCTTATAGAAGTAGGAACAGAAGTAAATACTTTATCTGAAGCCGTATGCACAGGAGGTTTAATAGGAAATGCACTTGCAAAAGTGTTTGAAGGACTATAAATAATAAAGATTAGGATGATAAAATATGAGAAGACAAAGCTTATCAATTAAAACTATTTTATGTAGTGCCATGTCTACATTACTTATACTTATTTTGCTTTCTGGATTTGTTGTTGCAGAAAAAAATACTAGGAAAATAGGTTTTGCAGATAGTGAACCCTGGTTTATATATAAAGATAGTAGTGAAAATGAACATTATGTTAAACTTAGATTTATGGGAAAAGCTTATACCATAGATTTTTCTTATTTATATGATATTACGAATATAATTTCAGATAATATTAATAATTGCGTGGATGAATTAGTTTTTAAAATTGGGAATGTATGAATTTGTAGAAATTTATATTGATTTAAAATACAAACATGCTATAATATGTATATCTGTTTTTGACTTTTTATTATAATTTTCTGCAAGAAGGAGGTTTGAACAATAAAGCCTTTAGTTTTAAAGGAATATTGTGAAGTTGAAAATGACATGTAAATACAGTAAGTTAACATTTCAGTGTATCTTAGTTATGATATTTATGATTACAACAGTTAATACAAATGCAACTTTTGCTGAAACTACTAGTAGCTCTCAAAGTAGCAGCAGTGATAGCAATATTTCCTCAGCACAAAATAGTTCCTTAGGTGATTCATCAAAAACGTCGTCATCTTCAGGAAGCTCTTTAGATTCTTCTACAAGCGGTTCATCTTCTAACAGAAGATCCTCAGCTTCAACTTCAGATTCTTCTAACAATGATTCATCCTCACAAAGAAGATCGTCAGCCTCAAGTTATTCGTCAAGATCATTAGCTAGATCTTCATCGTATCAAAGTAGCGGCACTTCTAGTGCAGCATCTCAATCTTCCCATTTATCAAGTGCACAAAGTGAAGCAAGGCATGCTTCTGAAACAATGAGTTCAGAAAGAAAAGCAGAGTCCACAAAAACAAAAGAGAATAATAGTTCTCCTAAAAAAGAATCGGATCAGGTTGCCTCTGAGCAGACAACTGAAAATGCAGATGGTAATGAAAATTCAGAAGCTAATGAGGACGAAAAGCCTAAAGCTCCAGAAGATTTGCCCGATATTGATTCATCAGAAATTCTTTTTCCTGAGGTTTCAACACCAGCGTCACTTGCAAAAGATAGGTCATCGGGTTATATAGCAGGTATAATAGCTTGGGCATGCATCCTTGGTGGTGTAGCTATAGTTATATTTGTGTTGCTCAAAGGAAAAGGTAGTGGGGATGTACCGGTGCAAAAGATCGTTACAACTAAAAAAGGAAAAAAGAAAAAAAGAAAACATCTTTTGCCAGATAAATATTATCGTGATAAATTCTAAATAAAAACAGCTTTCTTGATTATATATTAAAGGAAGGCTGTTTTTATATTGTTATGCTAACAGATAATTGATAAAGTTTAGTCTATGTTTTTTTTGTTAATTATGTTATAATTACTTTTAGTAGTCTTAAAAAGGGAGGAAAATCTGTTAGCGAATTTATTAATTTGTAACTGATTTAAGATAATGAGAATTAGAAGAAAACCTTGGGCTAGACCAGAACTTGCTGCATGTGAATTTTTTATTGATAACCCTACGTTAAACAAAAATAAATGGCATGAAGTTTTCTTTAATAAGCAACCTATCTTTTTAGAATTAGGATGCGGCAAGGGTTCTTTTATAGCCAATTTAGCAAGCGAAACTCAGAATATAAATTTTATTGCAGTCGATATAAAAAGTGAAGTTTTAGTATTGGCCAAAAGAAATGTTGAAAATCTTTATCATAATAAGAATTTAGATATCAATAACATTTTTTTAACAGCGCAAAATATAGAGCAAATAAACGACATGATGGGATCAAAAGATTTAGTAAGTAGAATATATATAAATTTCTGTAATCCGTGGCCTAAAAAAAAGCATAAAAAAAGAAGGCTAACACATCCTAGGCAGCTTATAAATTATAAACAATTCTTAGATAATGATGGGGAAATATACTTTAAAACAGATGACGATAATTTATTTGATGAGAGTGTTGAATATTTAACTGAGAACGATTTTGTTATTACTTATATGACTAGAGATTTATTAAATTCAGATTTTAAAGAAAATATATCTACTGAACACGAAAAAATGTTTAGTGAACAAGGAATAAACATAAAATTTTTGATAGCTAAGTTAAAAAACTGAAGGAGTGGTGGAGTATGAAAAAACTATTATTACCTACTATGTTTATAATAATTTTCCTTTCAGGATGCTCTTTTACTAATTTTGAGATGAGCAATTTAATGCATCCACCAAAGGCTACAGGAGAAATGGCCGAAATTCAGTCACTAATAGAAAAGACAGTGGGTTCAGATATTATTTTTAAATGCCCCCAGAATGGGGAATACAAATCGGCAATAATAATGCATGATATAGACGGTGATGGGCAGGAAGAGGCAATAGCTGTTTATCAAGTAACAGCTCAGGATCCACAAACGCATATAATGCTTATTGATAAAGTGGAGGGTAATTGGCAAGTTGCTAAGAATATAAATTCTAAGAATACTGACCTTGATAAAATATGTTTTGGAGATATTAATGGAGACGGAAGAGAAAATATAATTTTAGGTTGGAGCAGTTATACAAACTATGAAAAAGAATTGACTGTTATCATGTTTAACAACGAAGATTATGTTGCTTTATATCCTAGCGAAACATATTCTGATGTTACTGTAAATGATTTTAACTCAGATGGTAAAGCAGAAATATTAACGCTATCTGTTAGCAAGCGGGATAGTTCAAATATAGGCAACAATGAAAACCGAACAGCTAGAGCAAGCCTTATAGGGTTTAAAAGTGAAAGTAACGAATTTAATGTAATAGATAGTGTTTTAATGGATTCAACAGTAGTTAAATATAATAATGTTCAATTCGGAAAATTAAACGAATTTCAAGAAGGTGCCGTTATAGATGGAACAACCGATAAAAGTAAAACCACAACGGAAATTGTATATTGGGATAGTAGTAGAAAAAAATTGATGGCACCGCTTTATAATTTTCAAACGTTTAGTTCAACTGCATTTTTAAGAGATAACTTTGTGCAGTCAGAGGATATTAATCATGACGGCATAATAGAAATACCTCAGCTTGATTTGTCTTATGATGGTTCTGATAATAATGCAGTTTATGTTTTATCGTGGTTTAGGTATAACACAAGAAACTTGACTGCGGAATATGTCAATAGCGTAATTATGAATAATAATGATTTTTACATATTTGTAGTGCCAGATGAATGGAAAGGTAGTAAACAGGGGTTATATAAGATTAAACTTGAATATGATTCGAGCAATAGAACAATGACGATTTTTGAGCAGGTTGAATCAAACGGCCATTTTGTAAATGGAAGAAAAATATTAGAGATTACCCTAATGCCCAAAAATGAATACGATGGCTTAAAAAGTAAGAGCGAGTATGTAGTTTTAGCACAAGAAAATAATAGAGTTTATGCATCAAAAGTTTTAATAGAAAATGGAGAACTAGCTCTTTCTAAAGAGGAAATAAAAAGTAGATTTAAAATAATTTAGTAAGTATAAAGGAGGGAGGCACTTACATAGAGTTTGTGCTGTGGGATATGAAGAAAATTTTAGTTGTAGAAGACGAAGCTGCAATTCGTGAATTTGTGGTAATTAATTTGCAAAGGGCAGGCTATGAAGTGACAGAAGCAGATTGTGGAGAAAAAGCATTGCAGATTTATTCAGAAAACCCTGATTTTGATGTAGCTATACTGGATATAATGATGCCTGGTATAGATGGGATAGCGGTATGTAAAGAACTTAGAAAGCAAAGTAGCGAAATTGGTATAATTATGTTAACAGCAAAAACGCAGGAGATGGATAAAGTAACAGGTCTTATGATTGGTGCGGATGATTATGTAACAAAACCGTTTAGCCCCTCAGAATTAGTAGCAAGGGTTGATGCAACCTATCGCAGGGTAGCGCTTGCTCAAATGAGATCTGATAACAAGTTTAAAGAGGAATTAAAGTCTGGCGAATTTGTTTTAAATATGAGAAATAGAACACTGCTTAAAAGTGGAAATCTAATTGAATTAACACAAGTTGAATTTCAAATCATGGAATACTTTTTTTCAAATCCAAGCACGGCTCTTAGCAGAACTGATATTTTAACTCACGTTTGGGGAGAAGATTATTACGGTGAGGAGAAAATAGTAGATGTAAATATAAGACGTTTACGTATGAAAGTGGAAGATGAACCGTCTATGCCTAAACATATATTAACGGTATGGGGCCTTGGATATAAATGGGAAGCTTAATTTTTAAATATAATCCTTTTTGAGAAGAGGCGAAAATATGTCAATAAGAGGAATAACAAAAAGATGGCTCCTTAATAGTCTTGGTATGATAGTTGTTATTTTAGTAGCCATTGAATGTGGGTTAGCGCTTTTTATACATGAATTTTTTTATAACGGGGTTCAACAAACAATAAATAATAAGTCTACAAGTCTTGTAAATATTTTTCCCGGGTTTAAAGAGGATTCCGAGAAGCATTTTGTTAGTAAGGCCAAAATTTACGTTGCCGATTTTGAAGACAAAAAGTTGATGGAAGTAACAGCATTTGATAATAATAATGAACCTATACTTACATCTACAGGTTTTTTGCCTGACAATAATGTAGAAATGCTAGACTACGTTGCTGCACAGAATTCAGAGGATCATGTGGGATTTTACACAGGACCAAATTTTTCTGGGGAAAATGTTATGGCAAAGACTAAAGCTATATATACAAATGACGGGGAATATATTGGAGCTGTACGTTATGTAGTGTCACTCAGGTCGGTTGATAATACTATCCTTTGGATGACTGTTGGGTGTATAACAGTGGGCCTTGCTATTTTGCTTTTTGTAATAATGTCAAGTTCATATTTTATTAATTCAATAGTAAATCCTATAAGAGAGATAGGCAAAACAGCAAGAAAAATTGCCCTGGGAGATTTTAATGCAAGAATAGATAAAACCTTTGATGATGAAGTTGGTGAACTGTGCGATACTGTTAATTATATGGCGCGAAAGTTGGGAGAATCTGAGCAGGTAAAAAATGAATTTATTTCGTCTATTTCGCATGAACTGAGAACACCACTGACTGCTATAAAAGGTTGGGCAGAGACTATTGAACTTGGTGAAGAAAAAGATTTCGAGATGAATAAACGTGGTCTTAAGGTTATAATTCATGAATCTGAAAGGCTTTGTGGGTTGGTTGAGGAATTACTTGATTTTTCAAGAATGGAATGCGGCAAAATGGTTTTAACACTTGAACGAATAGATATTTTAGCGGAAATAAGTGAAGCTGTTTATATGTTTAAAGATAGAGCCGCTTCAGAAAATAAAGAATTGATTTATTCAGAGCCACCTATATTGTCTCCAGTGTTGGGGGATAAAAATAGGTTAAGGCAAGTGTTTATCAACATTATTGATAATGCGCTAAAGTATACCCCAAATGGAGGTAAAGTAGATATAAAAGTAAAAGAAGCGGAGAGCTTTATTTATATAGTTGTAAGTGATACCGGGTGTGGTATACCTGCTGAACATTTGCCTCATGTTAAAGATAAGTTTTATAAGGCTAATACCACCCAAAAAGGTTCAGGGATAGGGTTAGCTGTAGCAAATGAAATTATATTATTGCATTCAGGTAGTCTTGATATAACAAGTGAAGAAAATGTGGGAACGGTTGTTACTGTAGCCATACCAGTAATAAAAACAAATAATGAAGCTTAAGCAAAGAGGGATAATGGTGCAAAGGGAAAAAGTAAAAAAAGTTACATCTATTGGTGGACAAGCATTATTAGAAGGAGTAATGATGAAAGGTCCAAAGAAAATATCTGTTGCGGTGAGAACAAAAGAAGGGATAATTGAATCAGAGGAACTTCATGTTTTGAGTTTTAAAGATAAATCAAAAATTTTTTCTTGGCCGTTAATAAGAGGTATAATTAATTTTATTGATTCACTCAGAATAGGGCAGAAAGCTATGATGATTTCAGCAGACAAATCGGGTGCACTTGAAGATGAATCACAATCAAAATCTAAGTTTTCACAATTTATCGAAAGAAAATGTGGAGACAATTTACTAAAATTTTTAATAGGGATATCTTCTGCTATTGGGGTGGTTTTATCTTTATTTTTGTTTATGTTTTTACCAACTTTTATTTTTAACAATGTTTTTTCTTACATACCGCAGATTAAGGATAATAATTTTTACCGTTCTTTTTTTGAAGGAATCTTAAAAATAATAATCTTTTTATTTTATATAATTGCATGTTCACAATTAAAGGATATAAAAAGAGTTTTTCAATATCATGGAGCAGAACATAAAACAATTTTTTGCTATGAATCAGGGGAAGAATTAACCGTTGAAAATGTAAAAAAACATAGACGTTTTCATCCACGCTGTGGAACAAGTTTTCTTATGCTTATGTTGATTATAGGTATTGTTATAGGTTTTTTTATACCTATTGAGAATGCGTTTTTTAGAACCTTTGTAAGACTTTTATGTGTTCCGATTTTAATAGGGGTTGGCTATGAATTAATAAAACTATGTGCCAGGTATAATAACATTGTGACTAGAATTATCACAGCGCCTGGTTTATGGATGCAAAGAATAACGACTAAAGAGCCAGATGATTCTATGATAGAAGTAGCAATTAATGCGATTTTGGATGTTATTCCTGAAAACGGAGAGGACATAATTAATAA
>CAQZPH010000025.1:5812-11327 GCA_948933715.1 uncultured Eubacteriales bacterium | reverse complement strand
CTAAAAAAACGATCTGCATTTGAGTCTCTTAACTCAACAGATTCAAAAAGGCCAGTTGATGCACCCGAAGGTACACTTGCAATTCCTAATGAATCATCAAAAAGTGTAACTTCAGCACACACAGTAGGGTTACCCCGTGAATCTAATATCTCATACCCTATTATTTTTTTTATATTTCTATGCATAAAACAAGGTCCCCTATCTCTTTAAATAAATAAGCTTATTAACAGTATGACAAAAATTATATGATTTATTTTAAACTCTCAATTTAATTTCGGTATTGACATTTTTAACAAATAATGCTAATATTATATAAAATATTTATTTAATAAGTCTAATAAAATTTTATTATGTAACCGTGATGATTTAATTAAAAAGAAAAGAGGTTAAACTAATGAGCAATATATTTAGAAAAAAAAGCCTTGACCGGATATCATCACCAGAACAATTAAATGATTATATAAGAGTATCTAATCCTAGTGTATGGTTAATTATCTGTGCACTACTTGTTATAGCTGTGTCTTTTTCTATTTGGGCAGTTAGTGGCAACATAACAACAGAGATTTCTGCAAACGGAGTATTTCAAGGAAAAGATACAGATAGCGTAGATTCTGTTATATGCTATATAAACGCAGATTATTCAACTAAAATATCTGTGGGTATGCCAGTGCGTATATATGATAAGTCTAAAAGTCAGAACACTTATATCAATGGAAAAATATCAAAGATCGCACAAACAGCTATAAAACAAGAAGACATAATGCAATCATATTCAAGTGAATATATTGCCGATAGTATTCTTGATTCAGAATATGGTATAGGCGTTTTAATAACGGTCAATAAATTATCTTTAAATGAATATGATTGGGCAAACGGCGAAAAGGGTGATGAATCCTTTATTAAAATAAATGAGTTATGTAAAATAGATATTATTACAGAATCCATTACTCCTATAGAATTTCTGTTTAATCAATCTAAGTAAAGGAGGAGTTGGAATTGTTTAAAAATAAGGTAGCTAAAGTGCCAGTAATTATGCAGATGGAAGCTTTAGAGTGCGGTGCTGCAGCTCTTGCTATGATACTTGCGTATCACGGTAAATGGGTACCGCTTGAAAAAGTCAGAACCGACTGTGGAGTGTCAAGAGATGGAAGTAACCTTAAGGATATGGTGGCTGCTGCCAATTTTTATGGTTTAAAAACTGATGCATATAGATGTGGCATGGACGATATAAAAACATTACCGCTACCTGCTATTATACATTGGAATTTTAATCACTTTGTCGTTCTTACTGGGTTTAAAAAAAATAAAGCTGTAATAAATGATCCTGCAAGAGGAAATATCGAAGTCTCAATTGATGAGTTTGACCGGTCATTTACAGGAGTCATTGTTTGCTTTGAAAAAAGAGAAGATTTTGTTCCTGATGGAAAGCAAAAAAGTATACTTAACTTTGCTAAAAAAAGGCTCAAGGGTACTTTGGTGCCGTTTATATTTGTTGTGTTAACCGGTCTTTTGCTCACATTTATAGGAATCGTAAATCCTGTGTTTACAAGAGTGTTTATAGATAGAATTTTAACCCGTGAAAATCCCGAATGGTTAATGCCCGTGGTATCCGGTATGACAATATTGATATTGTTTCAGATAATAGTACAAGTTATAAACATTATTTATATGTTAAAAATAAGAGGAAAACTTGCAATTGTAGCTAATTCAATGTTTATATGGCATGTTTTAAGGCTACCTATGAACTTTTTTTCTCAAAGGCAAATAGGAGATATTGCTATGAGACAGGCCTCAAATGAAGGCATAGCAGAAACTTTAATTAATAGTTTGGCTCCTATTTTACTAAATTTTATTATGTTAATATTTTATTTCTTTATGGTGATAAATATCAGTTGGCAACTTACTCTTTTAGGGTTATCGGCGGTTATTATAAATATGTTTTTGTCAAACTATATATCTAAAAAAAGAATTAACATTACAAGGGCACAATTAAGAGATGCTGGAAAATTAGCATCTTCAACAGTCTCTGGAATAGAAATGATAGAAACAATAAAATCTGCAGGGGCTGAAAACGGTTTCTTTGAAAAATGGTCGGGGTATCAAGCTTCTGTAAATGGTTCTATTGTTAAGTTTTCAAAACTTAATGAATATTTAGGTGCAGTTCCCGGTATCGTGCAGGGCCTTGCAAATATGGCAGTATTGCTCATTGGTGCAATGTTTATAATGCAGGGAACTGAAGGTTTTACACCTGGTATTTTAATGATGTTTCAGGGGTACCTCGGAAAATTTATAGAGCCCCTGGATTCATTTAGAAGCATTGGGCAGAAGATGCAAGAAATGCGAACCGGAATGGAAAGAATAGAAGATGTTATGAATTATGAGCCAGATATTGACTATATCGATTCAGAAATAGATGAAAATGTAGAGTATACAAAGTTAACAGGTAATATGGAAATGAAAGACGTTACCTTTGGATATAAACCTTTAGGGGAGCCTTTAATTGAGAATTTTAACTTAGTTTTAAAGCCGGGATCAAGGGTTGCTTTTGTTGGGGCATCTGGATGCGGGAAATCTACACTTGCAAAGCTTATTTCTGGCCTTTATAAACCATGGTCTGGGCAGATCACTTTTGATGGACAACCTATAGAAAATATAAAACGCGAAATATTTACAAGTTCGGTTGCAGTAGTTGATCAGGACGTCGTCTTGTTTGAAGATACAATCTCTGCAAATATAAGAATGTGGGATACCTCTATTGAAGATCATGATATGATAATGGCTGCTAAAGATGCTCAAATACATGAAGATATAATGAAAAAAGAAGGCGGGTATAATCACAAGGTATTAGAAGGAGGAAAAAACTTTTCAGGTGGACAAAGACAAAGAATAGAAATCGCAAGAACTTTAGCTAAAGACCCTACGATAATTATTTTGGATGAGGCAACTTCTGCTCTTGATGCAAAAACAGAACATGAAGTAATTAGTTCTATTACAGATAGAGGCGTAACTTGCATAATAGTTGCACACAGATTATCGACTATACGTGATTGCGATGAAATTATCGTTTTAGATAAAGGTAAGGTTGTTGAAAGAGGAACACATGATGAGCTCTTTCAAAATAACGGAATATATACAAAACTTATAACTACTGAATAGAAAAGAGGTGAGTTAATGGGTTGGTTTAGTGAACAACTGAAAAACAGAATGAAAAAAGATAAAATGGATTTTGAAAATTCATTTATCGGGTTGTCTTCTGTTATTCTGGGGGAATCGGCAATTTCAAGAGCGTTAAATAATGATAGACAAAAAACGCAAAACGCTATAGAAGAAGTGCTAAGGTTTTATAAAGCTAAAATTGTAGAAGTTCCAAATAATGTGGATGATATGAATAAACAAATGGAATATATGTTAAGACCTACCGGCATAATGAGAAGAACTGTAGAGCTAAGAGGGAAATGGTGGCAAGATGCAACCGGTGCAATGATAGCACAAACAAAAACAGGAGACACTGTTGCTTTAATTCCTGATACTATTAAGGGATATAGTTTTTTTGATTATGAAAGCGGCAAAAGAATAAAAATAAATAGCAAAACTAGAGATATGCTAGAAGAAACAGCATTTTGTTTTTATAAACCGTTCCCATTAAGAAAATTAAAACTTATTGATCTTAGTAAATATATAATGTCGACTTTAAATAAAACCGATATTATATATATAGCTTTCATCTCGCTACTTGTGCAGTTGATCGGAATGGTTTTACCGTTTGTTAATAAACTACTATATGGTGGTGTAATACCTAGCGGCAAAATAAGTTTACTCGTGCCATTTGCTGTTCTTCTAGTTGGTATGACATTATCACAAGCACTTATAAAAATTGCTAGTAATCTGGTCTCATCAAGAATAAATACAAAGATGAATGTCTCTGTGCAAGCAGCAACTATGAGTAGGGTTGTGTCTTTACCCGCCAATTTTTTCTCAGAGTATAGCTCAGGTGACCTTTCATCCCGTGTTGAAGGTATGCAAAAAATTTGTGTGATGATAAGCGGAACATCTTTTTCACTCGGGTTATCTACACTTTTTTCTTCTGTGTATATTTTTCAAATGAATCAATATGCGGCTCAATTAGTTGCTCCAGCAATTCTTTTTGTTTTAATACAACTTTTATTTACTATAATCAGTACCCTAATATTACTCAATGTTAGAAGGAAAAAGATGAAAATAGAAGTAAAATTAAATGGCCTTATTTATTCTCTATTTTCAGGGATCCAAAAAATTAAATTATCTGGTGCTGAAAGAAGAGCTTTTTCAAAATGGGCAAACACGTATAAACAAGGTGCTGAGATTGATTATAACCCGTCGTTATTTGTAAAAATAGTCCCCATGATATCCACAATAATTTCTATGACAGGCATAGTCGTTCTTTATTATATTGCAGGGATTACAAATGTCGACATTGCTAACTTTGTAGCCTTTAATGCTGCCTTTGCAGCAGTAAGCGGTGCACTTCTTTCTCTTAGCCCATTAGCTACAAGGTTTTCAGAAATGCGGCCGATTTTAGAATTAGTAGAACCTATATTAGAAACAGAGCCCGAAGTAAGCGAAAATAGAAAAATAATAACAAATTTATCCGGAGCAATCGAGATCAACAACGTATCGTTTAAATATGATGAAAAGGGTCCTTTGATACTTGATAATATAAGTTTAAAAATTGAGCCGGGCCAATATATTGCAATTGTAGGAAAAACCGGATGCGGAAAATCTACTTTAATGAGATTGATGCTTGGATTTGAAAAGGTTCAAAATGGTGCTATATACTATGATGGTCAGGATATAAACACCTTAGATTTAAAAACATTAAGGCAACATATTGGTGCTGTTATGCAAAACGGTAAACTTTTTAGCGGAGATATATTTTCAAATATTATAATTTCAGCACCATGGATGACTCTTGATGACGCATGGGAAGCTGCAAAACTTGCAAGTTTTGATAAAGATATAAAGGACATGCCAATGGGCATGCATACTATTATTTCAGAAGGAAGTGGCGGAGTTTCGGGTGGCCAAAAGCAAAGGTTAATGATTGCAAGAGCAGTAGCTCCAAAACCAAGTATACTAATGTTTGATGAGGCAACCAGTGCTCTTGATAATATAACGCAAAAACAAATATCAGAAGCGCTTGATTCGCTTAAAAGCACCAGAATAGTGATTGCCCACAGGCTTTCTACTATTAAAAATTGCGATAGGATTATAGTTATAGACAAAGGTAAAATCATAGAAGACGGTACTTACGATGAGCTAAATAGTGCAAATGGGTATTTTACGGAACTTGTAAAACGCCAACAGATAGGTAATGTATAAATAATTAGATATAATGTTAAACTAAAAAAGATTTTATACTAAGGGTAGATCATTTAGAAAGGTAGGTTTTTGATAAGTGGAGAAAAACGCTAAATGCAAAAGTATAATGGAGTTTACAAAAATAATGGGACCTCAAAGTCTCTCAGAGGATGAATTA
>CAQZPH010000025.1:0-5802 GCA_948933715.1 uncultured Eubacteriales bacterium | reverse complement strand
GCCGTGGCTGGTGGTAAAAATACTGATCGTGATGCTTTATGTAGTGAATTTGAATCATTATATGGCAGCATAAATGTAGCTAGTTGCTGCGAGAACTGTATACACGTAAAAAAAATTAAAGGGAACCTTTTTGTTAAAAATCATATAATATGTGATATAGGAAGAGGTAAAGATTACATTAGCCCTAACACTATATTCATTAATAAGAAAAAGAATTAAAACCAAAAAGGGCACCACACTATAGTGTGGTGCCCTAATATTTTTAATATAAATGCATGGCGTCCCCGAGACGATTCGAACGTCCGACCTACTGCTTAGGAGGCAGTTGCTCTATCCTACTGAGCTACGGAGACAGTTATAACATCCTTGATTTTATATCATATTTAACTATTTGTCAATTAATATCTACACAAGTAGATGAAAACTAATTAAATATTTTGTTATTTAATTATTGCATTATAGTTTTTAGTATGTTATAATAATGTGCAATAGTTACGGTTTTTTAAAAAGAGGTGACAATAAATGAAAGAGGGTTTACACCCAGAATACAAAAAAACTACAATTACTTGTGCGTGCGGTAATGTTATAGATACTGCATCTACACAAGAAGATATAAGAGTTGAAATTTGCTCTAAATGCCATCCATTTTTCACAGGTAAACAAAAACTTGTTGATACTGGCGGACGTGTAGATAGATTTAATAAACGTTTTAGTAAAAAAGATTAGTAGTTGTTATAAGTTTAGCGGTGCAGCAATGCACCGCTTATCGTTTTTATCAAAAGTTTTATTCTTTTAAGTTATAGGAGTGTGATGTATGGAAAACTCATATATAACAGTATCAGACGAATCATCTTTTGAATTGGTCGAAAAAAAATCAAAATTTATAGGATATATTAAACATGTCAAATCTGAAAAAGATGCAGTCGACTTTATAACTACAATAAAAACAAAACACTGGGATGCTCGTCATAATGTTTACGCTTATATTTTAAAGGATAATAACATTTCACGCTACTCTGATGATGGAGAACCTCACGGAACTGCTGGAGTTCCTGTGCTTGATATCCTAAAGAAAAATAATTTGCAGAATATTGTCGTTGTGGTAACTAGATATTTTGGAGGAATATTACTGGGAACTGGAGGTTTAGTAAGAGCCTATTCAAAGGCTGCTGCTGGCGCTATTAATTCTTCAGAGATAATTAAAATGTCAATGTGTTGCAGTTGCGAACTAGTATGCGATTATAATCAATACCAAAAGATATCAAATATTATAAATGAATGCACTGGAATTATTGATGAAACAATATTTGCCCAGGAAATAAAATTATGTTTTCATATAAAAAAAGAAAATACTAAAAATTTATCAAAAAAATTACTCGAAATATCATCAGGAACATTAAATTATAAGATTAAAAATGAAAATTTTTATAAAATTTAGAGAAATAATTTTATTTTGCAGGAATTATTAAATTTTTATTGTATATATCTTTATATTATAACTTTTGCAGTAAGGTGATTTTTATGAGTATAAAAGAAAAACTTGAAGAAATAGAGTTAAAAACACTATCACCAGTAGCTGCTTTATCTAAAAACAGCAAAGGAAGAAGATTTCCTGACGATCAATGTAATCTCAGAACAGTATATCAGGTTGATAGGGATCGTGTGATACACAGTAAATCATTTAGGCGCTTGAAACACAAAACTCAAGTTTTTGTGTGCCCAAGAGGCGATCATTATAGAACCAGACTTACTCATACTTTAGAGGTATCTCAAATCGCCAGAACTTTAGCTAAATCACTGTTTTTAAACGAAGATTTAGCCGAGGCTATAGCTCTTTCTCATGACCTTGGCCATACTCCTTTTGGGCATGATGGAGAAACTGTTTTAAATGAACTGTCAGATTGTGGCTTTAAACACTTTGAACAGAGCTTAAGAGTTGTAGATTTCTTAGAAAAAAACGGCAAAGGACTAAATTTAACATATGAAGTTAGAGACGGAATATTAAATCATACTAGAGGTGGCTGGCCCAAAACAATCGAGGGGCGCCTTGTGCGCCTTGCGGACAGGATAGCTTATGTTAACCACGATATTGATGATGCAATAAGAGCTAACGTTATGACTACCGCGGATTTACCTGTCGACGTTTTACATGTATTGGGAGATACAAAAACAAAAAGAATTAATGCTCTTATAAAATCTATTGTTGAAAATAGTAAAGGTGAAGAGATTTGCATGTCAAATGAAGTGCAAAAAGCTTTCGATATATTGCATTCTTTTATGTATGAGTTTGTTTATACTAATATGGAATCTAAAAAAGAGTCTGTTAAAGTTCCAGCTTTAATAACTGGTTTATATAATTATTTTACTTCTCATCCTGATAAGTTGCCCCATCAGATGAAATTAATAGCAGAAAAGGAAAGTCTAAATAGAGCCGTGTGTGACTATATCGCTGGAATGACTGATTATTTTGCTATAAATCTTTTTGAAAGTATTTTTATTCCTAAGTCGTGGAATATATAAATTTTAATGTTTAATACGGAGGTTTGTTTATGCCGTTACCTGATGGTTTTATAGAAGAATTAAAATTTAAAAATGATGTAACCGAAGTAATCTCATCATATGTAAATTTAAAACGGCGTGGCAGAAACTTTGTTGGTCTTTGTCCTTTTCATGGAGAAAAAACCGCTTCTTTTAATGTTTATCCTCAAAGTGGATCGTTTTATTGTTTTGGTTGTGGAGTCGGTGGAGACATTATAACCTTTGTTGAAAGAATCGAAAACTTAGATTACATAGAAGCCGTTAAATTTTTAGCTCAAAGGGCTGGAATCTCGGTGCCCCAAAACAACAAAAAAGATGAAGAAATGGCTAACCTTAAAAGGCGGATATTTGAAGTTAATCGTGAATCTGCAAGATTTTTTCATGAAAACTTATATTCCCAAAGCGGCAAAGGAGCTTTAGCTTATTTAAAAGAACGAGGGTTAACTGAAAAAACAATAAAAAGATTTGGTCTTGGATATTCACCTAAATCAAGATATGAACTTATAAATTATCTAACAACTAAAGGATTTAAATATGAAGAAATAGTAAATGCAAATTTAGCTTATGCCGGGAAAGGCAAAAGCGTGTCTGCTCGTTTTTTTGATAGGGTTATGTTCCCAATTATAGACCTTCGCGGAAATGTTATTGCTTTTGGCGGCCGGGTAATGTCCGACCAAAAACCTAAATATTTAAATACATCTGATACATTGGTATTTAAAAAAAGTTTAAATCTTTTTTCGCTTAACTTTGCTAAAAATGATAACGACGGAACTTTAATATTAGTTGAAGGCTATATGGATGTTATTGCTTTAAATCAAGCTGGATTTAAAAATGCTGTGGCAACTTTAGGAACAGCTTTAACCTCAGAGCAAGCAAAAATTATGTCACGGTATGCAAAGGAAATCGTTATTTGTTATGACTCTGATACAGCCGGGCAACAAGCGGCATCAAGAGCAATTGAACTTTTAAGACCTACCGGGATACTCATAAAAGTTATTACTGTGCCAGGCAATAAAGACCCAGATGAATTTATGAGAGCTTATGGCAGCGAAGGACCAGCAAGGTTCTCTCAGCTTATAAAAAGTTCTGGGAATGACGTTGAATATAGACTAAAAAAAGCTGCTTTTAATTATAATCTTGAAACATCCGAAGGAAAAATTGCTTATTTAAAAGAATCTGTTAAAATATTAGCTACTTTAAATGACCTGATTGAACAAGAGATTTATGCTGGTAAATTAAGTGAAGAAATAGGTATAGCAAAAGACTCTGTAATTTCTCAAGTATCTAAAGAACAAAGAAAAAATAGAAAAATTAGAGAAAAAAAGCAGTTCTTGCAAATACAGCAAAATATATCGGCTAGAAATAATAAAGTCAATACAGAAAAGTCAGATAACTTAAGAGCAGCTGTTGCCGAAGAAGCTATCATAGCTTATATCATTAATAATCCAGAAGCTGCTAATACGGTGTTTTCAAAATTATCACCCGACGATTTTTGTACAAGCTTTAACAGTCGAATTTATACGGTACTAAAAGATAGAGTTAGTAAAGGAAGACCCATTAGTATTACAGATTTAACACAAGACTTTAATGGTGATGAGTTATCAGCTATTGCTTTAATGTTGGCTAGTGAATCAGAGAGAATGTCAACAAAAGAAACCGTGATCGAATATATAAACGTTGTTTTATATGAGAAAGAAAAATTAAATAAAAAAAATATAGTCTTAGCAAAAGATATTGAGATTATAGAATACATGAGAAAACTTAGGGAACACAAAAAATAGGAGGAATTTTAAATGACATCAACACCCATTAAAGATAAAAAAACCATAATGAAAAATTTGTTAGAAAAGGGTAAGGCTAAAGGGCATATAAACACTAAGGAAATACTTGATTCTATCGGTGAACTCGATTTTGAACCAGAACAACTTGAAAAGTTTTATGATGAAATGGAAGCTGCTGGAATAGAAATTATAGAAGACTTTAGTGACCTTAAAGTTGATGATCTTGAATTTACTCAAGAAATGGCCACCGAACACGTAGATGCACCTGATTTAATGTCTTCTGACGTGCTTACTGTAGACGACCCCGTAAAAGTATATTTAAAAGAAATCGGTAGAGTTCCACTTTTAACTTCAGATGAAGAAATTGAATTAGCTGTCAGAATTGCCGAGGGTGATGCTAAAGCTAAAAAACGTCTTTCGGAGGCAAACCTTAGGTTGGTAGTTAGCATTGCAAAAAGATATTTAGGCCGCGGTATGCAGTTTTTAGATTTAATCCAGGAAGGAAACTTAGGTCTTATAAAAGCTGTAGAAAAATTTGACTACACTAAGGGATTTAAATTTTCTACCTATGCAACTTGGTGGATTCGTCAGGCTATTACACGGGCAATATCGGATCAGGCCAGAACCATTAGAATTCCAGTTCATATGGTGGAAACAATAAATAAAGTTAAAAAAGTTTCTAGTCAGTTGCTCCATACTAACGGACATGAGCCAACTGCAGAAGAAATCGCCGCTAAACTTGATATGCCTGTTGAAAAAGTAAGAGAAATCTTGCGGGTAGATCAGGAGCCGTTTTCACTTGAAAAACCAATCGGGGAAGAAGAAGATAGTCATTTGGGAGACTTTATTCCAGATGATGATGCCCTAGCCCCTGAAGATGCTGCGTCCCATGCACTACTTAAAGAACAATTGTCTAAAGTTCTTTATACTTTAACGCCAAGAGAAGAAAAAGTTTTAAGATTGCGTTTTGGTCTTGAGGATGGAAGATCAAGAACTTTAGAAGAAGTAGGGAAAGAATTTAATGTTACACGAGAACGCATCAGACAAATAGAAGCTAAAGCGCTTAGAAAATTGCGTCATCCAAGTAGAAGCAAAAAATTAAAGGATTTTCTAGATTAAAAAAACAATCCATGCCGAAGATTTATTATGTCCTTTGTACTCTATAGTTTTTCTTAATTTAAATAGAAAAATGCCAAGCACGCCATCGTGCTTGGCATTCAATTTATAGATATTAGACAGCTACCAAATATTCCCTAAAAAGTTTCTCTATAACCTTTAAAATAAACCTGTTTTAATATTTCGCTGCTGGCCTTGGAGCATCCCAAGGAAACTTTTGAAAATGCATATAGTCTTTTGGACTATCCCATGAGCCTCCCCACTCCCAGCCACGACACACAAAGGCATTGTAGCAGTCATCTCCGACTTTTATCATTCCTTTTTCATTTAAGTCCCGATTGGCGTATCGCTCTAGGTTCTCAGGAAC
>CAQZPH010000024.1 GCA_948933715.1 uncultured Eubacteriales bacterium | reverse complement strand
CTGCTGTAGAAATTGCTGTCCCTGCTGTGTTTTGGTTAATGGTAAGTGTTCCTGTCCCGCTAAATTTTACATTAGTATTTTTTGCTACAATTGTATCTGCATTAGAAGTAATGGAGTTTGTTCCTTCTAAAACTATCTCTAAACTGCCATTACCACCGTTAGCCGATATTAACCCATGTGTGGTTGTAAGGTCCACTCCACTAAGTGTTAAAATACCTTTATCTCCTGCAACTGAATAAGAAATAGTTCCCCTACCGGCTTTTGCTGCACCCGTACTATCAGTAAACCCTTGTCCAGTAGAATAATCTCTAGACTGACCATTTGTTATCGCAGTAAGTGAAGCATCTGAAGCCTGGGGTAATACACTTACTGCCATGGGAGCGGCAGTGTATGCAATATTCTTACTAAATAATATACCAAACAAAAATGTAAACGGTAATATACCAGTAAATAATTTCTTTAAAAAACTTAATTTTACTGAACCTTTCATAAGCATTCTCCTTATATAAAAACTTTTACTCTCTTTTTAATTAAAGTTATACATATATATCGTTTGCTTTACAGGTACGAATATTCATTTAAAATGCTTAAAGAATATTCCAAATTTTATCTGTTTTTGTCTCCTAAAAGTAGATTTTAAAAGCCCAAACACTTCTAATTAATAAATTTAAACAAGATTTAATATAAATAAAAATATAACTTTAAAGTTAAGTTTTAAATATTACGTTGATTAAAAATATATTAACTTTTATTATATTAAAACTTTAGAGAATATTTGCTCAAGAGGTAAATAAAATGATAAATTTAAGAAAAATGCTATACCTTTTATTTTTTATTACTACGGCTTTTAATCTATTTATAACTTATAGTTCTAGCGCAAAAGCATTACCGCACAAAAACTTTCCTATATTTAATAGAACAGATAAAAAAACTGGAGTGTGCGTTATTGCACCAAGCGGCACTTTCCCAGAAGATGCTGAACTTAAAGTTAGAGAGTTCCTTCCCGGTAGTGATGAATATAACAAAACACTTTTATCTATAGATTCTGATAGGGCAGAAAATGTTCAAAAGTTAAGTATATATGATATCAAAGTTATAAAGAACGGTAAAAATATTGAATTAAATAATAACCAAAATGTAATTGTTCGTATCCCTATACCTTATGAGTTTGATAAAAACGAAGTGGAAAACTTAAATATAATATATGGTGAGAATAATGATATTCCCATTGAAGGTTCTGTAGTAGAAGTAGGATCAAAAGCATATTTTGAATTTATAACAAACAAGCTTAACCAATTCAACAACATAACCATAATAGATAAAAAAAGCATTTTTATGACAGCCTTAGTTATAAGCATCTCAGCGTTAATCTTTGCGTTTATAATGAGTTTATTTTATAATAAAAAAGTAGCAAAACCAAAATAAAATTAAAATGACAAGCATAAAATTCCTTGCTTTTTTAACTATTCTTTCTTTGGAAACCTTTATATGAAACATATATTGATATGAGTGCTAATATGGACGCAAAACCACATAAAAGTGGCACATACCTCTCCCCATCCCAAACCGAAAAAAGTATTGCAATTATAGTAAATATAAAACTTAAAATTGCTAAAATTATCGCCTGAGAGAACGGTTTCATATTTTAACTCCTTTTACTTTCCTTTACTCAAAGCATTAGATATTTTTGAAAATTGTTCTAGCGAAATATTTTCTGCTCTACTAGATAGGGATATCCCCGCACTTTTAAAGATTTCTATCAATTCATTTTTATCAATATTTAAACAGTTTGCTAACGAATTGATGGTTGTCTTCCTTCTTTGGGCAAAGGAGGATTTTATTATTTTAAAAAATAATTTTTCGTTAGTTACATTAAAAGGAACCTTTTCCCTTATATTTAATTTAATAACAGCGGAATCTACATTAGGTGCTGGCAAAAAGCTTCCTCTTTTCACCGTAAACAAATATTCTGGCTTTGAATAATAATTAACAGCTAAACTAATGCTCCCTGCTTTTCTATTGCATTCTCCTGCGCAAATTCTATCGGCTACTTCTTTTTGGACCATCACTGTAATTGATTTTAAATTTAGACGCTCTTCTAGTAATTTCATTATAATAGGCGACGTTATGTAGTACGGTAAGTTAGCACAAATTACTACATTCATTCCTAAAAACTCTTCTTTTATTAATTTTTTTAAATCTATTTTCATAACGTCTTGATTAATAACTTTAATGTTATTAAATTTAGATAACGTTTCATCCAGCACTGGAATAAGTCTTTTATCGAGTTCAATTGCAACAACCTTTTTAGCTCTTTTAGCTAACTCACAAGTCAAAACGCCTATCCCAGGGCCTATTTCCAAAACACCATTGTTTTCGTTTGCTCCACACAATTCTGCCATTTTAGGGCACACATTAGGGTTAATTAAAAAGTTTTGACCGAGTGACTTTGAAAAATTAAAACCATGTTTTGTGAGTATCTTTTTTATTGTATTTATATCTGATAGTCTTTCCATAGGACCTCCAAAAATTCAGTCTTTTTAATAGTAAAATAAAGTTCCTTTACAGTTTCTACATTAAATTTAATTATACCACAAAAAACTATTTTTAAAAAAGATTGATTCTTATAAGAAAATAAATTATAATTTGTATAATAAGGGGGAAAAATCAAAAAATGATGAGTAGGATTGATAAAACAAATTATTACTTAGATATTGCACAAACTGTTTTAGAACGTGGTACATGCCTTAGAAGAAATTTTGGTGCAATAATTGTAAATAACGATCAAATAATATCATCAGGATATACAGGTGCACCAAGAGGCAGAAAAAACTGTATTGATTTAGGCCACTGCACTCGTGAGGTCTTGGGTATACCTCGCGGTGAACGCTATGAGTTATGCCGTTCTGTTCATGCTGAAGCAAACGCAATAATTCATGCATCTCGAAATAATATGTTAGGATCAACTCTATATCTTGTAGGCAAAGAAGCAAGTTCAGGGGAATACGTTAAAAATACTTGTTCTTGTTCTATGTGCAAACGACTAATTATAAACGCAGGAATAAAAAATGTTATAGTTAGAATTGATAACGATAATTTTAAAGTAATTGATGTTAGTAACTGGATCGATGAAGATGAATCTTTAAACGGTACTAAAGGTTACTAGAAAAATTTAAAACAGGAGATTTAAAACTATGAACCCAAAATATAAACTAGGTTTAAGAGCAATAAAAACCGCCTTTTCTGTCTTTCTATGCATTTTAATTGATTTTCTATTGGGTTATTCCGATGCTTTACTTGCAAGTGTAGCCGCTATTATATGTTTGCAGCCCACATATAATGAAACATTTAAGGTAGGAGTCCACCGCCTTATTGGAACTATGATCGGTGGTGTTATTGGATACTTAATTCTTTTATTTGCTCACACTTTCCCGCACAAAGAAATAACGGATTTGATTCTGGCTCCCATTTCTATACTAATTGTAATATATTTCTGCAACGTTATAAATCATCCTTCTTCAGTTGTAATTTCTTGTATAGTTGTATTAAGTGTAGTAACCGCACCTGCAGAAAGTGTAAATGGTACTTTAATGTACGTTGTTAATCGTGTTTTTAATACTAGTATGGGAATCATAGTGGCAATGTTTGTAAACAAATTTATGTTTAAAAAACACACTACTAATTTATAAATAACTCTTGCTCTTGACTTAAATCAAAAACAAAATTATAATCATAATACTAGAGAATTTTTCACAAAAGGAGCAACAAATGAAAGTAAAAAAAGCTGTTATACCAGCAGCTGGCCTTGGCACAAGGGTATTACCAGCAACAAAAGCATTACCTAAAGAAATGCTTCCCATTGTTGATAAGCCTGCTATACAGTATATAGTTGAAGAGGCTGTTGCTTCTGGTATTTCTGACATATTAATAATAACAAATCGTGGGAAAGGTATAATAGAAGACCATTTTGATAAATGCCCGGAACTCGAACAAAAACTTTTATCCAGTGGCAAAAAAGATATGTATAATGAAATATCAAAAATTACAGAACTTGCTAATATATACTTTTTACGTCAGAAAGAAACAAAAGGCCTTGGGCATGCTGTAAATTGTGCTCGTTCTTTTGTTGGTAATGAGCCATTTGCCGTTCTTTACGGAGATGACGTAATTATCGGAGAAGACCCTGCTTGTGCTCAGCTTATAAGAGCCTATGAAGAATATGGGCATGCTGTACTCGGAATAAATAAGGTCCCAGAAAAAGACATCTCTAAATACAGTTCATTAAAAGTTGAAAATATAAAAGATAACATTTTTAAATGCACTGATATGATCGAAAAGCCTACTCCGGACAAAGTTATGTCGCTTTACTCTATTCTTGGCAGATGTATATTAACACCAGATATTTTCGATATACTTGAGAGAACAGCTCCTGGAGCGGGTGGAGAAATTCAGTTAACTGATGCAATGAAAACATTAGCTGTAACCACAGGAATGACTGCTGTTGATTTTACTGGTACACGTTATGATATGGGAAATAAACTTGGCATAATGAAAGCCTGCGTTGAAGTCGCTTTAACTCATAGGGAAATCGGTAATGATTTTAGGGAATACTTAAAATCTGTTTTAAATAATATGTAAAATAACTTGGTCTAACTTTTAATAAAAGAGTTCCATAAGTTATTAGCAAAAATATGCCGCACGCTATTGTGCGGCATATTTTTATTGTTTATTCTATCTCTTTCTTCTTAAGTAAGCACCTTTTTTAACAATTTTATCAGCCGGAATAAATAACTTTTGCATAGCATGTGGAGCCGAGTCAACCTCATTACCCCACTGATCAAACATTTTTTCTACTTGTAAATTAAAAGGTCTACCCCCTGGTTCTAAAACATCAAGAACATCACCTTTTAAAAATTTATTACGCTGTGAAATCTCTATCATTCCATCTTTATATCCATCACAAACAGCCACTACATCATAATGCCGCACATATCCACCATTAGAATATACTTGTCCTGGTTCGTTACCAAAAAAGAACCCTGTATTATATTCTCTATGGCTAATTTTATCTAATTCCTCGCTCATCCAAGGCTCTAATTCTTCACCATTTAAATAAGCATTTAGTGCATGTTTATATGCATTTGTAGTAACGGCTACATAATATTCAGATTTAGCTCTTCCCTCTATTTTAAGGCTTGTTGCGCCAGCCTTTATAACTTCAGGTATGTGCTTTATCATACAAAGATCACGAGAATTAAGAAAATATGTACCACCATTTTCCTCCATAACAGGGAAAAATTGACCCTGTCTATTTTCTTCAACCAAATTATATTTCCATCTACAAGGTTGCGCGCAGTCTCCCCTGTTAGCATCTCTTCCTGTTAAGTAACTTGATAACAGACATCTTCCTGAAAAAGATACACACATAGACCCGTGAACAAAAACTTCAATTTCAAGTGATGAATTAGTTTTAGCCCTAATAGTTGATATATCTTCAAGACTTAATTCTCTTGCTAAAACCACACGTTTTGCACCCATATCATAAAAAGTTCTAGCTGTAAGATAATTTACAATTCCAGCTTGTGTTGATATATGAACATCAACCTCGGGAGCATATTTTTTCACTAACTGTAAAATCCCTATATCTGCTACAATAAAAGCATCAATACCTGCATTTTTAGCATCTTCAATAAACGCCGGTAACCTATCTATTTCTTCATTCCTGGGTAATGTATTACATGTTAAATATACCTTTACATTTTTTTCATGGGCAAACTTAATCGCCTTTGTTAGTTCATCCATATTAAAATTTGAAGGTGATGTTCTCATTCCAAATTCTTGCCCTGCAAGGTATACCGCATCAGCACCAAAGTTAACCGCTGCTGTTAATCTTTCCATATCTCCCGCTGGAGATAAAATTTCTATTTTGTCATACTTAATACTATCCAAAACTTATCCTCTTTCTATAATAATCCTACGCAAGCCCTGCCTTCTTTAAGTTAACCCCGTGTTCTGAAAAACTTTTTGCATAAAAAGTTTTTCCCTCTTTGCTATGGCAATAGAAATAATATTGTGTTGGTTTAAAAGTTAGAACCGATTCTATTGCAGTTATTCCTGGGTTGCAAATAGGGCCTTTTGGAAATCCGCTAAACTTATAAGTATCATAGGGACTTTCATATGTGTCTACAATGTTACTTGGCACTTTATCTTTACTCCTATACGGATACCAAGTTGTTGAGTCCAATGATAAACAACCATTTATTGCATCGCCAAAAGTTGATTTTCCACCATTATTAAGGGTACTTAAACGATTGCTGATAACTGCAGCTACGCCTGGCATATCTGCATCATTTGATGCCTCTGCTTGCACAAGCGATGCAAAATTTATCACATCACTAATGGACATAGATTTACGTTCTGCTAAAGTTTTAACACTTACTTTTTCATTTGATTCATCCGTTAAAAGTTTCTTTGAAACTTTATTTTCAAAGTTATTAAGGAATTTCTTTATTACCGATTTTGGTTCAACATTCTTATAAAAGCTATAAGTATCCGGGAACAAATATCCTTCCAGCTTATATATTATATCTTTTGAACTGCTGCCTGCAATAAAGTCATAGTCTTTATTAAAATCATTTGATTTACAAGCTTTAAGAAATTCATCCGATGAACATATTTCATTTTTTTCAAGTATTCCAGCAATTTCAATTATATTTTTTCCTTCAGGAACAGTAACATCAACTATATCAGAATCTATCCGGTTTGCATTTGATAATAAATAATTTATAGTTGCTTCATAATCAAGGTTAGATTTTATTTCAAAACTTCCTGGAATAAACTTTTGTGAACCTTTAGTTAAGAGTAAATACATTTTAAAAAAGCCTGGCTGCTTAATAACGCCTTTTTCATATAAAATATTGGCAATAGCATTCTTACCTGCCCCTTTAGGAATTTCAACTTTAACCACATTATCGTTCCTAGTGATCGCAAGCATATCAAAAGTTCCAAAGATTACAAATTGCCCAAGCATAAGACAAATGGAAACAATCATTACAATCCATATGGACTTAAAAAACTTTACATTTTTTGCGGATTTTTTAACACTACTAGTTTCATTTTTTAAACTGATATCCATATTTTTTTTCTTATCATCACTGTAACTCATTAAATTTTCTATTTCTTCGTCTTCTTTGTATGTATCTTCAATATTAACTTCAAACTCTTCTACTTTTCTTTTTCTATCTTCAGATAAAAAATCCTCTTGAGAATTTTGATTGGATCTGTTTTTCTTTTCATCACTCATTTTTATTCTCCTTTATAAAAAGTATATATTTAAAATTACATTATAATTTTCTTCTCTGTTATAATCATATCAACACGTCTGTCAAATTCATTTACGGGCAATTTACTAGCAAGGCATTTTTCATAGCATAGTCCCACTGTTTTCCCTTTAAACATATTTAAAAAACGGTCATAATACCCTTTGCCATAACCCAACCTATAACCAAACTTATCAAAACTAATTCCGGGTACAATACATAACCCTTGGTTAAAATCTAATATTGGTACGCACTTATTAACGAGCGGCTCCATAATTTTAAAATTCCCTACTTCCATATCGCTTATCGACGTAACATTAAAAAATTTAATTTCATTTGTTTCTCTTATACATTTAGGCACCGCTATAACTTTTTTGTCCTCTAATGCTTTTAGAAATATCTTCTTAGTATTAACTTCATCTGGTAATGAGATATAAATAAAAATTATATCGCTTTTTTTATATTCATCTAAAAGCAATAATTTACTTATTATTATATCATCACAAACATCTTTTATTTTATTTTGTTTAAATTTGCGAATCTTTAAATATTTTTTTCTGAGATTACTTTTCTTATAAGATACTTTATCTATAAACATTGCATTTCTTTCCTAATAGTCATAGCTAAATCTTTTCCTGATATATATTCTATTATTTTAAATGCAAAATCCATTGCCACACCAGGCCCTTTCGCTGTAATAATATTATCATCAACACAAACAGATTTAAAAGACTTTTTAGCTCCAATTAATTTGCTTTCAAATCCAGGGTAACAAGTTGCTTCTTTATTTTTTAAAAATCCCAATTCTCCTAAAATAAATGGTGCTGCACATATTGCAGCTATTAATTTTTTATTTTCCATACAATAAGTCAAAGCCTCACAAACCACAGAAGACCTTCTTAAATTAACACTACCGGGCATTCCTCCTGGCAAAACAACACTGCAAACATCTTTTATTACTAAATCATCATCTTTCATGTCTGCATGCATTTTAACACCACTGGCACTCGTAATCTCTGTTTTTCCAATTCCAACAGTTTTAACGGTGTAATTAGCTCTTTTTAAAATATCCACAGTAACTATAGCTTCCATATCTTCAAATCCATCTGCTAAAAAAACACAAATCATACTGCCCCCCCAATACTAATCCAGCACTAACCCTAAATATGGGCTTTTTAATTCTAATAATATACGGTTATAACTTTCATTATCGGTTAATGGTTTTATCATTCCAAAAGGCAGATCGTTACCGCCTATTTTAAACAATTGGCTCTTTGGAGGCAACCTAAACCTATATTTTTTTGCTGGATATTTCTTTTTAATTTCGGTTATTAAAATGACTATATCTTCTTTAGTCATCACGCTATCAACTATCTCAACAACATCATTACTTCTTCTAACTATAGCATAACTATTCCCTGCAAAAAAAGTATCCCCACCATAGATTTTATTAATTTTCATAGCATAACTTATATGACTTTGATCCCAGAAAACATCCCCTGGGTTGCCGTAAGCATTTTTCCTTATTTGTAATAAATGGTGATAATCAACTTTATTTTGGGTGCTCATTTCGGGTTTAAAAGTATCATTATATTGAACGCCCTCAAAGTTATTGTTATCTTTTTTATATTTTAGCAAAGCTCCTGATAGCTCATGATCCCTTATTTCTATAATACAAGCTTTAAAAAATTGCTTATAACCTAACTTTTCATAAAACTTACAAAGATTTTTATCAGCTGGATAAAGAGTTGAAAAAGCTTTCCCTTTTTGCCTTGCTATTTTTTCAGAATAATCTAAAAGCTCTTTCATATATCCCTTACCTTGATATGCAGGTAAAGTTGCAACCGCATACATATAGCATGATGGTATTTCTGTTTTATTATATATGATACTATTTTCAAATATATAAACAGCTGAAACAATTTTTCCATCCACAATACCAACTGTGGTCATATCTTCTTTGAATTTCTCTTTAAAAAGTAAGTCTATTGCTTCATCTTTTTCGTCAAAACATACTTTTAAAATATTTTGCAGCTCTGGTTTCATATTAGAGTTAGCTATACCTAATATCATAAGAAAAATCACCTCAAAGTAGCGTTATATTTCTCAAGTATAATTTGAGGATAATATGACATCTTAGCTTTCCTTAGGCCTTCTAAACCTAAATCTTCCTCACGATTTATATACTTATAATCTGAAAGGTTATATTTAGCAAATTCATTATTTATAATAGCATACACACTTCTATAATCTTTTAAAGCTTTCTCAAAGTGTATAACAAAAACTTCATCATTTATTTTTTCACCCATTGTAAGCGCAACAGGTAAACCTTCGACTTTTATTATACCACCGAGAAACTCAAGCTCTTTAAAGTTATCAAGTGCTAATTCTAGCGCTGCTTTTTCATTAAGCAAACTTTCATTATTTTTATAATCACTTTCATTATACCATTGTTTTAAAATTATTCTACAATCATCAATATTTTCTTTATTTATATCACTGTATTCAAATTTATAAGTAGTATTAAATTTTGATATATGGTTCCTTTTTTTATGATACTTTTTTCCCTTAAGGTTAATAAGATCACTAGATTCATAAATATAATCAGCGGTATCCCGAGTACTTTTAAATATAAAAGCTTCCGGCATAATTTCATAAAGTAAAGAAACCATAGGTTTTGTTAGTCCTACAAAAGAAAGCTCTTCATCGCGTTCTTTTGCATCATCAATTAGCATATTAATAATATCCTTAAAATTCCCTTTGCCTAAAGGAAAACCATAGGTAATGTTTCCATCACCATACATCCTGAGCAAAAAATCTTTATGCCTACAAATTTTAAGATCATAGGCATCTTTCCATATAAAAGCGGTTCCAAAAGCATTATCCGAGCTCATGTACCCTGAACTTAGAAAAATCGGTTTTGCCCACTGCTTGTCCTTTAATGTTGGCTTTAAGAATTCTAGCATACTAAGAAATCACTTCCTCAATTAGACTCTCAATAACATTATTTATTTCATTTATTGTTTTTGGTATTCCATTTTCACTGCAAGGAATAACTTTCCAGCCTAATCTTTCTGCAGCATAAAGTGATGTTTTTCTACAGTTGTTTAAAAATTCTATATTTTTTTCATGTATATCTTTTTTCGATTCATTACCATCGTAACGTTTAGTCATAAACTGCTGGGATATCTCCACTGGCATGCTAAGGTAAATAACTAAATCCGGTTTAGGTAATCCCAATTTATTATATTCATAATCTTCAAGCCAATTTATATATTCATCCCACAAAGACTTATCAAGCCTTCCTAGTTGATATATTGCATTTGAAGTAGTATATCTATCTGCTACTATAAATTGGCCATTTTCATACTTATCTTTCCAAAACTTTTTATAACTTGCATATCTATCAACAGCATAAAACGATGATGCTGCGTATGCATTAACATCCTCAGGCCCAGATCCAAACTCCGAATTTAAATACATTTTAACCAGTACAGATGACGGTTCATTATAATCTGGAAAACTCAATTTACACACTGATTTTCCTTTACTTTTAAGTTTTTCACAAAGTAACTTTGTTTGAGTTGCTTTTCCACTCCCATCAAGACCTTCTATAACTATAAGTTTACCTCTTGACATATAACTTCTCCTTTTACTTGTGAAAATTGCTTTTTTACTTCAGCTTGTTTACCACAAGACATTTTTCCTTCAGGGCAAGCCCCATTAATGCACGGAGGACCTGCTTTTTTAAATATATTAGGAGCAACCTTTGAAACAAGCCTTAACATTTCTGTTGCAAGTTCTCTTATTTCCCACTGGGCTCTGTTGCAACATCTATGAGAGAAGAAATTTAATAAGCTTCTTGCATTAAAAGTACAAATCAGTTTAGTTTCACATGCATTTGGTAAAACATATCTTGCATCTTCGATAGCTTTTTTTTCTGCCATTTTATCGGCTACTTTCTCCTCTTTGCCTTTATTCATTAAGTCCTTTTTATGTTTTTCTTTTAATATTTCTGCTAACCGTTCATAATGCTTCATATCTTCCTGCATAGCTTTTATAAATTCACATTTAGCCTCTGGGATTTCTTCTATTTCTGGTGGCATAACATATACAAAATCGTTTGCTTTTACATACCGCTGACTTTGCACACTATATGATGC
>CAQZPH010000023.1 GCA_948933715.1 uncultured Eubacteriales bacterium | reverse complement strand
CAAGAAGATTAAAATAAGCAGGTGGCATCGCCGAAGGCGATGCCACCTTTTTACTATAGTTTATTTTAAAACATAATTCTTTGTGAGATGTAATCGACCAAATTATCTATAGCTATTCGTTCTTGCTGCATGGTATCTCTACTACGTATAGTAACGCAAAAATCGGTTTCGCTGTCAAAATCATAAGTGATACAAAACGGAGTACCAATTTCATCCTGGCGGCGATATCTTTTACCAATGGATCCTGATTCGTCATAGTCCACCATAAAATGTTTTGATAGCATGTCAAATACGTTATTCGCGCCATCACTTAATTTTTTGGATAAAGGGAAAATAGCAGCTTTAAAAGGTGCTAACGCTGGATGCAACTTTAATACAATGCGAGTATCATTTTCATCTATTTTCTCTTCGTCGTAAGCGTCGCATAAGAAAGCTAAAGCAACTCTATCTGCACCTAGTGATGGTTCTATAACATAGGGAATATAATGCTGATCTTCATCCTGATCAAAATATTCAAGGCTCTTACCAGAATGAGTTTGGTGCTGCGTTAAATCGAAATCAGTACGATCGGCGATCCCCCAAAGTTCCCCCCAACCGAATGGGAACAAGAATTCAATATCTGTAGTTGCATTTGAATAGTGAGCTAGTTCTTCTTTTGAATGATCACGAAGACGAATATTTTCTTCTTTCATACCAAGACTCAATACCCAATTTTTACAGTAGTTTTTCCAATAATTAAACCATTCAAGGTCAGTACCGGGTTTACAAAAGAACTCAAGTTCCATTTGTTCAAACTCACGTGTGCGAAAAGTAAAGTTACCAGGAGTAATCTCGTTTCTAAAGGATTTTCCAATTTGAGCGATTCCAAACGGTAACTTACGTCTTGTGGTGCGCCTAACGTTTTCAAAGTTTACAAATATACCTTGAGCTGTTTCGGGGCGCAGGAAAACTTCGTTTTTAGAGTCCTCGGTTACTCCTTGAAACGTTTTAAACATAAGGTTAAACTTGCGAATATCAGTAAAATTAGAAGAACCACATTGGGGGCAAGTTATGCTATGTTCCTTAATATAATTGGTCATCTGGGCAAAGGTCATGCCACTAGAATCACCGCCGCAATCTTCGATTAATTTATCAGCCCTATGTCTAGTTTTGCAATCACGACAGTCCATCAATGGATCAGAAAAGCCTCCAACATGACCTGACGCTACCCATGCTTGAGGGTTCATAAGTATAGCAGAGTCAAGTCCTACGTTATATTTATTTTCCATGATAAATTTTTTCCGCCAGGCATTTTTAACGTTATTTTTAAATTCAACACCTAGGGGGCCGTAGTCCCAAGTGTTGGATAAGCCACCATATATTTCAGAGCCTGGATATAAAAATCCACGGTTTTTACATAGCGATACTATTTTTTCCATGGTTTTTTCTTTATTTGATAACATTAATTTATCCTCCGTTAATGTATTATAATTATAATAGTAAATCAGTAGTGGGGTGTTGTCAAATGTAATAAAAATTAAACTTTTTAGAATTTTGTTAAAAAATGAAGTATAAAAGTTACTGTTTATAATTATTAATTTATATACTGTAATATGAGGTGTTGATGTTATCGACTATTTGATGCAAAAGTGCTTGACATTTTATTTAATGCATTATATAATTAATACCACTGTGTGGTTATAGATGTTTTTTGTTTTGCGTTTAAAGCGAAGCTTAAAAATTTTTATCTAGTGCACTAAACTATAATGGTTTTTAAATTTAAAATATAAGTTGATAACGAGGTGTAGCTCAGTTTGGTAGAGTGCTTGGTTTGGGACCAAGATGCCGCAGGTTCGAGCCCTGTCACCTCGACCAGCATAGAATTTGTTAGGCAAATTGTGTTTGTAGCTGAGTGCTATTTTGATTTCTGTTTGAACTAATGTGGTTTGTGCCATTTATAACTATTTATATCTGTAGCTAAATGATGCAGGTATTGGTTTTCTTAAGTTAGGGTGCACTTTTGCCTTTGCGTTAATTAGTTAGATTTAAGTGACATGATGTTTTTATGCCATATAGTACTTAAAATTTTGCGCTTTTAAGAAGACTTTTTATATTTGAGTTTTTCATTCAGAAATCTTTTATAGTATTTATATTATCAGTTTACGCCGGGAACACAGAGTTGCCGGCGTTTTTGTTTTTTAAAAGTTTGTTTTTGGAGGTTGAAGTTTTATGGATAGAAATAAAGTTAAGTTGACTATTTGTGGTTCAGATTATGTTATTGTATCTGAAGATAGTGAATCTTACGTGAGAGCAATTGGAGATAAAGTGAATGATAAGATGAATAGTATTTTATCAAAAAACCCTAAGCTTTCTATTTCTACAGCAGCTTTGTTGTCTGCTCTTGAGTATTGTGATGAAAATACCAAGTCTATTGAAAAAACTGAAAATTTTAGAAAACAAATAAAAGAGTATGTTTCTGAGGTATCTAAATATAAGAGTAAATATGAGTCTGCAGAAATTGAAATAACCAATTTAAGAAGTAAAGTTGAGTCTTTGATAAGATCTTTAGATAAATATAAAGAGGAAATTGATAACTTCAAAAATAATAGGGCAGACCAATGCCCTGCCGAAGATTCAAAGGGTGAAATTGTAACGCTTTCGGTAACTCAAAATGAAATAGCTGATAGTATTTAATTTTTTTGCGCCGCCCGGATAAATCATAAATGATTTATCCGGGCAAGTTTAATAAAGAATACTATATTAAACTTGCCGTGGTGTAAAAAATTTTACACCACGGGCGGCGCCCCTCTACAACCAAAGTTTTAAAAATTAGAGATAAAAAGAAAGGAAACTAGAAAGTCTATGAGCACCAAAATAGAAATTTTAGCACCAGCTGGTTCATATGAATCTATAGCACCTGCAGTTCTTTGTGGAGCAGATGCAATATATTTAGGAGGAGAAAACTTCAGTGCTCGTGGAAATGCTGCAAATTTTAATAGAGAACAACTTATAAAAACAGTAGATTTTTGTCATAAAAGAAACGTAAAAGTTTATGTTACTCTCAATACATTAATTTTTGATAATGAAATAGAAAATGCACTTTCGTTTATAAAATTTCTTTGCTTAGTACCAGTAGATGCTCTAATTGTGCAAGATTTAGGGTTAATATCTTTAATAAAAAAAGTAGCCCCAGATATGCCTCTTCATGCGTCTACACAGATGTCCATACATACATTATCAGGAATACAAGCACTACATGAATTAGGATTTAAAAGAGTTGTTTTAGCGCGGGAGCTTTCTTTTAATGAAATAAAGGAAATTGCAAAGGAGTCTCCTATAGAACTAGAGGTTTTTGTGCATGGAGCACTTTGCATGTCTGTGTCTGGACAATGCTACATGAGCGCCATGATAGGCGGTAGGAGTGGAAATAGAGGGTTTTGTGCGCAGCCGTGTAGGTTACCACATAAAACCAAAGGCAGCAGTGACTATGCTTTAAGTCTTAAGGATCTGTCACTTATAGATTATATTAAGGAACTTTCATCACTTGGTGTGACTTCAGCTAAAATAGAAGGAAGAATGAAACGCCCAGAGTATGTAGCAGCATCGGTAGCAGCATGTAGATATATGGTAGATAACGAAACGGTGGATAAAAACCTTATTAAAAACTTACAAGCGGTTTTTTCTCGTTCTGGATTTACAGATGGGTATTACAAAGGCCAGCGTGGCCAACATATGTTTGGGATAAGAGAAAAAGAGAACGTACTATCGGCGACCAAAAATGTTTTTTCTCAGATACATGATTTATATAAATCTGAACATGGACGCATTCCCGTCGATTTTAAGTTAACTGTGAAAGCCAATGAACCAATTATGTTAGCAGCAGAAGATGATTTTAAAAACTCTTCTAAAGTTTTGGGTCAAGTACCCGAAGCTGCTAAAAATATTAGTTTATCTCAGGAGAGATGTATAGCTCAACTACAGAAAACCGGTGGAACACAATTTTTTAGCAAGAATATAAGCTGCGAAATAGAACCGGGCTTATCAGTTTCGAACTCACAATTAAATTTGCTTAGAAGAGAATGTCTTACTGCAGTAGAAAAACAAATTAAAAATAAATATAAGAAAATTAGTTTTAACGAGACTTTAAAAGAGAATATACAAAAACATATATCGAGTGGAGCACCTAAAATAAGAGCAAGATTTAATGATACTAATATTCCAAAAGAATTTTCACAGTGCGAACTTGTTTATGTGCCGATTAATTCTTCTATTGATGAGATAAAAAGGGTGCAATCACTGGGTATTAATGTAGCACTTGAAATCCCGCGAGGAATGTTTGGAATAGAGAATTTTATAAAAGAACGCTTGGCTTTAGCAAAACAAATTGGAGTAAAAGATGTTTGGGCTGGAAATATCGGTTCTGTGAAATTAGCAAGAGAATACGGGTTTAATATTCATGGAGGGTTTTCGTTAAATGTATGCAATACATATTCGGTTGAATTTATAAAACAACTGGGGATAACTGATATAGAACTCTCTTTCGAGATGACTTTTGATCAGATAAAAAACCTAGGATCAAATGTTAAAAGAGGCATAATTGGATATGGAAGAGTTCCTTTAATGCTTATGAGAAATTGCCCTGCAGCTACGGGCAAAAGTGGATGTAGAGATTGTAATTCGCCTCCGACTGTGATTGATAGAAAGAAAATTAAGTTTCCGATTATCTGCAATAATGGATGTAGTGAAATGTTAAATTCGGTACCTATATATTTAGGAGATAAAAGTAATGAATTTTGCAATTTAGACTTTATTGTTTTAAGGTTTACTGTTGAAAACTTTGTGGAAAAAGTTGAAAAATTAAAGAGTTTCAACAACCATGTCAAAGAAACCGATGGCTTTACACGAGGACTTTATTATAGGGGTGTTAATTAAACAGTTGAAAATTAAAATAATTGTTAAAATATGTTAAAAAATGTTTAAAGGTGGATTAATCGTGAATAATAATATGCAACTTAAAATAATGAAGAAAAAAGAAAATGCAATAGTTCCAACCCGGGCAACGAAAGGGTCTGCAGGATTAGATTTGTGTGCTTGTATACCGCAGGATATAATGTTAAAATCGGGGCAATCCGTGTTAGTTCCAACGGGCCTTGCTATAGAGCTTCCCAACAAAAATATGGCAGCCTTTATTTTTGCAAGAAGTGGGCTCGCAACAAAATTCGCAGTATCACTTTCTAATGGCGTTGGTGTAGTCGATAGTGATTATCGCGGAGAAATTTGTGTGGGGCTTAAAAATTTTGGGGTAGAAGATTATCTTATTAAAAAGAATGAAAGAATTGCTCAGATGGTTATTATGCCGGTTTTTTGTTTACCAATTATTGAAGTTGACCATTTAGAGGAAACGGTTCGTGGTGAAGGTGGATTTGGTTCAACGGGAAAATAGTAATTCCGAGTAAAAATAGAAGTTTATATAACATATAGCGTTATATTAGTTTAGCAATGCTGTATAATAAAAAGATATGATTAATATTTATATATAAGTGAGTCAAAAAAACCATGTTAAAAATATAATTTTTTATAATTTATGTAGATAATAAAAAAATGTATAAATTATATTGAGAAAAACATAAAACGTGTAGTATAATATATTGTAAATTGTTCTTTTTAGTACACTACTTTAAGATTACATATAGATTATTGTGGAAGGGGTAAAAAACAGGATGTTTTCAAGAGATATAGGTATAGATTTAGGTACAGCAAATACTTTAATATTCATGAGGAATAAAGGAATAATTTTACGTGAACCGTCTGTTGTAGCAGTTGACGTAAATACAGATACAGTTTTAGCAGTTGGTCTTCAGGCTAAAGATATGATAGGAAGAACTCCGGGTTCTATTGTTGCAGTTAGCCCACTAAAAGATGGTGTTATTGCAAATTTTGATATCACTGCAACTATGCTAAAGCATTTTATTAGGAAAACTGTGAAAACAGGTCTTTTTAGTAAACGCCCAAGAGTGGTTGTTTGTATTCCTGTGGGAGTTACAGAAGTAGAAAGAAGAGCTGTTGAAGACGCTGCTTGCCAAGCAGGAGCTCGCGATGTTGAGTTAATTCAAGAGCCAATGGCAGCTGCTATTGGAGCCGGGTTACCTGTAGCTGAACCTACTGGAAGCATGGTTGTTGATATCGGCGGAGGAACTTCAGAAATTGCTATTATATCCCTTGGAGATGTTGTTACATCGCAGTCAGTTAGAGTTGCCGGTAATAAATTTGATGAGGCTATTGTATCTTACATTAAAAAGAAATATAATTTATTAATAGGTGAGCGCACGGCTGAAAATATAAAAATACAAGTTGGATCAGCTTTTCCATATCCTGACGAAGGAACTATTGAAATTAAGGGTAGAAATTTAGTTGATGGATTACCAAAACATATAGAAATAAGTTCCGAAGAAGTAAGAGAAGCTTTAAGTGATCCTTTAAATCTTATAATTGATGCAATAAGAGGAACCCTTGAAAAAACTCCTCCAGAATTAGCAGCTGATATTATAGACCATGGTATCATGTTAACCGGCGGCGGTGCTTTATTAAGAGGTATGAGTCAATTGATTTCTCAAGAGACTAAAATAATGGTTAATGTTGCAGAAAATCCTCTTGATTGTGTAGTTGATGGAACAGGTAAACGTTTAGATTTAGTTTTACCTAAAAGTTATTATAGAGCTAAAAATTCATAAATCTTTTTTAAAAATATAAAGTTTCAGGCGGAGACACCTATTTAAATAGTCTCCGCCTGTTTGACGATGAAAGGTACAAAATATTATTGCAGAATAAAGGAGCGATAAGTTTGAAAGAATTTTTTACAAGTAATGGTTTTAAACTTTTTATTGCATGTTTTTTAATAGGAACAGGTGTTTGCATATTAAGCTTTGTTCCAGGTGCTAATTTTATTCCTTCTGTAATAGATTTTGTTGTGAATCCAATGCAAAAATTGACCAACGATATGACTGATGCAGCAGTTGAAGTTTTGCCTTCAAAGGAAAAAACTTCAGATGACTACGAAGAAGAAATAAAAAATTTAAAATCCGAAATTCGACGTATGAGAACTATAATGGTTGATTACTATGATGTAAAAAAAGAAAATACCCAGTACTTGAAATTTTATAAATTTAAAAAAGAAAACAAAACCCTTGATTTTAAAATGGCCTCTGTTATAGCAAAAGATCCAAATGAATTGTTTTATGGGTTTACTTTGGATAAAGGAAGAGATGATGGAATTTCTGTTAACGACCCGGTTGTTACTGAAAATGGGCTTATAGGCCGTGTAGTTTTTGCAAACAGTCATTCTTGCAAAGTTAAAACTATTTTATCACCAGATTACAAAATAGGTATCATAGATAAAGCGACGGGAGATAGCGGTGTTATAATAGGTAAAAAGTCGTTAGCTGATCAAAATGAAACAGCGATGATGTATATAACTGCGCAGAATAAAATGCAAGTTGATGATATAGTTGTAACAACAGGACTTGGGGGGATCTGCCCTAGGGATTTACCTGTAGGCAAAGTAAAAGAAATTAAAAACGATGATTATGATTCTTCTTTTTACGCTGTAATAGAACCGTTTGATGATATAAAAAGTATTATAGATGTTTTTGTGGTTACAGGTTTCCAAGGTAAAGGAAATATCATTACAGAAGTTTTAACACAAGAGAAAAAATAGTTTATATATAAAAAGAGACGAAAATAAAAACAAGTTTTTAAGATACCACATCTATATTAAAAATAATTGTTATACAAAGAAGTATTGGAGGATGTAAAGTGGGTGCTTGTTATAGATATATACGTTACCTAGCGTATATGATAGAAATAATAGTATTTTATGTTTTGGAACAAATACCAAATACATTACCGAATATAAATGGCGTAAAACCATTAATATTAATACTTATTGGAATAATGATAGCTTTATTTGAAGGAGAAAAGGTAGGAACAGTTTTTGGTCTTATTGTGGGGTTATTTTTAGATTGTGGATCTACTGGAACTATAGGATTTTATTCTATTATTATGGCTTGTGCTGGGTTCTTAGTTGGTGTAATTGCGCAGAGAATGATAAAAATTAATTTAGTTACAGCTTTGTTAGTATCAACTCCGTTTATTTTCGTTGTTTACATAATGCACTTTTTGGTTAATTATTTATTCTGTGGATATAAAGACGTCCTTTATGCAATGTGTAGTCATTATTTAATCGGCATACTTTATACATTTTTATTATCACCGTTTATTTATTTTTTTAATAAAGCTTTTGCTGTCAATATAAAAAGAGAAGAATAAATTGTTAATAGTAAAGTTTTAAAAAGGCGGTGGTTAAAATTAAAATAAAGGAATATTTAAGACATATTTTTTGTTCTATATTAGTAGTTGCTATCTTTTCTGGTTATATTATGAGGCTCGTAGATTGGCAAATAATAAATGGAGAAGAATATAGAGAACGTGCAAATAGAAGCAGTATATACAGAAATAAAACAGATGCTTTACGTGGTGAAATTCTAGATATAAATGGTGTAGGGTTTGTAGAAAATGTTACTGGATATAAAATTATGCTAGATAGATTTTCTCTTCCTGAAGATAAAGAAAACGAAACTATTTTAGAGTTAATTGAACTGTTAAAATTTAAAAAAGAACCATTTATTGATGAGCTTCCAATAAAAGTATCTAAAGGTGGTGGATATGAATTTATTGAGGGCAAGGATAAAGAAGTAAAAACACTTAAAAGTAAAACTAGGCTTAATGTAAATCCATATTCAACAGCTAATGAGTGCATGGAAAAATTAGCTCACAAATATAAATGCGAAGACTATGATCCAAATAAAAAAAGGGATATAGCTAGCGTAAAATATAATATGGATGCTAATGGATACTATGATTCCATGGCAAGTTCTTATGCTTTTGCAGATGGCATTAGTCCTGAGCTTTTAACTATAGTTTCAGAAAGATTTCAAGACAACCATGGAATAAGTATTCGGTTATCTGCAAAACGGCAACCGGTTAATTCTGATTTGGCGCCTCATATAATTGGAACAGTTGGAAAAATGAGCGAAGAACAATATGAAACCTTTAAAGATAAAGGGTATACAATAGAGGATATCGTAGGCAAAAGTGGTATTGAAGCAGCCTTTGAGGATTACCTTAGGGGGATAGGTGGCGAAAAGAAGGTTGAAGTCACAAAAGATGGATCTGTTATCGATACCCCGAATGCAAAAGAATCTAAACCCGGTAACACTATTTTTTTAACTATTGATTCAAGGCTCCAAAAGGCGGCCAATGAATCTTTAGCTAGAGCTGTAAAATCATCAGGGCAACACGACTGTGTTGCAGGTGGAGTAGTTGCTTTAAGTGTAAAAGATTTTGCAGTTTTAGCAGCTGGAACTTATCCTGGCTATGATTTAGCAAGATTAAGTGAACCAGGATATTATGGTCAGTTGTCAGCCAATAAAGCAAACCCTCTTTATAATAGAGCATTTCAAGGGTCGTTTGCGCCAGGGTCCATATTTAAGCCATTAGTTGCTTGTGGGGCGCTGGAAGAAGGTGTTTTAACACCAGAAGATAAAATAAGATGTAGTGGAATATACCAATATCCAGGCCATAATTATACAACAAAATGCATGGGTGTGCATGGTAATGCAGTTTTGAATTATGCCATGGCTAAATCTTGTAATGTTTATTTTTCCGAAGTGGGAAGACGCTTGGGAATAGAAAATATGAATTTATATTCAAAAAGATTTGGTCTTGGAGTAAAAACCGGAATAGAATTAAATGAGACAGCTGGTGTTTTAGCAGGCCCTGAATATAGTAAATCTATAGGTTCAAGATGGAGTAACCTTGTAACTATCAAGGCAGCTATTGGTCAGTCTGACAATCAGTTTTCGCCACTACAGCTAGCAACATATGTTGGAACAATCGCTAGTGGAGGCAATCGCTATAGAGCACATCTAATAAGGAAGATTACTGATTATAAACGTGAAAAAATTATATTGGAAAATGATCCAGAAAAACCAGAATTAATAGAGACAAGTGGTGTATCAAAAGAACACTTAGACATGATAAAAACAGCTATGAGACAGGTAGTTCTTGCAGGAACAGCATCTAACTTTAAAAATTATGGAGTAACAATGGCAGCAAAAACAGGTACCGCTCAAAATAATGGTTCTGACCATACAACGTTTATTTGTTTTGCACCTTATGAAAACCCTGAAATAGCTATAGGAGTTGTTATCGAGCATGGTTCTCGCGGCATGATATCTAAAATAGTTGCAAAAGATATTATGGATGTGTATTTTAATCTTGTAAATCCCTCAGAAGCAAAAGACAATAAATAATAGTTGCATTTGTTTTGTAAAAAATTATATAATTAATTTGTAAGTATTTTTTTGTATAAACCCAGAAAAAAACATTGAAATTTGGTATATGGTGTGGTATTATATATAGGTGGAAAATAATGGCCCCACATGTTGTGGTCAGTAAAATATATTGAAATCGATTTGTCTTTTAGCTTACGATTATTATTAGGAGTGAATTTTATGAACATAGCACTTATTGCACATGATGCTAAGAAGGAATTAATGGTACAATTTTGTATAGCTTATTCGGGGATTTTTGGTAAACATAATCTTTGTGCAACAGGTAAAACAGGTAAGATGGTTTCTGCTTCGACAGGACTTAAAATACAGAATTTTTTAACTGGTTCTCAAGGTGGAATGCAACAAATAGCTGCAAGAATAGCTTGCAATGAAGTTGATATGTTGTTATTTTTTAGAGACCCTATGGGTAAAAATATGGTAGACTCAAATGATATAAGTCTTTTAAGACTTTGTGATATGCATGGTATCCCAGTGGCAACTAATATTGCAACAGCTGAAGTATTAATTCATGGTCTTGATAGGGGAGACCTTGAATGGAGAAATGTTATTAGTCCGCATACATAATGTTTTTAGATTTATGGTATAAACCTATTTAACCGACAAACTTTTTGTCGGTTAATTTTTTATCGAGAGTGGAGGTATAATATGAAACTCATAACTAAAGGTGTTAGAGGAACACAGGACATTTTGCCAAAGGATAGTTATAAATGGCGTTTTGTTAGTGATGTTATGATGAATGAAGCGCAGGTTTATGGATTTAAGGAGATAAAAACTCCTGTGTTTGAGCATACAGAACTTTTTGATAGAGCTGTAGGTGAGGATACAGACGTAGTACAAAAAGAAATGTATACATTTAACGATAAAGGTGAAAGGTCGTTAACATTAAAACCAGAAGGCACAGCACCTGCAGCTAGAGCAATGTTAGAGCGTGGTCTTTTTAATGAAGGTGTGCCTATAAAACTATGTTATTTAACACCTTGTTATAGGTATGAAAAACCGCAGTCTGGAAGATATCGAGAGTTTCATCAGTTTGGAATTGAAATGTTTGGAGCAGAGTCACCTGCTGCTGATGCTGAGATTATTTGCATGGCTACAACGTTATTTGATCGGCTCGGTATTACAGGTTTATCCCTTGAAATTAATTCTATTGGGTGCCCGGAGTGCAAAAGAAAATATCAGAGTGCTTTAAAAGAATATTTTTTTAAAAATAAAACCCAGTTGTGCGAAACATGTCTTGACAGGTTAGGTAGGAATCCTATGAGAATAGTTGATTGTAAGAATCCGAAATGCCAGGAGATTTCAAAGGATGCTCCGAATATAATTGATTATTTATGTGAGCAGTGCAAAGAACATTTTGATACACTTAAAGAGTACCTGAGTAGTGCGAATATAACTTATAAAGTTAACCCAAAAATAGTAAGAGGTCTTGATTATTATACACGAACTGTTTTTGAATTTGTTTCAGATATGGATGAGCAAAGAGATGTTGTGTGTGGCGGCGGCGGCAGGTATGATGGGTTGATTGAAGAATTAGGTGGCCCTAAGATGCCTGCTATAGGGTTTGGAATTGGTATTGAAAGACTATTACTTTTAATGGAATCTCAAAACATCGAATTTCCTTATGAGCAATGTTGTGATGTGTTTATTGCCTCAGCAGACGAGAAATCTTATTTTAAAGCTTTTAACTTAGCTAAAGATTTGCGTGAATCATCTTTTATTGCAGAGTTTGACGTTGTAAAAAGAAATCTTAAAGCGCAACTTAAATATGCAGATAAAATTGGTGCCCGTTTTAGCATGGTTATTGGAGAAACGGAGATTAATGATAGTAAGGCTACCATTAAAGATATGAAAACAGGGAAACAGTTTGATATAAGGTTAGACGATAACTTTTTATCCGATTTCTTTTTAGTAGATGCACAATGTGAACTCGACTCAGAACAAGAAAACGCTTAAATTATTAATTCTTTAAGGGCGGCCCGGATGTCTTTTAGACATCCGGGCAAAACAAAATATGTTTTGCCCCGCAACCTTCGGTTGCGGGGCCGCCTTTTTATAAGTTTGATTATACGGAATAGACTTTACTTATTAACACAATTAGAGTATCATTAAGACAGTATATTTTAATGAATTTGTATATTTTAGGGAGTTTTTAAAATGATAGAAACGATGAAAGG
>CAQZPH010000022.1:6610-12753 GCA_948933715.1 uncultured Eubacteriales bacterium | reverse complement strand
ACCCTGTGGTATATGAATTTAGCATAAAAAACACAGCATCAGCTGACATAACCTGCACACATAAATTAACAAGTGAACAAAGCTGTTCCTCAAGTTTCCAAACCTCACCACCTGGTCCTCTTCCATAAGAAGGAGGATCCATTATTATTCCATCGTATTTATTTCCGCGTCTTATTTCTCTTTGCACAAATTTTATACAATCGTCTACAATCCAACGTATAGGTTTATTAGATAGCCCTGAAACTAAAGAATTTTCTTTAGCCCAACTTACCATTCCTCGTGAGGCATCAACATGGCAAACACTAGCACCGGCTTTAGCTGCTGATAAAGTTGCTGCGCCTGTATATCCAAATAAATTAAGTACTTTTAAAGGTCTATTAGCTTTTTTTATCTTCTCTGCAATAAAATCCCAGTTTGTAGCTTGTTCTGGGAAAATACCTGTATGTTTAAACCCCATCATTTTAAGATTAAACGTCAAATCACCATACTTTATAGACCAAACCTTTGGTATTTTTCTTTTTTCTTTCCATAATCCGCCGCCAGTATTAGAACGGTGATATACAGCATGAGCTTTCTCCCATAAGGAATCATTCTTTGGCGTATCCCAAATAATTTGAGGATCTGGCCTTATTAAAATGATATCTCCCCACCGCTCCAAACGCTCTCCGCTTGAAGTATCTATAAGCTCATAATCTTTCCACTTTGAAACTCTCAATTTGTGTCTCCTTTAACTCAATCTTTCCTTTACAACTTGTGCAACTTCGTTTGCAAGGCTCGTAATTTTATCTAAGTCTTCCCCTTCAAGCATAATTCTAACAAGTGGCTCTGTTCCTGAAACTCTTACAACTATCCTTCCGCTATTTTCTTTGCTATCGATTGATACAAATTCCTTATTTATTTTTTCTATTACATTTTGTATCTCTTCATCGGTACAAAACTTTAATTTACCCTCATTGCTAACTTTAACATTAACCATAACTTGAGGAAATTTTTTCATTAAGTTTGACACCTGCGAGAGTTTCTTGCCTTTATTTTTAAGTATATTTAAAAGTTGAACTGCTGTAAGCTGACCATCCCCAGTGGTAGAATAATCAAGAAATATAATGTGCCCTGATTGTTCTCCTCCAAAATTATAGCCTTCTTTTAGCATTTCTTCCAATACATATCGGTCGCCAACTTTAGTAGATACAAAATTCAATTTACTATCAGTGCAAAAACGATTAAATCCCATATTAGTCATAACTGTTCCTACAACAGTATTTTTATTTAGCATACCATTTTCATTTAATGCTTTTGCACATATAGCCATAATAAAATCGCCATCTATGATGTTGCCAATATCATCAACAGCCAAACATCTATCAGCATCGCCATCAAAAGCTATTCCAAGGTCAAGATTATGACTTTTAACATAGTCAATTAAATTCTCTATATGAACAGACCCACAATTATCATTTATATTCACGCCATTTGGAGTATCATTTAACATTACACATTCTACCCCTAGCTTTGAAAACAGTGTACTTGCTGTTCTAGAAGCAGAACCGTTCGAGCAATCAAAAGCAACTTTCAACCCTTTTAAGTCTCCATTAATAGTGGTAATTATATGTTCAATATAATCATCCACTGCATTTTCTTTATAAGATCTTCTTCCAATATCGCTATATTTAATATTTTCTATATTTAAAGTAGTTTCGCCTAACACTATTAATTCTATTTGAGCTTCTATATCATCAGGTAATTTATATCCCTCAGCGCTAAATATTTTTATTCCATTAAACTCAAATGAATTATGCGATGCAGATATCATAACTCCCGCATCTGCTTTATATTTTTTTACCAAATAAGCAACGGCAGGAGTTGGAACAACTCCAAGACTAATAACATCCACGCCAACTGAGCAAATACCGGCAACGAGTGCCCCCTCTAGCATATCTGAAGAGAGTCTTGTGTCTTTACCTATTAAAATTTTGGCTTTTTTACTTTTATTTTGGGTTAAAACACTGGCAACCGCCATTCCTATCCTCATTGCCATCTCACATGTCAATTCAGTATTCGCTACACCTCTAACACCATCTGTACCAAAAAGTTTCCCCATAAAAAGCTATACTCTCCCTATAAAAATATTTATTCTTCATTATGTTCTATTCCTAAGTGTAAATAAGCAGACCTATTTGCAATTCTACCTCTTTTTGTTCTACTGATAAATCCTATCTGCATTAAATACGGTTCATAAACGTCTTCAATAGTAACAGATTCCTCCCCTATTGCCGACGCTAAAGTTTCAATTCCCACAGGTCCACCATTATAAAATTCAATCATAGTCTTTAGCATTCTTCTATCATTAGCATCAAGACCTAATTCATCTATTTCAAGCTTATCAAGTGCCATTTTAGCAGTATTAAAGTCAATTTCACCATGACTTTTAACCAAAGCAAAATCCCTTACTCTTTTTAAAAGCCTATTTGCAATTCTCGGTGTTCCCCGAGACCTAGATGCTATCTCAACTGATCCATCCTTATCTATTGGTATTCCTAAAATATTAGCACTTCTAGTAACTATTTTAGAAAGTTCATCGGCAGTATACATCTCAAGGCGTAAAACAACACCAAACCTATCTCTTAAAGGTGCCGAAAGTTGCCCCGCTCTAGTTGTTGCTCCAACCAAAGTGAACTTAGGTAGTGGCAAATGATATGAAGTTGCCATTTGGCCTTTCCCAGTAATTATATCTATTGAAAAATCCTCCATCGCAGGGTACAATATCTCTTCAACTGTACGGGGTAATCTATGTATTTCATCAATAAATAATACGTCGCCTTCATTTAAGTTAGTCAAAAGTGCTGCCAAATCACCAGGTTTTTCTATAGCAGGACCCGAAGTAATTCTAATATTTACTCCCATCTCATTTGCTATTATCCCAGATAGCGTCGTTTTTCCAAGACCAGGCGGACCATATAAAAGAACATGATCAAGTGGTTCCTTTCTAATGCTCGCAGCCTTAATAAATATCGATAAATTTTCCTTTGCTTTATCCTGCCCTACATATTCACTTAAAGTTCGAGGTCTTAGTGGATTATCTACATCTAGGTCTTCCGGTATTTCTTCCGGATCTAAAATTCTATTTTCAAAATCAAATTCCAAAAGTCATACCCTCCTAGCCATTGATTTTAAAGCATTCCTTATAAGTTCTTCAACTGATAAATTTCCGTCAAATTGGGAAATTACATTCACCGCCTCAGATTGGGAATATCCTAAAACAGACAATGCATTTACTGCTGCCTTTGCGTTTCCAACTGGAGCCTTTATAAACGTTGATTGATTTGATGCTATTATAGTTTTCTCTGCATCTACTTTATCTTTAAGTTCTAAAATGATCCTTTGCGCTAACTTATTACCCACTCCCGGCGCCATAGTTAATACTTTACTGTCGCCTGAAGCTATTGCTATTGCAACTTGCTCTGAAGATAGTGTAGATAAAATAGCAATCCCCACTTTTGCACCAACCCCTGAAACAGAGGTTAACAGTTTAAAACAATTTAGCTCATCGATCTTAGAAAAGCCAAAAAGCTCCATGGCATCTTCTCTAACGTTAAGATGCGTATATACAAAAACATCTTCACCAACTGATGGCAACTCATTTAAAGTATTCTGAGTAACATTACATTTATAAGCAACTCCTGCACATTCTACAGCTATTGATAAGTTATCAACATTAATTAATTTGCCTCTAAGACTGTAAAACATTATATGGCTCCTTCCTTCTCATCATCTTTAACCTTAAATCTGTTCCTCCTGCCTGCGCATGACATATCGCTATTGCAAGCGCATCTGCTGTATCATCAAGTCTTGGCATTTTTTCAAGAGAAAGCAATCTCTTTGTCATTTCCATTACTTGCGTTTTTTTTGCCTTACCATATCCTGTTACCGCTGTTTTGACTTGTAAAGGAGTGTATTCAAAGATTGGAACATTCATTTTTTTTGCGCTCAGCAGTATTACTCCTCTAGCTTGCGCTACATCTATGGCAGTTTTTTGATTACTTTGAAAGTACAACTTCTCAATAGCCATCGCATCTGGTTTAACTTTATTTATCAATTCATTCATATCATCATATATATGTTCTATGCGCTCGCAAAAAGGTGTAGATGCTTTTGTTTCAATTGCACCATAACATATTGTTTGATACCTGTTACATTTAAAAGCTATTGCTCCATACCCAACTATTGCATATCCAGGATCTATTCCAAGTATCTTCACTATAAAAGTCTCCTTTTTACCAATATTGCACATTATACCATAAAAAAACAACAAGAACAACAAAACGATCTTTTTTAACTTGTAAACATACTTCTTATTCTAAACTGGTGTTTACACTAGCAATAATATTATAAAAATTACCTATTCTTACACCCAAGCTTAAGTAAAGCCTCATAAAGTTATAAAAATATTTACAATTAAACTACAAAGTGAACCCAATACTGCGCCTGCTAATACATCTGTAGGATAATGAACTCTAAGGTAAACACGAGAAAATCCCATTAAAACAGCAAAAACAAATGCTGGTATTGAAAGAGACCCAAAATAAGATGCTAAAATACATGATGCTGCAAATGAAGAGGATGTATGGCCCGAAGGAAATGAATAGGTTATTGGTTCTTTTATTAACATTTCTTCTTGGAGCAAAAATTTTGTTGGTCTAACTCTTGCAACAATGTGTTTAACTAAGATTTCTCCTATAAATCCACTAAGTAATAAAGCCAACATCATTTTTACGCCTATACTTCGGTACTCTTTGTTTAACAAAAATGGAATAGAAATAGTAAACCAAATCATTCCGTTGTTTCCAAGCTTAGTTACAACTATCATAAACTTATTTAATTTTTTTCGATGTAATCTTTTTACATTTAAAAGTATTTTATTATCAATAGATTTTATCTTACTTAACATTTCATACCAAAACCCTTTTTTTTATTTCCTAATAATTATATCATAATTATTAAATAATTAATATTACTTATAAAGAAAAAATTTGCTAAAAATTAAAGTGCACACTAAATCGTGTACACTTAGTTTATTAGCAATCTTTATTTTGAAGCAAAAGTTTTTCTTCATTATTAAGATATTCTCTACACTTTTCTAACATTTTTTCTTGGTCTTTTTTAACTATAGGATATTGTGGATCTATGTCATCTAAAACTTCAGCTATAATTTCAGAGACAAAAAACCTTGCAAACCACTTCTTATCTGCAGGAACCACATACCATGGCGCATAGGGTGTGCCGGTATTATTTATAGCAGATTCATAAGCTTTCATATAGTCATCCCAGTACTGTCTCTCTGCCAAGTCAGCTTCGGACAATTTCCAGTTCTTGGTTTTTTCTTCTATTCTTTTCATAAAACGTTTCTTTTGTTCACCTTTAGAAATATTAAAGAAGAATTTCACTATTCTTATTCCGTTTTGCCATAAATACTTTTCAAAATTTACTATCTGCTCATATCTCTCATTAAAAATTTCGGACGTCTTGCATCTTTCTGGAAGGTTTTGCTTTTTATAAAGTTCATGCACCTTAGCTATCAGAACATCCTCATAGTATGATCTATTAAATATTCCTATCTTTCCTCTTTCTGGTAACCTATTAATACATCTCCATAAATAGTCGTGTGCTAATTCTTCTTCTGAAGGTGTTTTAAAATTAACAACTTCAACACCCTGTGGGTTAACCCCTCCCATAACATGTTTTATTGCTCCATCTTTTCCTCCTGCATCCATAGCCTGAAGAATAATTAATATCGCTTCTTTTCTTTCCGCATAGAACCTGTCCTGCATAATTTCAAGTTTTTTTAAATTTAACTGACCGGTTTCTAAAATCATTTCTTTATCAATAGTTAAATGTTTTGCCTTGGTATCAAAATCTGCCACTTTAAACTTTTTTGAGCCATCATACCTATAATCATCTAACTTCATTATTCCTTCTCCTTTTAATTATACTATTGCTATTTTACCATATTTACAGGCTTATGTCAACTTATTTTTAGCAATATTGTACTAGTATTAGCTAACTGCTTCCGAAAGTTTTGTTATAAGTTCTTCTAGCAAAACCTTTGAATCAATTCTTGAGCTTTTTAACTTTACATCCACGTCTGT
>CAQZPH010000022.1:0-6600 GCA_948933715.1 uncultured Eubacteriales bacterium | reverse complement strand
GTTATTAAATCTAAGCATTTTCTTATTGATTCTATAGAGGCTCTTTTTACATAATTTTTTGCATTATCAAGTCTAAATTTTTTTCGTTCATAATCAAAAATCTTTTCTATATCCTTTAAAGTTTTACCATTTTGCTCTGCTACTTTTACTCTATACATATCAATATAAATTGATGCCATAATAGAAAGAACTGCAGTTGGTTCTTCTCTTTTATAAAACAAGTTATCTAAAACCTCATATGCACGTCCATAATTTCTCATGGTAATGGCTTTTGTCAATTCAAATATATTTGTTTCTATATTCCCTATTACTATTTTATCAATATCTTCGCTTTTTATTTCAGATTTATTAACATAAGCGCATAATTTTTCTAATTCTTGTTTTAATATATATAAATTATCTCCACATTTCTTGATCATCTTCCATGCGTTATCCTCTGATAAATCACACGATAATTTTTCTGCCCATTTTATTAATTGCCTTTTAAGTCTTATCGCAGCAAGTGGAGATAACTCTAAAACCTCACCATGCTTTTCAAAAAATTTAATAAACGAAATCCATTTAGAAGAACGCTTTTGATCTATCTCTATGCTTTTTTGACTCATTATAACAATGGTGCTCCCTGGAACATCACTAATTATTTCTTTTAAGGTTTTTAATGTTTCTTGATTTTCCTTTTCCACATCAAAGTCAAATAGCCTTACACATTTGGTCGTTGCCATCAACGGTAAAGCTTCAACAGCATCATGAAACATATCCATATCAAAATCAAGCATTGAGAAATCCTGAAGATTAAAAGAATTCTTACCTTCAGATAAAACTTTATCCGTAAGTTTTTTTGTATAATAATCAACTAAATATTTTTCTTTGCCATAAATAAAATATGCTCTTTTAAAATCATTTAATTTTATCTGTTCATTAAAATCTGTTTCCGTCACAATTGGCATCATATCACCCTTCTTATTGAAATATTCTTCTTTCCTTTAAAATCAAAAACTATATCTCCATCTCCTGCTGTGGCAAGAGGCATCTTTCCGGATTTGACCATTTTATGAGCCGTCCTTGACGATACATCAAGACCAGCCGTCGTTACAGAATATACACTTGATATCAGTTCTTGATTTTTAAGTGTGCCTGATGTTACCAATACATCATAATTCCTACATTCATTTGGTAACACACTTGCGTTTCCTCCAGAAGGGTTAATAAGAAATTTAACATCGTTTACACTCAAGGATATATAACTTTGATCATTAAATTTTAAAGGTATTACTTTAACATTATCCCAAAAGTTTATATCGGCTCTATCTTTAAAATACACAGACTTACTACTATCTGCAATACTTCTACTAAGTTTATCATCTATTGATTTTTCATTAGGCATTACAATATAGTATGGTTTAAATTCTTCTATAACATCTTTTGCATAGTTCGCTGTTTCGTTATCAAAATCACTTAATAATAAATAATCAATATTATTTATATTCTGAGAGTCCAAATAATATTGTATCTTTGAAGATTTTATATCATCCCCACCACAAGACAAAATAGAAGCATGACCATCTTTTGAAATCACTGCAGAACAGCCGTTTCCAGTATCTAAAAATGCTAAATGAGTAATACCTCTATCTAAAATCTGATACGATAATACACCAACTAGCAAAACTATAGAAGATAAAATTGCTGATAGCTTTAAAAACTTATACTTATCGCCTAAAAGAAGCGCTACCGCAACTAAAACACAAGTTGCACCCAACCAAAAAAGAACCATAGGTTGCCTTGTTGAAATAGATGCAAACGGTACCTTTGCTAAGATATCGACGCACCAAGTTATATAATTAATCAATATTCCAGATATAAGTGCCATTGGGAAGGCTGTAAATTTAAGAGGAACAATTAAATATAAAATTGCTGCTATAAAAACACATATCATCATTATCATTGATGGCAATACTACCAAAATATTTGATACAACACTTATAAGAGATATTTTACCAAAGCTTAAAGCAACAATAGGTAGTGTTGCTATTGTTGCAGATATGGTAACTGAAACTACTCCAGCTATCTTACTTATAATCTCTGCGCCATATTTTAAATTACTTGATAAACGTTTTATCCCCTCTTCAAAATACTCCTCAAACAGTATTATACCAAGAGTCGCAGTAACAGATAACAATAGTCCCATGTCACCTGCTGAAAATGGATTAAAAAGAGTTAATAATAAAGTAGCTATTCCAAGTGAATTAAGCGAGTCAGCTTTAGCATAAAAGAGTTCTCCAAGATAAAAGACTATTAGCATTATTCCAGCTCTCATAACAGAGGATGAAAATCCCGTGAGTGCCATAAAACATACAATTGATAAGCAAGTTAAAAGATTTACATATCTTCTAGGTAATTTGGTTGCTTTTAACAGTGCAAAAACCACTGCAGCAACAACCGAAGTATGAAGACCTGATACTGCCAAAATATGTGATACTCCTATATCCTTAAAATTAGATTTTATCTCTTCATCCAATAAATATTTATCTCCAAGTAAAACTCCAACAGCAACAGAAGCTTGCTTTTTAGGTAAAAGAGACCTTACCGCTTCTATAAGATTATATCTACTCTTTAAAAAATAATAGTATATAGGTTTATTTTGTTGTGGTTCTACTTTATAGGGCTCATATTCATAAAGGTATGACAACATATGTATTCCCTTTGACGAATAATATGACCTTGAGGAAAAGCCACCATTATCTGTTGGCAAAAACATATGAACCTTGCCTGTTATTCTGTCATATAAATCTGCATCTAGCGCTTTTGACATTGACACCCGAAGTTTCATGTTCTGTTTTGCACCTTCAAGCTCAACACGATCAGTCTCTATAACATAATAACATCTATTATATGCTTCGTAAGGTATCTCACATATTCTCCCTGATACAACAATATCTTGTCCATCTAACTTTTCTATAGGTTTAACCTTAACATATGTAAATACAGTGTACATAATAAAAGCTATTGTTACTGTTAAAAAAGCTATCGGCAATACCTTTTTATCTCTTAAGGTTTTTATAAATAACGAACCTATAAATAATAATAAAAAAGTAAAAGCCGCATATTTTGCTATCTCCAAGCTAAAATAAGTAGCTGCAACTAGTGCAGCTAAGTAAGTAAATCCGACTAAAAGCATTGGTCTTTTCATAAAAACAACTCTCCTATGGATTTTTTTAATATCTAAATACTTTTTATAATCTAACCTGCAGGCCACTCCATTTTTCTTCCACCCATTAGATGAAAATGTAAATGCTTTACAGTCTGCCCCCCTTCTTCTCCACAGTTATTAACTATTCTATACCCGTTTTTTAGCCCTTGTTTTTTTGCTATTTCTGATGCTACCATGAATATTTCCCCAATAATACTTTGGTTTTCTTGGGTTATATAATCAGCGCTTTTTATATGTTCTTTTGGTATTATAAGCACATGCACAGGTGCCTTAGGATTTAAATCATTAAATGCTACTATCTTTTCATCTTCATAAACTTTACTACTTGGAATCTCATTATTAGCTATTTTGCAAAATATACAATCCATATACTATCCTCCATAAAAAAACAAATGTGCCATCCATAAAGTTAAATTAACCGTATCTTTATACTGCTATTATTTATTATACCATTGATTTAATTATATCATATACTTTGCTAAATGCCTCATCTATTTTGGATGACTCTTTTATCCCGGCCATTGCCATTTCCCGTCGGCCTCCACCGTTGCCACCTGCTAATTTTGCTATTTCTTTTACAATATCCCCAGCGTTTGCACCATTAGCAACCGCTTTGTTGCCTGCACTAACAATAATGTTTGATTTTTCTTTCCCAACATTTGCTAAGACAGTAATTGAATTTTCAATCTTTGATTTTACAGCATCACACAGGTATTTAAGAGAATCTACATCCATATTCTCAACCTTTGATATGATAACCTTCAAGCCATTGATATCTTTAGAGCTAGAAATCAACTCATCAACCTTTAAAGAAGCTAACTTAGAATTTAATTGATTAATAGTCTTTTCGTTGGTTTTTATCTCATCCATTAATTGCTCGCACCCGGATATAAGTTCTGATTGTTGATTAATTTTCAATACCTTTTGACAATCTGTTATTAAATTAATATTGCTATAAAGTAAATCCAAAACTCCTATTGAAGTAGCTGCTTCAATTCTGCGAACTCCTGAAGCTATAGAGGTTTCAGAAGTAATTTTAAACACACCTAACTGAGATGTATTGCTAACATGAGTTCCTCCGCAAAGTTCAGTCGAAAAATCTCCTGCTTTAACTACACGCACAATATCTCCATATTTTTCACCAAACAACGCCATTGCACCCATTTTTTTTGCTTCATTAATTGGCATCTCTTTAACAATAACTTCTTCTGATTTTAAAATTTCATTATTTATAAACTCTTCAACTTTTCTTATTTCCTCTAGGCTAAGAGAAGAAAAATGGGTAAAATCAAACCTTAATTGCTTATCGTTAACAAGCTGCCCTGCTTGCTCCACGTGATCTCCTAAAACTTTTCTAAGTGCTGCTTGCAACAAATGTGCCCCTGTGTGATTCCTCATAATTTTTTGACGTCTTAATTCATCCACTTGCGCTACAACTTTATCCCCTAGGTTAACATTACCTTCATGAACTACAACATTATGAAAATACACACCTGAGTCATTTTTGTTTGTATCCAGTACCCGTGCATTCAAATATTCATTTTTTAATGTACCTGTATCTCCTACTTGTCCTCCGCTTTTAGCATAAAACGGTGTCTCATCTAAAATTATTGAAACTTCATCACCAACAGTTGCAGTTTCAACTATTTTCCCTTCCTTAATTATTTTAATAACTTTTGCATTTGCTGCAAAAGCATCATAACCAACAAATTTAGTAACACTAATACCAGCTAAATCAATATTTTCACTTGACCAAGCATCTGCGCCTGCATTTGCTCTAGCTGCCCGGGCTCTATCTTTTTGCTCAAATAACAACTTTTTAAAAGCCTCTTCATCCACAGTCATCCCGCGTTCAGACAAAATCTCTTTTGTTAAATCGATAGGAAAACCAAAAGTATCATTTAATTTAAAAGCAATTTCTCCTGATAAAATTTTGCCGGTAGACTTATCAATAGCTTCGTTTAAAAGCTCCAAACCTTGATCAATGGTTTTTGCAAAATTTTCTTCTTCTACTTTTATCAACTTTTTAATAAAAGATTGCTTTTGTAAAAGTTCTGGATATGCTTTCTCATTTTCTTTTATAACTGTATCACACACGTCCGATAAAAACGGTTTTTGCACACCAAGAAGCCTTCCATGACGAGCTGCACGCCTTAAAAGCCTTCTTAAAACATATCCCCTTCCCTCATTTGAAGGCATTATTCCATCGCCTATCATAAAAGTAACACTTCTTATATGATCTGTTATAACTCTAAGGGAGATATCTATTTTCTCATCCTGACCATAACGCACTCCTGCTATTTCGCTTACACGTTTCATTATATTTTGAACCGTATCAACAAGGAAAAGGTTATCAACTCCTTGCATTATGCAAGCTATTCTCTCAAGACCCATACCTGTATCGATATTTGGATGTTCAAGATCTGTATAGTTGTTTTTACCGTCATTTTCATACTGAGTAAACACTAAATTCCAAAATTCTATATATCTATCGCAGTCGCACCCTACTTTGCATGTTGGCAAACCGCATCCATATTCTTTTCCTCTATCAAAATATAGTTCAGAGCATGGTCCACAAGGGCCAGCACCATGTTCCCAGAAATTATCTTCTTTCCCCAGTCTTACAATATGTTCAGGATTTACACCAACTTCTTTTGTCCATATATCAAAAGCCTCGTTATCTTTTTCATATATTGATACCCATAGCTTATCTACTGGTAATTCTAGTACCTTAGTACAAAACTCCCATGCCCAAGCTGTAACTTCATGCTTAAAATAATCTCCAAAAGAAAAGTTACCAAGCATTTCAAAATATGTACCATGTCTTGCTGTTATACCCACGCGTTCTATATCAGGGGTTCTAATGCATTTTTGGCACGTAGTTATTCTTTTACTAGGTGGAGTTATTTCCCCTGTAAAATATTTTTTCATAGGTGCCATTCCTGAATTTATCAAAAGCAAACTATTATCATTTTTTGGCACAAGGGAAAAACTTTCTAATCTAAGATGGCCTTTCTCTTCAAAAAATGAAATATATTTATCTCTTAAATCATTAAGACTTGTCCATTTCAAAAAAATCACATCCAACTTTATAATATAAATATATAAAGACTTCATCTTATCCATAAGCAGCGATAAGGAATCTATTAAATTCATAATAATTCTCATAAAAGTATTTACATATCTTTTATTATATTATTGCGTAAAAGAAAAGTCAATTAGGCTCATATAATATAAAAAGGTACTTCTCGTAATTAATTTTTGAGAAGTACCTTTAAACTATACCCTTTACATTTTAAATATAACTTAGTTCATGTTGTTTTTCTTGGTTCAAGTTTTCATCTGTTATTGTATCACTATTATCGCTTTCATTAAATATAGTTTCAATCACC
>CAQZPH010000021.1:10950-13683 GCA_948933715.1 uncultured Eubacteriales bacterium | reverse complement strand
TTCATCCATTTCATTATATGCTGTATGTAAATGTATTTTATCTCCCTTAGGGTTTTGAGTCCAAAGTTTTTTTCCCTTTCTTTCACTATTATTCTCAATAACTGCGTTAGCAGCATCAAGTATATTTTGCGTTGACCGATAATTTTGTTCTAGTTTTATTATTTTGGCGTTTTTATAAGTTTTTTCAAAATTCATAATATTTTCAATAGTTGCACCCCTAAACTTATAAATACTTTGGTCATCGTCACCTACTACGCATAAATTGCCTTTCTTTCCACATATAAGCTTTATAAACTCATATTGAACTTTATTTGTATCTTGGTATTCATCAACCATTACATAATGAAACTTATCTTGGTAGTAGTTAAGAACATCTGGGAATTTATTAAATAGCTTAACAGTATTTAATAAAAGATCATCAAAATCCATAGCATCGGCTTCAACAAGACGCTTTTGATACATGGTATAGGCTTTAGATATCTGAGCTAGACGAAAATCATTGCCAGCGAGATTACTATATTGAGAAGGAGAAACCATATTATCTTTAGCATGAGAAATAGCAGCCATAATAGATTTATGTGGAAGAATTTTATCATCAATATTTAAGTTTTGTTGGCAATCTTTAATAAGCCTTTTTATGTCGTCAGTATCATACACAGTGAAATGATTTGAATAACCTATTTTATCGGCATGTTGGCGCAGAATTCTCGCACAAGTGGAATGAAAAGTAGAGGCCCATATATCATTACCTATTTCACCTAAGATATTTACAAGACGCTCTTTTAATTCATTTGCAGCTTTATTTGTAAAGGTAATTGCAAGGATTTGCCACGGTTTTGAGGGTTCTACGCTCAGTCCATAAGGAACTTCTAAATTAGACTCCTCATTGTTAAGGTATAACTTTAGCTTTTCTATATAATCTTTATCTATATTTCCCGGAACGGCAATATCATTATAAGCCTTACCATATTTTATAATGTTTGCTATTCTGTTAACAATTACAGTGGTCTTGCCGCTACCTGCACCAGCTAAAACTAAAATGGGGCCTTCAGTAGTGAAAATAGCCTCTTGCTGCCGAGAATTCATCTTTTTAAAATCTTTTTCTATAATTTTTTTTCTTAACTCTAAAAAGTCGTTTGATACGCTCATTTTATCAGTCCTTATCAGTTTATGTATTAATTTTACATTATTTGCACCAGAATCGCAAGCCAACAAAAAATAAAAAAGCCAAGCAAAAACCTTTGCCTGACTTTCTTTATCTAATTTTTTATAAGAGATTCAATATATTCTTCAAGGCACAATCCACTTTGTGAGATTTTTTTAGCATGTTCTTTGCCAACATATCTAAAATGCCAGGGTTCATATATTACATTCGTTATGTTCTGTTTATTTTTATCATATCTTAAAATGAAACCATAATTCGGTCCATTTTTTATAAGCCATGAATATTCAGGAGTCTTATAAAAATCATCATTAACTCCGTTAAAATCAATAGCAAGGCCTGTATGATGTTCACTGGTACCAGGTTTTGCAACTACCGTAGCGGCAATAATTTCAGGATTTACATCTTTATAATACAGTTTTTTACATTTTGCCACTTGATTATTAAAAAGAACGGTTTGGCGCTCAGAGCTTCTATATCCTGAGGAAATATATAGATTAACCCCATCTTTTCTTGCATGTTGTATCATACTAGTTAGATCATTTTCTATAATTTTATTAATTTGCTTCTCTTCGTAATTTACAAGTTGCGGGTCATAATTTTTAGGAATAAAATTATCTTTATTTACAACGACTAAGAAAGGTTCACATGTACGGTTCCATTCTGAAAAGTCAAAACCTTTTTTATCATAATTAACATAAGAAGCTTTAGAAGCAGAAGTGTCATCTTCTTTAATTATTGGAACTTTTTTAACATTAGCAGTTATAGCAACATTTTTATCATCTTGCTCTAAAGATAAATTTGCAGTATTTGTCTGGCTTTCATTATTTTTTAAACCTAAAATACTATTTTGGGAATTAAATCCCTTAAACAAAATTACTTCTATTATGAGAAGCAAAAAACTTACAAGAACTAAAATTTTCTTTATATTTTTTTGTTTTTTAATAATATTCATCTTAAACGTCCTTTCTTATTGTAAACGCGCTAGATTACTCCCTGTGAAATCATTGCATCGGCAACCTTAATAAACCCAGCAATATTAGCACCGGCTAAATAGTTTTTTTTGAAATTATATTCCTCACCAGCAAGGGATATCTTTTTAAATATGTTTACCATAATATCTTTTAATTTATTGTCCACTTCCTCAAATGAATAATTTTGCCGGATACTGTTTTGAGACATTTCTATAGCAGATATTGCAACTCCACCAGCATTTGCAGCTTTCGCTGGTGCAAATAGTATATTATTTGCAAGAAAAGCATCTATAGCTTCAGGAGTACAAGGCATGTTTGCACCTTCTCCCACAGCAATAACACCACCCCGTATAAGATTTAAAGAATCTTTTTCAGTGAGTTCATTTTGTGTAGCGCAAGGTAATGCAACATCGCAAGGGATATTCCAATCAAATCTTGCAGGGTAATATTGAGCTTTAGGGCAAACTTTTATATATTCACCTATAGATTGATGTTTATTTTCTTTAATATCTTTTACTAAATCGATATTGATTCCATTTTTATCGTATATAAACCCTGATGTATCTGACATTGTAAGGACTTTAGCCCCCAACATAG
>CAQZPH010000021.1:0-10940 GCA_948933715.1 uncultured Eubacteriales bacterium | reverse complement strand
GCATATATTGCAACATTTCCTGCTCCGGATATACAAACAGTTTTTCCTTCCAGCGAGATATTATTTTGCCTTAACATTTCGTCAACTAGGTATAAAAGACCATAACCAGTAGCTTCAGTCCTAACAAAAGAACCTCCATAAGATATGCTTTTACCTGTTAAAGATCCCTCATATGCATTTTTGATTTTTTTATATTGACCAAATAAGTATCCTATCTCCCGAGACCCAACACCGATATCTCCCGCAGGAACATCTACATTAGGACCTATATGACGGTATAATTCAGTCATAAAGTTTTGGCAGAAAACCATGATTTCGCGTTCACTTTTTCCCTTTGGATCAAAATCTGATCCACCTTTTGCGCCACCAATCGGTAAACCTGTGAGAGAATTTTTAAATATTTGTTCAAACCCAAGAAATTTCATTATACTTATGTTAACCGAAGGATGAAAACGAAGCCCACCCTTATAAGGGCCGATAGCACTATTAAACTGAACACGATAGCCTCGATTGGTTTTAATATTTCCGTTATCATCAATCCAGTTTACACGGAATTTTATTTGGCGTTCAGGCTCACACATTCGCTCCAGGATATTGTACTTTTTATATTCAGGTTTTGCTTTTATAAGAGCCTCTAAATAAGGCAAAACTTCATATAAAGCTTGGTGAAATTCCGGCTCGTTTGGGTTTAGAGAAGTTACAAGATTTAGGGTTTCTTCAATGTACGACAAAAGATAACCTCCTTCTATATAGTTAAATTATACGACATTTTAATGTTTATTTCAATGTTAATGGTAGTTGATAAACTTGAGAGTTTGTGTTATACTTTTTATAAGTTTATGAACATTATAGATAATAGTTGTCGAAATAGGTTGTGCTTAAATAATGTTTATAAAACTTTGATATATTTAAGATATGCAAATAAAGAGATAAAGTGTATATTAAAAAAATAGAATTTAAAAGTTTATGTATTTTTATAGTCACAATCATTTTATATCGAATATAATATTGATAATATAATTATACCCTAAAGGCTAGGTATTATAATGTGTAGTGCAGTAAAGGTGGAAGATTAGTCTTCTGCAGAATTTTTATATGAAATATACTAAATTAGCTATTATCGAAGTGAAATTTGTGGGAGAAGAACATGATGCAAAATAAACAGATACTGCTAGATAATGTTGATAAAATCCACACTACAAAAATGGGGTTTTATAGAATAAAGAAAAACCTCAAATTAGATACCGATGATGTAGTTGGATACTGTAAAAATAAGGTGTTAGATAAAAAGTGCAGTATTTATAAACAAGGCAAAAATTGGTATTGTGAAACTGATGGTATTAAAATAACGATTAACTCTTACACTTACACAATTATTACAGCCCATAAATTAAAATAAAATTTGACGTTGAGGTAAAATTATGGCATCAAGTAAAGAGTATTTGCAATTCATTTTAGAGCAATTATCAGATTTAGAAGGAATTACCTTTCGAGCAATGATGGGCGAATTTATTATTTACTATTGTGGGAAGATTGTTGGAGGTATATATGATGATAGATTACTTGTAAAATCAGTAAAATCAGCAATTTCCTACATGCCGACAGTTTCTTATGAAGTGCCTTATGAGGGAGCAAAAGAAATGTTAGTGGTAGATGAAGTTGATAATAAAGAATTTTTGATGGGCTTGTTTAATGCTATGTATGATGAATTGCCCACACCAAAACCTAAAAAGAAGAAATAAACAAATTGAAATCTGGGAAGATGTAAGCGATAAACAAAAAAAGTATAAATCATCGATTAATCATTGGAAACATACTTAGAATTATAAAAAGAAAACATAAATTAAAGGCAATGTTTAGGAGGAATCAGTATGTGTGGGATAGTTGGTTACATTGGTTATGACCAAGCTACACCTTTATTACTAGAAGGTCTTAAAAAATTAGAATACAGAGGTTATGACTCAGCAGGAGTTGCAATTCATACAGGCAGCGAGCTAAAAGTTGTAAAAGCTCAAGGTAGACTCCAGATGTTAAGTGATAAAATTAATAACGGCAACAATATAAAGGGCTTTTTAGGCATAGGTCATACTAGATGGGCAACTCACGGCAAACCTTCCGAGAAAAATTCTCACCCTCATGTGAGTCAACTGGGTAAATTTGCAGTGGTTCATAACGGGATCATTGAAAATTACATTCAAATAAAAGAGGAACTTCTTAAAAATGGAGTAAAGTTTGTGTCTGACACGGATACCGAAGTAGTAGCACAGCTTATTGAGTATTATTATGATGCCGATATTTTAAACACTATGTCTAAAGTCGCAAACAAAATAGAAGGGTCATATGCTCTTGGGATAGTTTGCCTAGATAAACCCAATGAACTAATTGCCATGAGAAAGTCTAGCCCCCTTATAATAGGAATCGGCAAAAATGAAAACTTTATTGCTTCTGATGTAACGGCAATAATATCTAGAACTAGAGATATAATAAGGCTAAACGACGAAGAAATTGCTATTATAAAGAAAGATAAAGTTACTGTATACGATAAAAATAAAAACAGAGTTACACCCATACCTTTTCATGTTGATTGGAACATATCAACCTCAGAAAAATCCGGATATGAGCATTTTATGCTAAAAGAGATTATGGAACAACCTAAATCTATTATGGAGACAATAAAACCTAGAATTAAAGATGGTAAAATTGTTCTTGATGACTTAAATTTTTCTAAAGACGATCTAGAGAAAATAAGTAAAATATGCATAATAGCTTGCGGCTCAGCGTATCATGTTGGATTTGTAGCTAAATATATATTTGAGAAAATTCTTAGAAAACCGGTTGAAATAACAATAGCCTCTGAGTTTAGATATATGGATCCTATTATTGACGACAGTGTATTGGTTATATCTATTAGCCAATCTGGTGAAACAGCAGATACTTTAGCTGCACTTCGTGAAGCTAAATCGTCCGGTGCAAAAGTTTTATCTATTGTAAATGTAGTGGGAAGTTCCATAGCAAACGATTCAGATGACGTTATTTATACCTGGGCAGGGCCAGAAATTGCAGTTGCAACTACAAAAGCCTATAGTACACAATTGTCTGTTGTATACTTATTAGCTATACATATGGCATATATGCTTTCAAAAATAACAAAAGAGCAGTACGATAGCTATATAAATGATTTATTGCTACTACCAGAAAAAGTAGAAGAAATTTTAGCAAATAAAGATACTATAAAATCGTTTGCGCAGAAATTTTGTAATTGCAAGAATATATTTTTTATCGGTAGAAATATAGATTATGCAGTTTCGCTAGAGGGATCTTTAAAGCTCAAAGAAATTTCATATATACATTCTGAAGCTTACCCTGCAGGCGAACTCAAACATGGAACTATTTCTTTAATAGAAGAGGGTACTTTAGTTGTAGCACTTGCTACAAATGATATGCTTTTTGACAAAATGGTAAGCAACATAAAAGAAGTAAAAGCAAGGGGAGCTGTTGTGCTATCATTAACGACAGAAAAGCATAAAGATTTAGAAGAAATTTCTGATTTTAATATTTGTATCCCACAAGTATGCGACATGATGATGGCCTCATTATCAGTTATACCTCTTCAACTTTTTGCTTATTATGTTGCGCATTTAAAAGGTTGCGATATAGATAAACCAAGAAACCTTGCCAAATCAGTAACTGTTGAATAAATTAAATTAATCCAAAGCCAACTTTTATCTTGAAAGGCTTTGGATTTTAATTATTATGCAATAATTTTTAATAATAAAAATATAAGAAGTGTTCACAATATAAACACAACGATTTTTTTCGAAGAGAGTATTTATGAAAAACAAAAAAAGAAAAGATGTGTAGACTTGTGGAAAAGGGGATAGAAAAAGATTTTATAATATTTAATTTTAGTGGCCTTTGTTATATTTCCATAGAAATGTTGTGGCGTGGATATACGCATTATACGATGTTTTTTACGGGTGGATTATGCTTTTTAATCTTATATAAAATATATAGCAAACATAAAAGACTTACATTTTTGCAAAAGTATGCAGTTGGCGCTTTTGTGATTACTTCTGTTGAATTTATAGTTGGGTGCATAGTAAATTTAATTTTTAATATGAAAGTATGGAACTATTCAAATATGCCTCTTAATGTCTATGGTCAAGTATGTTTAATTTATTCTGTTTTATGGGGATTTTTAGGGATATTAATTGAGCGCTTAGTAAACGGTAAGAGCAAAAATACAAATTAGGAATCCTTACTGCAAGATAAGGATTCCTAATCATTTAAACAAGTCTATTTAGATCATCGTCATTTCGCTGCATAAACACACTTTGAATAAGCCCAACACCGAGATAAAGACAAGCAGAGGATGACCCTCCAGCGCTAAAAAACGGCAAAGTAACTCCCATTACAGGAAGAATACTAAGGCACATGCCAAGATTAAATATAGCTTGGGAAGCCACAACACCAAAAAAACCAAAACACATACAACTGCCAAGACAATCGGATGATAATGCAGCAATTTTAAGGGTTCTAAGCAACATAAGTAGTAACAATAAAATTACTATTATACAACCTATAAACCCTAGTTCTTCCCCTGCAACAGAAAATATAAAGTCACTTTCCTGAATAGGAACAGAACTACTAGCAACACGAGGTCCGTTAAAAAGCCCGGTTCCGAATAATTTACCCGAACCAATTGAAATTTTACCTTGTATTTGCTGAAAACCGCTAGCGAGAGGATCGGCCTCTGGGTTTATTTGATTTATAATTCGTTGTTTTTGATAGTCGGCAAAAACATGGTTCCACAGTATTGGTATTGACAATACAATTATTGCAAATAAAGCTGCGAAATACCTAAGCTGAACTCCACCTGCAAACGACATAAACAAAAACATAAAAAAGAATATTATGGCAGCACCATCATCACCTTGCAAATGAGTGAGTGCCACTGGAACTAGTGCGTGGGCTCCTAAGAGCGCAACGTTTAAAAAAGATTTCAGTTCATCTTTTTCCTTCAATATCGATAAGTGCTTAGAAAAAGTAACAATAAATCCAATTTTAGCAAGTTCTGAAGGTTGAAAGGAGATACCCCCCGGAAGTTTAAGCCAAGCTTTTGCATCAATACCGGAGTTACCAGTAATGGCTGTACCAAATATTAAAGTACATAAGATTAAGGAAATGCAAACAGTTGCTACGATGATATAATGATCTGCAATGATTCTATAGTCCGATCTAGTTATGACAAATGCACCTATATACCCAAGGGTGATAGCTAATAATTGGGTTCTAAAGAACCCAAAATCCGAAGTTCTTGAGACACTAAGTAGTAAAAGCAAAGATAGTATTGACATCGAAAATGAAATTGCCCAGAAAATAGTATCAGTTTGATTAAAATAACTTTTAGTATGTTTTAAAAAATTTGACATAAATCTACCTCCGATCAATTTATTATATTATGATTGAATCGTAAGTTCAAGTAAAATACTTTTAATTTATTTATAAATATGATATAATTTTTATAAATTTTTATAAAGGTGGAAGAATGATGTTAACAGACATTGAGATAGCACAACAAACCACGATGAAACCCATTAACAAAATAGCAGATGACCTTGAAATAAAAGAAAATGAAATTGAATTTTATGGAAAATATAAAGCAAAACTTAACGACAACCTTTTTAAAAGACTTAAAGCCCAGAAAGATGGCAAATTAATTTTAGTTACAGCAATCAATCCAACTCCCGCAGGTGAAGGAAAAACAACAACAACTATTGGTCTTGGACAGGCTATGGCAAAAATAAATAAAAGTGCAGTTATAGCTTTAAGGGAACCGTCTCTTGGTCCAGTATTTGGCATAAAAGGTGGGGCTGCTGGGGGAGGCTATTCCCAGGTTTTACCGATGGAAGATATAAACCTTCATTTTACCGGAGATATGCACGCAATAACCAGCGCTAATAATTTGCTTTGTGCTCTGTTAGATAACCATATGCAACAAGGGAATGTTTTAAACATTGATCAGAGAAAAATTTTAGTAAAGCGTTGCCTTGATATGAACGACCGTGCGCTTCGGAATATAGTCATAGGTCTTGGAGGGAAAGTTAACGGAGTGCCCAGAGAAGATGGGTTTATTATAACTGTTGCAAGCGAAGTTATGGCAATCTTATGCCTTGCAACTGATGTGAATGATTTAAAAGAACGCCTGGGTAAAATTTTAATAGCTTATGACTACTCAGGCAATCCAATATACGCAAAAGATATAAACGCAAACGGAGCTATGGCATCTCTTTTAAAAGATGCCTTTATGCCAAATCTTATTCAGACTTTAGAAGGAACACCTGCCATTATGCATGGAGGACCATTTGCTAACATTGCACATGGATGCAACTCTGTTAGGGCAACAAAATTAGCTTTAAAATTGGCGGATTATTGCATAACTGAAGCTGGATTTGGTTCTGACCTCGGGGCCGAAAAATTTTTAGATATAAAATGTCGATTTGCAAAATTAAAACCAGCAGCAATTGTTATAGTTGCAACAACACGTGCTTTAAAATACAATGGAGGCGTTTTAAAAGACGATTTAAAAAAGGAAAATTTAAAAGCCCTTTCTAAGGGAATTGTAAATCTTGGAGTACATATAAAAAATATGCAAAAATTTTCCGTTCCTGTGGTGGTTGCTATAAATAAATTTGATAGCGATACTGACGCTGAGCTTAATTACATTAAGAATTATTGTAAAAATTTAAAAGTTAGATTTTCCTTGTCAGAAGTTTTTGCAAAAGGAGGAGAAGGGGGAGAAGAACTAGCAAAAGTTGTTTGTGATGCAGCAGATGAAAGTTCTGATTTTAACCCGTTATATGACGAAACTTTACCTATAAAAGAAAAAATAGAAATAATTGCAAAAGAAATATACGGGGCAGGCAATGTAGTTTACACGGAACTTTCTAATAAAGCTATAGAAGCGATAAATTCTATTGGAAGAGATAAATTACCCGTTTGCATAGCAAAAACGCAGTATTCTTTTTCAGATAATCCAAAATTATTAGGAGCGCCTAGCGGATTTGATATAACAGTTAAAGATGTAAAGATTTCAAATGGAGCAGGATTTATAGTTGTATTTACAGGGGATATAATGACAATGCCTGGCCTTCCCAAAGTTCCAGCTGCAGATAAAATAGACATCGATGAAAAAGGTATTATATCTGGACTTTTTTAACGAAAGGATGATATAAATTGTTTGAAATGGTGAGCTCTTCGTGCGAACAAACAGAAAAAATAGGGGAAAACTTAGCAGCAAAATTATCAGGAGCAGAAATAATAGCATTATTTGGTGATCTTGGGGCAGGAAAAACAGCTTTTACACGGGGTTTGTGCAAAGGGTTAGATGTTAAAAACGATGTTTATAGTCCCACGTTTGCCATAGTTAATGAGTATAAAGGAAAATATAATGTCTACCATTTTGATATGTACAGAGTTAAAACAATGGACGATCTTTATTCTACTGGATATTTTGATTACCTTAATAATGGCGTTTTGATAATTGAATGGAGCGAGAATATAGAGTCGATCTTACCAAAAGATGCAATAAGAATAAATATAAATTATGGCGAAAAAGAAAATGAGCGCATACTAAAATTTGAAAGTGTGGGTGAATTAAACAGGATATGAAAATTTTAGCATTGGATTCATCAGCAAAGTCAGCTTCTGTTGCTATTTTAGAGGATAGAAAATTACTTGGCGAATTTTTTATTAATATAGGACTTACTCATAGTCAAACATTAATGCCAATGGTAGAGAATTTGCTAAAAAATATTAACATTAATGTAAATGATATAGATGTTTTTGCTGTAACGTCCGGTCCGGGGTCTTTTACAGGAGTAAGAATAGGCATAGCATCGATAAAAGGAATGGCAATGCTTAATAATACCCCATGTATGCCTATATCAACTTTATATGCTATGGCATATAATTTTTTAGGAGAAAATGCAATAATATGTGCTGTTATGGATTCCCGTTGCGGTCAAGTCTATAATGCACTATTTGACGTAAATGGTGAAAACATAACGAGATTAACTAAAGATAGAGCTATTTCTATTGAAAACCTTTATCCTGAAATAGAAAAGTGCGAAAAAAAAGTAATTTTTGTTGGAGACGGAGCACTTTTGTGTTATAATAATTATAAGCATATTAATAATGTATATATTGCCAGCGAAGCTAAAAGGTATCAACGGGCAAGTGGGGCTGCGTTTGCAGCACTTGATGAATATTTAAAAAAACCAAAAGAAACAAGTTCGTTTGATTTAGTACCTGAATATTTAAGGGTACCTCAGGCTGAAAGGGAATTAAAAAAGAAAAATAACTGTTAGAATAGTGGAGGATATTTATGATAGCTATAGGTTGTGATCATGGAGGCTTTAATTTAAAAGAAGCTATAAAAAAGTATTTAGATGAAAAAAAAGTTCCTTACAAAGATTTTGGAACTGCTGATTGTAACTCAGTAGATTATCCATATTATGCCTATAGAGTAGCAAATGAAATTTCTAATGGGAATTGCACAAAAGGAGTTCTTTGTTGTGGAACAGGAATAGGGATTGCAATAGCTGCTAACAAAATAAAAGGAATACGTGCAGCTGTTTGCGACGATGAATTTACAACAGAAATGGCAAGAAAACACAATGATGCAAACATATTGTGTTTAGGGGGCCGTGTAATAGACGAAAAAAAAGCTGTTTTGCTTATGGATATTTTTCTTAATACATCTTTTGATGGAGGTAGACACAATAAAAGAATAGAACAAATATCTCAAATAGAAAACGGCATTTTTAAAATAAACTAAAGGTAGTGTGGAGTAGTTATGGAAAATCAAGTTTTTATTATGGAGCATCCTCTTATACAACATAAAATTTCTCTTTTACGTGATAAAGCAACAGGTTCCAAAGAATTTCGTGAGCTTATAAGTGAAATTTCAATGTTAATGTGTTATGAGGCGACTCGTGATTTACCGTTAAAAGAAGTAGAAATAGAAACACCTGTTGCTGTTGCAAAAACTAAGATTTTAGCAGGGAGAAAGTTAGCTTTTGTGCCAATTTTAAGGGCAGGAATAGGTATGGTAGATGGTGCTATAGCTATGGTACCGGCAGCAAAAGTAGGGCATATTGGACTATATAGAGACCCTGAAACGCTAAAACCGGTTGAATACTATAGTAAATTACCAAAGGACATAAAAGAAAGAGAAGTTGTTGTTTTAGACCCTATGCTGGCAACAGGAGGTTCTGCTATAGATGCTATTAGTATTATAAAAAAAAGTAATCCCAAAAGTATTAAGTTTATGTGTATAATTGGAGCTCCAGAAGGTATAAATGCCTTAAAAAGTGCTCATACTGATGTTACAATTTATTGTGCAGCAATGGACCAAAAGTTAAATGAACATGGTTATATTGTTCCCGGCCTTGGCGATGCAGGAGATAGAATTTTTGGAACTGAATAAAATATTTCCCAAAAAGGAGATAATATGAAAAGAAACACAAATAAAGTTTTAAATATGAAATATAAAAAAGATGCCTTTGCATACGGATTAGGTTTTTATAAATTATTTTGGATATTCTTTATAGGAAGTTTTTTTGGTGCGATAGTAGAAACTATTTGGTGTGCATTTATGCAACATAGACTTGAAATTAGATGGGGACTTATATATGGTCCGTTTAACCCTATTTATGGTTTTGGTGCAGTTATAATGACTGTATGCCTTAACAAATTATCTTTTCTTAGAGACCTTTGGATTTTTTTAATATGTATGTTTGTTGGAGCATCGTTTGAATATATATGTAGTCTATTTCAAGAAGTTGTATTTAACGCTGTTTCTTGGGATTACAGTGTAATAGATTCAAATTTCAGTGGCAGAACAAGCATATTATTTGCTTTCTTTTGGGGAGTGCTAGGGCTTGTTTGGGTTAAAGATACTTATCCGCGTCTTTCAAGGCTTATAGGAAGAATTCCTAAAAATATTGGCATATTTTTAACTTGGATACTTTTTGTATATATGGTTTTTAATATGGGAATATCATCAATGGCTGTTTGGAGACAAGGGCAAAGAGCAAATGGTATTGAAGCTAATTCTGCAATAACAAGATTTCTAGACGAAAATTATACAGACGATTTTTTAAAAGTTATGTATCCAAACATGGTGTTTGTAAAATAAATACTCTTTTGTCTAGGCGACCTTGGGTCGCCGTTGTTTTTAGCTTAAATTTAATTAGAGGTGAAGTAGTATAAAAAATAAGAAGGTTTTAATTGTGGGAGCAGGTCCTGCAGGCATGATGGCAGCAGGAATTTGTGCGACAAAGGGAGCGAAAACAATTTTAATTGAAAAAAATGATATGGTGGGAAAAAAGCTCCGTATAACGGGCAAAGGACGATGCAATATAACAAACGCCTGTGAAGTAGATACATTTATTTCTAATGTTGCTTCTAACGGAAATTTTTTATATAGTGCTGTTAATAATTTTACTCCACAAGATACAATAAGCTTTTTTAAAAAACATGGAATGGATATAAAGGTTGAACGTGGAAACAGGGTTTTTCCTCAGTCCGATAAGGCAATTGATGTTGTTAATGTTATGAAAAGATTTGTTGATGACTCGGGATGTAAGATTTTAAAAAGCAGAGTAAAGGAACTTATAATAATTGATGGGGAATGTAAAGGAGCGATAACTTGTGATGGAGAAAAAATTAATGCTGATGCCGTTATTATTGCTACAGGAGGCAAATCATATCCAAGGACAGGTTCTACAGGAGATGGATATAAGTTAGCAGAGAAAGTTGGCCACACGATAATACCCCTGCGCCCATCGCTAGTTCCACTTGAGGCTTGCGAAAATTGGTGTGCTGAATTACAAGGGCTGTCATTAAAAAATATAGCGATCAGACTGATAAATACC
>CAQZPH010000020.1 GCA_948933715.1 uncultured Eubacteriales bacterium | reverse complement strand
ATATCTGCAAGTATCATGGTTGCTGCAACTGTTGTAGCTCCATCTTCCTTTAGCGCTGCCAAAACGGGAACATCCCTTCTGCTTGCTTTTGTTACAGACAATCCTTTTTTACCTAAATAATCAATTTGTTCTGCTGTAATCCCAATAGTAGGGACTCCTTTAATTATAGCTATTGTAGCTGGAATGGCACCATTATCCCTAATTATTTTTTCAACGTTAAGAGCTGTCTCAACATTTTTGGGATATGGCATTCCATGAGAAATTATAGTAGACTCTAGTGCTACTACAGGTTTATTATTTAAAATTGCTTCTTTAACCTCAGGCGAAACTGAGATAATATCTTTAACATTCATAATTTGCCTCCTGAAACCTTAACATTTTTTCTAAAGCCTCACATGATAACTTATCACTTACAGCTTCTTTTGACGATATACACATTGCAGCAGATGCAAGTCCTAATTTAGTTGAATCAATTATATTAAAACCTTTCAAATAAGAATATACTAAACCTGCTATAAAACTATCTCCGGCACCTGTTGTATTGACAATGGATGTTTTAAAACACGGTATTAACTCATACGTTTTGCCATCTGTACAAAATACCCCTTTTTCTCCTAATGATATATAAACATTTTTTATTCCCTCTTTTAATAACCAATCCGCACATTTTTTTAAATCTTCATAACTTTTGACTTTCATGCCGGTTAATAACTGTGCTTCCAATAAATTTGGTTTTAAAGTATGTATTTTACTAAGGCAACTTTTTATTTTCGTTGCTTTATTTATTGAAACAGTATCTACAAACAACGGAACTTTACAATTTTCTGCAATATAAGAAATAGTTTTTTCTGGTATATTAGTATCTATAATACAAGCATCTGCTGAATTTATTAAATTTAAATATCCAGAAATATACTCTGGGGTTAAATAATCATATATGTCCATATTAGATACTGCCCACTGCATTTCTCCATTACAATCATTTATGCAAACATATGTTGACATATAAGTGCTTTTAAGTTCTAAAGAATTACTAATATTTATACTTTTCCTTTTACAATCCTGTTTAAAGTGAGTAGAATTCATATCATCACCGATAACAGTGATAAATTCAGCAGCAATATCAAGCTTTGCAATATTTTCTGAAATATTTCTACCTACACCACCAAACGAAATATTGCTTTTCCCAGGAACAGAATCTCCTTTATTTAAATCACCATACGGCGTTGCACTGATATCAACGTTAGCTCCGCCTATTACACATATATAATTATGCATTTTATACCCTCCTTTCTTATGTTACTACTTGCAACGATCTTACAAAATAATAACTCAAAATCGACCAAAAAGTCAACTTTGAGTTATTAAAGTGGCGGAGAGATGGGGATTCGAACCCCAGAAACCGCTTTAACGGTTTACACGATTTCCAATCGTGCTCCTTCGGCCATCTCGGACACCTCTCCATAGTGTTGCAACGACTTAGGATATTATACTACAAAACCATATCAAAATCAAGAACATTTTCGTTTTCTTAAAAACTACTAAACTTCATCAAACATTAAGGTATAAATAAAAAAGGAATGCTATTGCTTCGCATTCCTTTTGCAGTTAATCTTCTTTTTCTTCTTTACCCTTCATGATTTTCCTAAATTCTTCGGCGCTCATCTTTTCTTTTTCAACTAAGAATTGAGCCACTTCATGAAGTTTAGATATATTTTTATTTAATATATCGGTGGTCTTTTTATAACATTCTGTTATTAAATTTTTAACTTCGGTATCTATTTCCGCTGCTATTTTCTCAGAATAGTTCTTTACGTGCCCCATATCTCTACCAATAAAAATTTCTTCATTTTCAGAACTATATGCAATTGGTCCTAAAACTGAACTCATACCATATTTTGTAACCATTGAATTTGCAATATCAGTAGCGCGTTTTATATCATTTGAAGCTCCCGTTGAAATATCTCCTAGGATTAATGCTTCTGCAACTCTACCTCCAAGAAGCACTTGTATAGTTTCATTCATTTCTAAACTTGATTTATATGAACGGTCCTCAGACGGTAAAGACATTGTATATCCACCAGCCATACCTCTTGGAATAATAGATATTTGATGCACTGGATCTTGAGTGTTACAAAAATAAGTTACTACAGCGTGCCCAGCTTCATGGTATGCTGTTAATTTCTTTTCTTTATCGGTCATAACCCGAGATTTCTTTTCTGTTCCAACTACAACTTTAATTGTCGCTTCCTCTATTTCAGTCATTGTAATCGCTTTTAAATTTCTCCTTGCTGCTAATAATGCCGCTTCATTAAGGAGATTTTCAAGGTCTGCACCGGTAAACCCTGCAGTAGATTTAGCTATAGTATTAAGCACTACATCAGGTGCTAATGGTTTCCCTTTTGAATGCACCTTTAATATATCTTCTCGACCTTTTATATCTGGGTACCCTACCATAACCTGCCTATCAAATCTTCCTGGTCTCATAAGAGCTGGATCCAAAACATCAGGTCTATTGGTAGCAGCAATCATTATTACACCTTCATTTGCACCAAAACCATCCATCTCAACTAGCAATTGATTAAGAGTCTGTTCTCTTTCGTCATGTCCTCCACCAAGACCTGCACCTCTTTGCCTTCCCACTGCATCGATTTCATCTATAAATATTATACAGGGTGAATTCTTTTTTGCTTGCTCAAAAAGATCTCTAACACGCGAAGCGCCTACACCAACAAACATTTCAACAAAATCAGAACCAGAAATAGAGAAAAACGGTACTCCCGCTTCACCTGCTACAGCTCTTGCTAAAAGCGTTTTACCCGTTCCAGGAGGTCCCACTAACAAAACCCCTTTAGGAATCCTTGCACCAAGTTCATTATATTTCTGAGGGTTTTTAAGAAACTCAACTAGTTCAGCTAATTCTTCTTTTTCTTCGTCTGCTCCAGCTACGTCTGCAAATGTAGTTTTGCGTTTTTCATCGGTCATGTTTTTTATTTTGGCTTTGCCAAATGTCATAGTTTTTCCACCATCGCCAAACCCTGACATTGCTTTGCGCATAATAAACCACCATACAATGCCTATACCTATAAACATTACAACTTCAAGTAGTGCTGAAGTCCACCATGAATTTTCGTTAGCTCTTATTAAATCCTGTTTCATTTGATTTTCTGGATTATTGTTATTATATTCATCAATAAATGGTTTTATATCTTCTCTTACCCAAAGCACATTAGGTGCAATATATTTTATTTCTTTATTATCTTCGAGTTTTATATTCATCTCTCCGGTTCCAAGATTCATATTATACTCTGTAACCTTTTGATCTTTAAAATATTTTACAATATCAGAATAACGTTCTGTTTTTTGAGCTTTAGAACCAAATAAAGTTAGTATAAATATAATTATTAATATTGGTATTCCAATATAAAACATCATATTTCTAAACATTTTTTTATTTTCCAATATGATTCTCTCCCTTTAAGTGTATTACACCCGATTTTATTATAACAACTAGTTGTTAATTATATATTTGTGGTTTTAGAACACCTATAAACGGTAGGTTTCTATATTTTTCAGCATAATCAAGCCCATAGCCTACTACAAATTCATCTGGAATACTAAAACCAAGATAATCTGCTTTAATATCTACTTTTCTTCTTGCTGGTTTGTCAAGAAGAGTACAAATCTTTATACTTGCTGGGTTCCTTCCTTTTAATAACTTCTTTATATAATCAAGCGTCATTCCACTATCTAATATATCCTCAATAATTAATACATCATACCCTTCAAGCGGTATGTCAAGATCTTTAAGTATTTTTACAACTCCACTTGTTTTCGTGCTTGAGCCATAGCTAGATACAGCCATAAAATCGATTCTGCAATGTTCAGTAATCGATCGCATTATATCTGCCATAAACACAATTGATCCTTTTAAAACACTCACTAACAATAAATTTTTTCCTTTATAGTCCTTACTTATCTTTTCTCCTAATTCTTTAACTTTTTCTTTTATTTCTTCTTGAGTCAACAAAACTCTTTCGATGTCATCTAACATTTTTCTTTCTCCTCTAAATAAATAAGTACTACTTTTTCGGTTTTATCTGTAACCTTTGCTTTTTCAGATACTCCAATATTATTTATCCATAAGATCTCATTTTTGTTTGCTAGCATTAATATCCGGTCTCGATTTTTTAGAGGGATCTTTAGTTCATTAAATAACTTTTTTATGGTTTTTGTTATCCTTCTACCAGCTCTACAAAAGGTATCCCCGGGTCTTCTATTTCTAAAATTAGTATCCTTATTTATTGTAGCATAATCTAGTGCATAAAAAAACAGTAAATTGTTAATTTTATTAAATTTATTAAATTCTTCTTTACTTATTATATTTATTGTGAGTTTCCCCAAGTTTTCTATAAAAGTGTCTCCTTTATTAAACGGCACTTCAAAGTATTCTTTCTCTTGGGGCTTCTCTATTTTTTCTACTTTTAAAATATTATTATATATTACAACTTTAATATTTCCAGGTAACACAATGGCTCCCTTGCCATTTTCAATTAGGTTTATTATCCGCTCTATATGCCAAGACGAAACATTAGATTTTACAAACTCAAAAACTGATAATCTTATACACCTTGAGAGTATAGAAAAAGGTTCTTTCGCCATTTTACTTAGCTTATATTCCCCAAAACCTATTTTGCTCTCAGCTAAAATATTGTTTGCAATATCCATTAAATATTTTTCATCAGACTTTAAAATAGACATCATTCTAAGAACAGTTTCTTCAAGTTCTGGATTTATTTCCTTTAACACTGGAATGACATCCATGCGCAACTTGTTTCTCGTATATTCGCGTTCTAAATTTGTGCTATCCATAACATATAAAATATTGTGTTCCTCACAATAATATTGCGTTTGTGCTCTTTTCAAAAAAATTAATGGCCGTATTATATTTCCCCTCTTAGGAGGTATCCCACAAAGCCCTGAGGGCCCCGTTCCTCTTGTTAAATTTATAAGCATAGTCTCCACACTGTCAGACAGTGTATGCGCAGTAGCTATCTGTGCATTATTTTTTTTTGCTAACTCTTTAAAAAATTGATATCTTACTTTTCTTGCGCACTCTTCTGTACTCTCACCTAAAAGCTCAGACTCTTTTTTTATATCAACCCGTAGCAATTCAAATGATACATTGTTTTCTAGACAATAATCTCTAACAAAGCTTTCATCTCTATCCGATTCTTTTCCTCTTAAACAATGGTTAACATGCGCCACAATTATCTTTAAATTATAGTGTTCTGAATGCTCTATAAAAAATTTAAGGAGTGTCATCGAGTCAGCCCCTCCTGACACCCCTATAACGATGGTATTTTTATCTTCTAACATATCATATTTTAAAATAGCATCATTAATTTTGTTATTAATATCAGCAATATCATACTTCATGACGTTTAACCTCTTTGCCAGTAAATCGCATAAATTCTCCCTGCCAGTGTAGTGGCACTGTTCTAGTCTCGCCATGACGATTCTTTGCTATGATACATTCACCACTGTTCCTATCAAAATCCTCGCTAGAGTCAGTATATTCATTATCGTTATAATAATCGTTTCTATAAAGAAACAATACTATATCTGCATCCTGTTCGATTGAACCTGAATCGCGAAGATCTGAAAGCATGGGTCTGTGACCACTTCTTTGTTCACTTGCACGAGATAATTGTGACAAAGTAATCACCGGAACATTAATCTCTTTTGCCATAATTTTTAAGTTTCTTGTGATTTCTGATATTTCCTGGACACGATTGTCTATTCTTCTACCGGTTGACATCAATTGCAAATAATCTATAACCACAAGGTCAACATTTTTTAAGCGTCTAAGTTTGGCTTTTACTTCAGGAACAGTAATTCCAGGGGTGTCGTCAAAATATATCTCCGATTTAGATAATATATCCCCTGCCTCAATGAGCCTAACCCATTCGTCATCAATGAGTTTCCCCGTACGCAATTTTATACCACTTACCATAGATTCTGTAGACAATAATCTTGATGTAAGTTGCTCTTTTGTCATTTCTAAAGAGAAAAAAGCAACTCTTCTTTTTTCTTTTACAGCCACGTGTCTTGCTATATTTAAAGCAAAACTTGTTTTACCCATACCAGGTCGTGCTGCAAGCAAAATTAAATCTGATCGGTTAAGCCCTGTTATTGTAGAATCTAAGGTTCCTATTCCTGTTGGGATACCTCTATAAAGCTGATTATCATCAGAATTTAGAACATCAAGTCTATCAAATGTTTCAATAATAGCTTCATCAATTTTTTGTAGCCCCTGCATACTTTTGCCTTGACGTATATCAAATATCTTTTGTTCTGCAGCGTCTAATAAAGTGGTAGCATCATTTGATCCACTAGACGCATCCTCTATTATATCCCTTGCTGCAGTTATCAACGTTCGTACATCATAATTATCTCTTATAATATATGCGTATGTATGAACATTTTTTATAGATGGAACTATTTGGGCAAGTTGAAGTAAATATGTTTTTGCATCGTTTTCATCGAAAGTATCATCTTTTTTTAGTTGGTTAAGTACTGTAACAAAATCTATCGGTTGCCCAAGGGTAAACATATCCATCATTGTAGAATAAATAAGCTTATGGTTCGCTAGATAAAAATAGTCAGCCTTAGGTAAAATTTCTGCTATCCTATCAATACATTGAGAATCAAGTAATATTGCTCCTAAAACAGATTGCTCAGCTTCTGCATTAAAAGGTAATTTTAAACCATCATATCCTGATGTAACTTTTATCTCATCCATCTTTATCCCTCAGTTACCATAATAGTCATTTTGGCATTAACACCATTATATAATTTTATATTGCATTCATAAGACCCCAAAGCTTTAATATCGTTTTTCAAAGCAATTTTTCTTTTATCCACCAATATATTATAAGTTTTTTCTATCTCTTCAGCTATTTCTTTTGCTGTAATTGAGCCAAAAATTCTTCCCTCATTGCCTGACTTTACCATAAGCTTTATTGACTTACCCTCTATTTTACTAGCATCTTCTTTAGCCTTTTTTATTTCTTCATCTATTCTATGTTTTATTGATTCTTTAGCATTATTTAATTCATTAAGTGCTTGGGATGTCGCTTCTCTTGCTAGCTTTTTAGGTAACAAATAGTTTCTTGCATATCCATCTGATACCTCTATTAAATCATCCTTTTTTCCACTACCTTTTAGATCGCTTAACAATATTACCTTCATTTTTACTGCCCCCGTAGAATTCTTCTATCATTTCATGTAAGTTATCATTTCAATTATTTTTTCTCTAACTTGAGTAACACTAGTATTTACAAGTTGTGCTCCAGCCATAGTCTGATGCCCACCACCTCCTAATTTCTCCATTAATAGCTGCACATTTACATCCCCAAGAGACCTTGCCGATACATTAACTGTATCTTTGTCACAATATATAACAAAAGAGGCTCTCACATCCTGTATATCAAGAAGCTCATCTGCTGCCTGAGCTGATGCAAGCCTTATATTGGGTATTTCTTTTTGCGATACTGATATTGCGCAATTATTAAAAATCTCAGCGGATGCAACTAGTTGATATTTTTCTTTATAAGTTTTTATGGTGTTTGAAAAAAGCTTCTTTACAGTAACTGTATTAGCGCCTTTTCCTCTTAAAAATGCTGCTGCTTCAAAAGTTCGAACTCCTGTTTTTAAAACAAAGTTTTTAGTGTCAAGCATAATACCAGCAAGAAGTACTTCTGCTTCAAATGGGCTTAAAAAGTTCTCCCCGAAGTACTGTATTAGCTCTGTAACCATTTCTGAAGAAGATGAGGCCGACGGTTCATGATAAAACACTAAAGCGTCATCAATGTGGTTAACCATCATTCTGTGATGATCGATTACAACGATACGCTTACATTTTTGATAAACTGTAGTATCCTCAACAAAATTTGGTGAATGCGTATCCACAATAATGAGTAAAGTTTTATCTGTTATAATATTTATTGCGTCCTCAGCATTTATAATCATTTTGGCATTTACTAATTCCTGAATGTTTTGAAGGTGAGCACCTGCTAAAGTTAAATTTTTATCTAAAACTATATAAGCTGGTTTTTTCTGACTTTTAGCAACGGCACTCCACATTCCAATACAAGAACCGAAACTATCAAGGTCTGAATATTTGTGCCCCATAATAAGAACTTTATCGCTTGCACGTATATGCTCAATTAATGTATTAGCAATTACTCTGGTTCTTACTTTATCTAATTTTTCAGTTCCTTTAGATATTCCTCCAAAAAAAGAATAAGTTTCTTTTTGTTTCACGACAGCTTGATCTCCACCCCTACCAAGCGCCATATGAAGTGCTTTTTTGGCCCAAAGTTCACTCTCTTTAAGGCATGAAGCTTCTCTTCCTATGCCAATTGATAACGTTGCAAATTTATTGCCATCAATTGTAATGTTCCTTATAGATTCAAGTATACTAAACTTTTCACTAATAAAGTTCTTTACATAACGCTCTTCAACTATCATCATATAAAGATCATCATTTAATTTTCTAAATATACCTTTTGCATTTTTAGCCCAGTTCTGTAGTTGTTGTTCCACTTTCGCAATAACTTGACTGCTTTGTTCAACTTCTATGTCTCGCAAAATTTCTTCTTTATTGTCAAAAACAATAAGTGCTACTGTTGGTCTACTTTCTAGATACTCAAATGTCGTTTCTTTGTAATAAGTGTCTTCTATAAAATAAATAACCTTCACACTAGACGAATCTACACCGTAAACGGTATATCTTTTACCGGCATATGATACATCTATTCCCCTATGCTTTAAAATATAGCTTACCGTTTTTCCTGAAAGAAATTTTTCTACAGATTCTCCTATACATTCAGACCCATTGGTTACTGTGGATTTAAACAATCCATTGGCAAAAATGATATCGTCATTAGTTCCAACAATCAGTGCCGGAAACGGGCTTGATCCTAAAAGCATTTCACTGTTTGACTCAAATTCAACTGTATCAATTATCATTTTGCTGATGTAAGCTCTAAATTTTGAATAGTTTAAAAAAGATACAATAACGCTTATAAAAAACAAAGCTAATTCTATAAAAAAGATATATCTATTTAAAAAATAACTAACTATTGCCATGCATAGTATCAACAAATTCATAATAAAAATCAAAGGAGTTACAATCCAAACTTTTCTTCTCAAAAAAGCACCCCCAAAAATAATTATGAAACTTCTAAATCTCCATAATTATAGGTAATATCATAGGACTTCTCTTAGTTTGCTCATAGAAAAACTTAGATAAATCATCTTTAATCTTAGTTTTCATTATTCCCCATTCATGTATTCCTTCATCGTTGCAAGATTCTAAAATCTTTACTACTCTATTTTTGGCTTTATCCATTAACGGTTCTGATTCTCTTACATACACAAAGCCTCTTGAAACAATATCGGGACCTGAAACTACATATCCGTTTGAAAAATCCATTGTACAAACAACAACTATTAATCCATCTTGAGCTAAATGTTTTCTATCTCTTAAAACAATACTTCCAACATCACCAACACCAAGACCATCCACTAAAATTCTACCCGCTGGTACCTTCCCAAGATACTTTATATAATCCTCATTAATTTCAATTAAATCGCCTATATCCCCTATAAAGACGTTAGATTCTTTCATTCCTAAATCTTTTGCTATTTTTGCATTATAACGAAGATGCTTTTGCTCACCATGCACTGGTATAAAATATTGGGGTTTTACAATACCTTGCATAATTTTTAATTCCTCTTGGCATGCATGCCCCGACACATGAACATCATACATAGATTCATAAACAACTGTGCATCCCTTTTTTAAAAGTTCATTTACAACAGCACCAACCATTTTCTCATTTCCTGGTATGGGATTCGCAGAAATTATAATAAAGTCATCGGGACCAACTGCAACTTTTCTATGATCAGCATATGCCATTCGAGTCAATGCTGACATTGGTTCCCCTTGGCTTCCCGTTGTTAAAAGTACTACTTTCTCTTTTGGATATTTATTTAATAAATCTATATCTATTATGACTCCTTCAGGGATATCAAGAAAACCAAGTTCTCCTGCTATAGCCATATAGTTTATCATGCTTCGCCCAGAAAAAGCTACTTTTCGGTCATATTTAACTGCGCAGTTTATAATCTGCTGTATTCTTCCTATATTTGATGCAAATGAAGCAATAATAATTCTATTATTTTCAGCTTGTTTAAATAGGTGGTCAAAAGATTCTACTACCTTTTGTTCAGTAATAGTATATCCTGGCCTTTCAGCATTAGTTGAATCTGCAAACAAAGCTAAAACACCCTGGGATCCAAGTTGAGCAAATCTTCCAAGGTCAATCATGTCTCCTTGAATAGGCGTGCAATCTATTTTAAAGTCACCTGTATGAACCAAAGTTCCGGCCGGTGAATGTATTGCAATGCCAACTGAATCTGGTATAGAATGATTTACATGAATAAACTCTATTTCCATGCATCCAAGTTTTACTTTTTGACCTTGTTTTATAATGTTTAACTTAGCTTTGTTAAATAAGTTGTGTTCTTTTAGTTTTCCCCCAACTAAACCTATTGTTAATGGGGCCCCATAGATCGGAATATTTACTTTTTTTAGAAGATATGGAAGTGCTCCAATATGGTCCTCATGCCCATGAGTTAAGACAATTCCCTTTATCTTGTTTACATTTTTTTCTATATATGAAAAATCTGGTATAACAAGGTCTACACCTAACATTTCTCCATCAGGAAAAGTCATTCCGCAATCTAACAAAAACATATCGTCTTCGCATTCAAAAAGGGTCACATTCTTACCAATTTCATTAAGTCCACCTAAAAAAGCTACCTTAATAGATGGCTTTTTAACTCTTTTTTTTGATTTATTATTTATATTGTCCTTTTTAGACTTTATTGCATTTTTATTAAAGTTTTGTTTTTTATTTGGATTGTTGTTCGTGTTCTCCTCATTATTTTTATTATGGTTAACTTTTTTTCTATTGTTTGTAAAAATGCTTTTTTTCCCATTTGAATTATTTTTTGCATTTTTACTATTTTGGTTTTCTTTATTATTTGTTTTATTAAAATTTCTTTTTTCGCTTGAAAAATCTGGTTTTAATTGCTTATTATCGTTCTGGGTTGAACCTTTTTTTACTAAAGAATCAAACAAAGGCCTTCCTTCATTTAATTTATCTTTATTATTTTTTATTTCTTCCATTAAAAATTTTACCTCCACTATACATTAATTTTTCTTCGCAAACGGTGCCGAAGATTTTTATAATAACTTAATATCTATTAGCAACTCTATAATAAAACGCAACAAAAAGTAAATATTAAACAATATTTACCTAAATCTAAATAAAAACCGAACACAAACTTTAATATAAGTTTAACATTTTGTTCGTACCGATGTCAATGATAAATCATTTTTTATATTGTTATATAATTATTGGACTATTAGTGGCATTTAAAACCAGTGCTAATAAAAATTTCAGAGACCATATTATAAAAACTGTCATAATATATTGATACAATCTTTCAATTTTGATATAATATAATTGCAGTCTATAGCAAATTTAATTTCATAAAGTGAGGTGTAAGTGCGTTTTTACATATATTCAAATACTTTAAGCCGATATGTAAAAAACGTGCAAAAAACTTGAAAAAAGTTGAAATATTCACAGATGGTGCATGTCAAGGTAATCCTGGTCCTGGCGGCTGGGGGGCTATTTTAAGATATAATGGCCATGAAAAGGAAATTTCAGGAGGAAACTTACATACAACCAACAATAGAATGGAACTTTGTGCTGTTATTGAAGCTTTAAATTTGTTAAAAGAACCTTGCGAAGTTACATTATGTAGCGATTCAAAATACGTATGTGATGCAATATCAAAAGGTTGGGCTAAATCTTGGCAACAAAAAGGATGGAAAAAAAGTAACAATTCTCTTGCTTTAAACTCTGACTTATGGGAAGAATTATTGTTACTCATTGAAAAACATAACCTCAAAGTCGTTTGGATTAAAGGTCATGCTGGCCATCCTGAAAACGAACGGTGTGATCAATTGGCCGTGGCTGCTGCAACAAAACTAAAAACATCAAATCTTTAGTTTATTGCATAAAGAAAGTACGGGTCGTATAATAATCTTAATATAAATATACTTTTAATGAAGGGGAATCTAATGGAGAATTTTATATATGTAGATAATGCTGCTACAACATCTGTATCAAAAGAAGCTTTAAATGCTATGCTACCTTTTTTTGAGCAAAACTTTGGCAATCCATCAAGTATATATCCTTTGGGACAAACTGCAAATAAAGCTCTTAACGATGCAAGAGAAACTGTAGCATCTTGCTTAGGCGCTAAAGCATCTGAAATTTTCTTCACTTCTTGCGGAAGCGAATCTAATAATTGGGCTATTAAAGGAATTGCTCACAAGATGCTTAAAAAAGGTAAAAATCACATTATAACTACTGTTTTTGAGCATCACGCAGTACTACATACAGTTAAAGCACTTGAAAACGAAGGATTTTCTGTAACTTATCTTGAGGTTCATGAAGATGGAATTGTAAGACTGGATGAACTAGAAAGCGCTATAACTGAAAAAACCGCTTTAGTTACTATTATGTATGCAAATAATGAAATCGGTACCATTCAACCTATAAAAGAAATCGGTGAAATTTGCCGTAAGCATAACGTTTTATTTCATACAGATGCAGTTCAAGCTGCCGGTAAAGTAGAGATTAATGTATATAAACAAAATATTGACCTTTTATCCTTATCTGCACATAAGTTCCATGGCCCTAAGGGTGTAGGTGCATTGTATATAAAAAATGGCATTTCCATTGAACCATTAATCGAAGGTGGTGCACAGGAAAAAAATCGTCGAGCCGGGACTGAAAATGTTGCTGGCATTATTGGGCTAAGCGTTGCTCTTAAAGATGCTTGCGATAACATGGAGGAGCGCAATAAAAAACTTATCGCAATGCGTGATAAATTAATAAATAATCTTTTAACTATTAAATGTTCAAGGCTAAATGGTCATCCAACAAAAAGATTGCCAGATAACGTAAATATGTGTTTTGAGGGAATTGAAGGCGAGGGGCTCTTGCTACTTCTTAGCGCGAAAGGTGTTTATGCATCATCAGGTTCTGCTTGCACTTCGGGTTCTCTTGATCCAAGTCATGTTTTGCTGGCTATTGGTTTATCACACGAAGTTGCACATGGTTCTTTGCGTATTTCTCTTAGTGATGAAAATACAGATAAAGACATTGATTATATTTTAGAGGTATTACCTCCAATTATTGATAGATTAAGAAGCATGTCTCCAATATGGGAAAATAAATAAGTAAGAAAGGAGTAATTTCATAAATGATATATAGTGAAAAGGTAATGGATCATTTTGCTAACCCTAGAAATGTTGGCGAAATTATCGATGCTGACGGGGTAGGGCAAGTTGGTAACCCTAAGTGCGGCGATATTATGAAAATGTATATTAAAATTGATAATGATATCATAACCGATGTAAAGTTTAAAACATTTGGTTGTGGAGCTGCAATTGCTACGAGTTCTATGGCTACCGAACTTATAAAAGGTAAATCTATAAAAGATGCCTTAAATCTCACAAATAAAGCCGTTATGGATGCTCTTGATGGGTTACCTCCAGTGAAGGTGCATTGTTCTGTTTTAGCAGAGCAAGCAATAAAATCTGCTATTGCTGATTATTACACTCGTCAAGGGATTGATCCCGCTCCACTTGTTGGGAATATTCCTTGTTGTGATGATGAACATGGAACTTGTCACTGCCCAAATTAATAATTTTAAAAAAGCTCCACAAAAAACGTGGAGCTTTTTTATATTGAAACTTCTACAGTCAAATTACATTGCCTAACAAAAACAATCCGTTGGGCATATATAGTTTAATTGCCCTATTCGTTTTCCATCCTGTGTATATATTCTTGGAATTCTTTTGCTTAGTAAACATAAAAGTTCATAATTTATGGTTCCAATTATATTTGCTAAATCTTCTATTCTTATCTCTTCGTCTTTTTCTTTACCAAATACTGTTACAATTGTATTTTCTTTAACATTATCAATCCCGGTAATATCAAGCATCAATTGATCCATGCAAATTCTTCCTATAACGGATGCTCTTTTTCCATTTACTAACATTTCGGCTTTTCCCGATAAAGCTCTTAAATACCCATCTGCATAGCCTATTGGGACGGTAGCAATTTTAGTTTCATGAGGTGTAATATAGGTTCCCCCATATCCAACTGCTGTTCCTTTGGGAACGGTCTTTACTTGTGACACTACAGTTTTTAGGCTCATTGCTGGAATTAGATCTAATTTGCCTCTAGTATAGTCAGATGGAAATAATCCATAGAGTATTATCCCCGCCCTTACCATATCAAGATTAGTTTGTGGATAATTTAAAATACCTCCACTGTTGCTGCAATGCCGAATTTTTATATTTATGTTATTATCTTTTAATTTTTCACATATATAATTGAACGATTCAAACTGTTTTTTAGTTGTTTCTATGCTTTTGCCATCTTCATCTGCAACGGAAAAATGTGTAAAGATTCCTTCTGTAATAAGATTATCAAAATGGCATACCTCTACAAGTTTCTCAATAGTACTTTGGTCTTGCTGTTTATCTTTAAAAATAAAACCAATCCTGCTCATACCAGTGTCAACTTTTAAATGTATTTTAATATTTACATTGTTTTTCTTTGCAAATTCAGATAACTGCCTTGCATAATTTTCAGAAAATACTGCCTGAGAAATATTAAATTTCGAGAGTTCATATGCCATATCTGCAGGAGTATACCCTAAAATAAGTAT
>CAQZPH010000019.1 GCA_948933715.1 uncultured Eubacteriales bacterium | reverse complement strand
TGTACTGGGTGAAAAATATAAAGAATTTTACTCAGATAAAGATAGAGAACAGATTTTAAAATATTGTACGAAACCGGATGAAGATGAAACAGCAGGTGCTTTTAAATATCATTTTTATAATCCAGCAACAGAAAAGAATTTTATGGATGAAGATGATTCAGCCCTTGCAAGGTGCAAAAACCATTATCAGAACGCCATAAACTTATTTAATAATGACCGCAGGGAAGATGCATTTGAAGAATTAGGAAGGTCATTACACTTTTTAGAAGACTTAAACACACCTGTGCATACTAATAACCAAAGTTTTATAGATACAACTTATAATGTTTCATTCCATGTAAGTTTTGAGAATAAATGTAAAGATATTCAATCAAGGGTAGTATCTTCTCTTTTAAAAAGTGAGTTTAGATATTATAAAAACAACACCATTGAAAATATTGCAAAAGCTTGTGCATTTTTAGCCAATGATAACTTTTATGCACTTTATAAAAAAACGCTGCCAAGAGAAACTGTGGCTGCTAATTCAATTAAAAATGCGCAAAAATCAGTTGCGGGTGTATTGTACAAGTTTTATTTAGACGTTAATTAAAAAGAAAAGTAATGTAAATGAGGAGTGAACTTATGAGAAGATGGTTAACACTATTGATCGGTTTAGGGCTCTTTGTAAATGTTTTGCCGACAAGCGTAGCATTTGCAAAAGATGATATTTCTGAGTGCAGTAGTGCTTGCACCAAGGTTAATAAAGTAAAAAAGGTTATTCCTGGATCTATGACAGATTGCAATTGCATTATTAATGTGGATGATCCTTTAGAAATTAGAACCAACGAGGGACGAACTGAATATATAAGGAAAGTTGAAATAAATAATAGTTTTTTCATCAAGGGAAGCAAAACATATATATCAGGGAACATATTAAATATTTATTTTCAGTATGATAATAAAAGCGTCAGCTTAAAAAATGATAAGGTTAAAGTTTTCCCAGGGTATAATGAGAAATGTTGGAAAGTTTCATCAAGTGAAGAGACTTATATAGCACCAAAACAATGTATAGCTTCTCAGAAAAATTATATGTATAATAGAAAAAATCCTCAATCAAAATGGGAAAATGCTGATGAGTTCCATGTTGATATAATGTGTTCAGAAAATGGAGCCTTAAAATTTAATATTAAATCTATAGATAATGATGCTGCAAATGAAACCAAGGTGTCTCAGGTTTCACAGGGAGATAAAAAATTAAAAAAAGGGTTACAAAGATGTATAGTAGAATCAAATGAAGAGTATACAAATGATTTAAGTGGCAATACGGATGATAAATATAAATATATTACCCGTGTAGTTAATATAACTTATAAAGACAGCGATGGGGCCTTAGCAAATGTGATAATTAGGGCTAATTTTAGGTATAATATAAGCACAAATGAAGTTCAGTGTTTGAGTACTTCATATAAAGAAAATTACGGAAAAATCAACATAAATATTCGAACTGTTAATGAGACTCGTACGTATGGAGGAGCATGTGGCGAAATAAAATTAAGATATATTTCTGGCTGCTCTATTTCAGATTATGAAGAAACATTAATAATAAAATGTGATTCAAAAGGAAACATAATAAGTAAATTTATATAATTAATTTTCAGGTAATTGTGAAATATAATATATTGATTTAATTTAATTTTGAGTTTATTATAAGTATGAAAATAAAAAATAACGCATAAATTTTTAAAAGACAGACCTAATTGGAGGAAAATTATGTATTGCTCAAGTTGTAATGCTAGAAATAACAATAAAGCTAAATATTGTTATAAATGTGGCAAGAAACTTCAGAATATAGAGTTTAGTCGAACAAATATTAATAAACCTGTCAAAAAAAAGATTTCGTTTCAAAAGTTTATTTGTAGTAGTCTTATTTTCTCTAAAAATAGATATAGAAATACATTTATTATATTAGCAAGCATAGTTTTATGCGTAGCTTTATCGATTCCTTTATTAAAAGGTATTCCCGAATCCTTTAATAGGGCAATGGCGCTTGTGAATCTTGCTTCTGGACACTTAGATAAAAGAATTCTAAAAAACCAAACGGAATTATTTTTTAGAGACTTTTTCATAAGAATTATATTAATTTTATTATTTTGGAGTAATATCTTTTTAAGTTTAGTAATATTATTTTATGCGTATATTCTTAAAAGGAATTTTATTAAGTTCAATAATTTTTATAAAAAATAAAAATTTATTATTGAGTTTTAATATTTTTTGAGTTATTATAAATTTAAAATGACATATGGGGGAATAAAAAATGGAAATCTTAAAAGGTTTAGGTGAAACTGTATCTTGTGCTGTAGACTTTGTTGTAGAACAAAATAGAAAATTTAATAAAGTAACGAGAATTAAAAAACTTATAAAAAAAGAATCAAATTCAATTATAAAATCTTATATTACTCTTGGTAAACATTATTATAATGAGTTAAGAGACGTTCCAAATCATGATATGCAAAAACTTTGTGATTCTATTGATATTTCTCAAAAAGAAATAAAAAAATTACAAGAAAAATTAAGTGAAGTTAATAATGAAGTTAACCTATCTGAATTTGAAGACTTTATAGAAGATGAAGCTCCTGTAGAAGTAGAAGTTACTTTAACGTGTGATGGTGCTTCAAAAGCCGATGCAGCTAAAAAAGATACAGGCAAAAGTAAAAAAAGTAGTAAAAAAACAAAATAAATTACCTTTTTGATACCAAAAAGGCGATAACTATTTATTAAATAGTTATCGCCTTTATTTTTATTTTAGTTTAATTATTGTTAGAAGTTGTATTAAAAACTATACCACGCTTAGCATCTACAGTTACAGATTGATTGTCCTTTAAAAGCTTTGTAGCCTCTTTCGCACCAGTAATTACTGGTTTATCAAATGCAAGCCCAAACATGGCAGCGTGAGAAGTTTCCCCTGGCGATTCAGTTATTATAGCCGAGGCTTCTTTAATTATATCTAATATGTTATTTGATGTTTCCGGAACTACTAATATGTCACCTGGTTTGAATTTTTTAAAGGCTTCTTTTTCATTTTGGCATACACATAAATTACCTTTAACAGATAAATTAGTTATCCCACATCCTGACACTAATATATTTCCGACTAAATGGACTTTTAATAGATTTGTAGAGCCGGTTTCACCAAGGGGTACTCCAGCAGTAATGACTACTAAGTCACCATCTTTTATATAATTATTTTTATAAGTAACGTTTACAATGTGATTGAAAAGTTCATTAGTACTAGAGACTTCTTCTTCCATAAATAGTGGGATAACACCCCAAAGTAAATTCATTTGCCGCATAACTGTTTTGTCTGAAGTGCCAGCAATTATAGGGCAAATAGGCCTATATTTTGAAACTATACCCGCAGTACGCCCGGATTTTGTGACGGTAAGTATTGCCACAGCTCCAAGATCAAGTGCCGTAGTACAAGTAGCATGAGATATTGCAGAAGTTATAGTAGGTTTATTGGGGCTGATTTTAAAAAACCTTTTTTTATAGTCAATATCGGACTCAGCCCGAGAGGCAATTATAGACATAATTTTTAAAGCATTAACAGGATACATACCAGCAGCAGTTTCCCCCGAAAGCATAATTGCACTAGTACCATCATATATAGCATTAGCCACGTCGGTTGATTCAGCCCTAGTAGGACGAGGATTTTTTATCATTGAATCAAGCATTTGGGTAGCAGTTATTACATGCTTACCAGCATCGCATGCTTTTCTTATAAGTTTTTTTTGAATTACAGGTATCTCCTCAAGAGGGACCTCAACGCCTAAGTCGCCTCTTGCAACCATTATTCCATCTGAAACTCGTATTATTTCGTCTATATTTTTTATACCGTCGCAGTTTTCTATTTTAGCAATTATTTTAATATAAGATCCGCCAATGTCATTTAGTTTTTTTCTTAAGAGAATTATATCCTCTGCACTTCGTGTAAATGAAGCAGCAATAAAATCGAAATTTTCTTTTACAGCAAACTTTAAATCATCAAAATCTTTTTCACTTATAAATGGAAGTGATAGTTTTATTCCTGGAACATTAACACTTTTGTTTGAAGAAAGGATTCCACTGTTTAACACTTTGCAAATAATTGAATCCTTTGTACATTGGATAGCTAAAAGTTCAATTAAACCGTCATCAAGGAGTATTTTAATTCCAGGAGAAATATCTTTAATTAAACCCTTAAAACTTATACTAACTTTAGTTTCATCTCCTAAAATATCTTTTGATGTTAAAGTAAATTCTTGATTTTTTTTAAGTTTAACTGAGTCTGATTTTATTTTTCCTGTTCGAATTTCAGGACCTTTAGTATCCAATAAAAGTGCAATGGGTAGCCCCAGCTCTTCGCGAAGTTTTTTAACAGAGTCCGCACGCTTTTTTTGGCACTTTTGATCTTGATGGGACATGTTAAGACGAGCAACATCCATCCCATTTAGTATTAATTCTTTTAATATATTTTCATCATCTGTAGACGGCCCAAGAGTGCAGATGATTTTCGTTCTACGCAATAAGATCAACTCCTATGTTGATTATTTATATAAATTTTTCACTATATTTTATATTATAGCATAATACACTAAAATTGCAAAAAATAAGCTGTATATTTTTTTGTGAAAATTCGTCTTAATTATTGTATTCATTTTTGAGAAGGTGTAAACTTTAATATATATAGTTGTTTTTTGGAGGGAAATATTATTAAATGAATTACTATTTAAAATGTTTTAGAAATATGCCACTAACTGTTAAAAGATTTAGAGATATATCTGCAGAACCGTTATTTGCATGCCAAAAAAGAAAACTAGGGATTCTGTGTAAATATATCTCAAGAAAAGAAACTGTTTACCGAAAATGGAGTAGAAAAAATACTGTTAGATGTTTAATGATAATATTGCCTGTTTTTATAATGCTTATTTTAACTGGGGGAGTTTGTCTTTCGATGAATGAAAAAAAAGATGTATCTCCAAAAGAAAAAGTATACATAAATAGCTTTAATTTAGATGAAGTTAATAAAAAAGATTTATTTGTAGTTAATGTTAAATATCCGCTTGCTAATAATTATATCCCCAATTTAACTGATTATATGGGTATAAAATGCGATCAGAAGATTATTGGTGCTTTAGATTTAATGGTAAAATCAGCAGAAAAAAGTGGATGCCACTTAGAAATCTTGGGTGGTTTTATTAATAAAAATGAAACCCAAAAAATATACACTCAGGAAGTTAATAAGTTAATAAATGAAGGATATAGCACTGTTAGAGCAGAAGCCGCAGCGGAAAAGATAGTACCTTCTCCCGGAAAAAGTGAATATGAAACCGGCTTTTTAGTGGATATAAAAGCAAAAAATAAATCTAAAGAAGACTTTATTTTGTCCGATGAATTTAAATGGTTAGCAAATAATTGCGTTGATTATGGATTTGTTTTAAGGTACCCTTCTGGAAAAGAAGATAAAACAGGTAAGAATTTAAATCCTTTTGCATTTAGATTTGTTGGAGTTAAACATGCGAAAAAAATGAGGTCTTTATCAATGTGCCTTGACGAATATGCTAGATATTTAAAAATTTAGCAGGAAAAGAAAGGATGCCGTGTTTTATCACAGCTCCCTTTTTTATTTAATATTTTTGGTATGTTATTTATGGATTTTTAGCAATTTTGGTGGGGAAATTGCATATAAATTTGGCAATGCCTTTATATTTTTAAAAGTTGATAAAGAGATTTCATTGACACGAAAAATTTGATTCTTTATACTGTTAATAGTCGAGCAACAATTTATTTTTAGTTTTTACAAAATTATGTCAAAAGAGGTTATAATATGGATTTAAAAACGGCACTTTATGATCGTCATTTAAAAAGCGATGGCAAAATGGTTCCTTTTGCAGGGTATATTCTTCCCGTGCAGTATAAGTCAGGTGTTATTGAAGAACATATGGCTGTACGTCAAAAAGCAGGGCTTTTCGATGTATCACATATGGGAGAGGTACTATTGTCAGGCAAGGATGCCCTTTCTAATATTAACTATATTTTTACCAACGATTTTACTAACATGAAACCCGGGAAAGTTAGATATAGTCCTATGTGTAATGAGTCTGGCGGAGTGGTTGATGACTTGTTGGTTTATAAGATTAATGATGAGAAGTTTTTAGTTGTAGTTAATGCAAGTAATAGGCACAAGGATGTTGAGCATATAAAAAAATACTTGTTTGGTGATGTTAACTTTAAGGATATATCAGATGATATTTCGCAATTAGCTATTCAAGGGCCTAACTCTGAAAAGATATTGTTAAAATTAGCGCAGCAAGAAAGTATTCCACAGGGTTACTACAGTTTTGTAGAGAAAGCCAAGGTATCTTCCATAGATTGTTTGATTTCAAGAACAGGATATACTGGAGAAGATGGTTTTGAGATATATATGAAAAACGAAGATGCACCCAAAATGTGGGATATGTTATTAAAAGCAGGCGAAGAATATGGTTTGATTCCATGTGGACTTGGAGCTAGAGATACCTTAAGACTAGAAGCTGCTATGCCGCTTTATGGCCACGAAATGGATGATACTATAAGTCCGCTTGAAACAGGCCTTGATTTTGGGGTGAAAATGGATAAGGCTGATTTTGTAGGTAAAAAAGGAATAGAATACAAATTACCAGTAAAAAGAAAACGTGTTGGCCTTAAAGTTACGGGAAGAGGAATCATAAGAGAACATCAAAAAGTGTATGCAAATGATAAAGAAATAGGATTTACAACATCAGGAACATATTGCCCGTTTATAGGTGAGGGGATAGCTATGGCTATATTAGACCTAGAGTTTACATCACTTGATACGAAATTACAAGTTGATGTAAGAGGTCGCATGGTTGATGCCAAGGTTATAAATTTACCGTTTTATAAAAGGTCTAACTAATTATTTTGATTTTTGGAGGAATATTATAATGAGTATTTTAAACGATCGTATGTACACAAAATCGCACGAATGGGTTCAGTTTTTGGAAGACAATAAAGCAAGAATAGGGCTAACTGATTATGCACAAGATTCCCTCGGAGGATTAGTTTTTGTTAATCTTCCAGAAGAAGGCGACGATGTAACTAAAGAAGTTAGCTTTGGAGATGTAGAGTCGGTAAAAGCAGTATCAGATATTTTTAGTCCTGTTTCAGGTACGGTTTGTGCAATAAATGAAGAGTTAATGGATTCTCCTGAAAGAATAAATGACGATCCATATGGTGTTTGGCTTATAGAAGTTAAGAACATTTCGGAAAAAACTGAGTTATTAAGTGCGGACGAGTATGAAAAGTATTTAAAAGAGGAGGCATAATATTGGGTCAATATATTCCATCTTCTGAGAAAGAACAAAAAGAAATGCTTTTAACCCTGGGCCTTAATTCTCAAGAAGATTTATTTGAAAGTATACCTCACGAAGTAAAATTAAAAGATCTTAACATTCCCAAAGGGATATCAGAACTTGAAGTTAGAGAGAAAATAGAGGAAATATCTCGGGAAAATAAGGTGTTTAAAAGTATATTTAGAGGAGCAGGTGCTTATAATCACTATATTCCTTCAATTGTAAAAACAGTTGCTTCTAAAGAAGAATTTCTTACTGCTTATACTCCATATCAAGCAGAGATCAGTCAAGGAATATTACAATCCATTTTTGAATATCAGACAATGATATGTGAATTAACAGGGATGGATGTATCAAATGCTTCTGTGTATGATGGTGCAACTGCTGCTGCAGAAGCTGTGGCTATGTGTAATGAAAGAAAAAGAAAAAAAGCTTTGGTATCTTCGGCAATACATCCCCATGTGATGCAAACTATAGCTACATATTGTGAAGGAAATGATACAGAATTAATAGTTATTAAAGAGAAAGACGGCAAAACAGATATAGATTTGCTAGCTAGCTTACTTGATGATTCTGTTTCATGTGTATACATTCAGCAACCCAATTTTAATGGCTTATTTGAAGATGCTACAAGTGTGGCACAACTAACTCACAACAAAGGTGCAAAACTTATAATGGGATGCAACCCCATTGCATTAGCAATAATGAAGACACCTTTTGAGTGCGGTGCAGATATAGCTGTTGGTGAAGGGCAACCTCTTGGAATGTCGCTTAGCTTTGGTGGACCGTATCTTGGGTTTATGGCCTCTACTAAAGATATGCTTAGAAAATTACCAGGAAGAATCGTGGGAGAAACTGTTGATAAAAATGGAAAACGTGCCTTCGTATTAACACTTCAAGCAAGAGAGCAGCATATAAGACGAGAAAAAGCCATCTCAAATATTTGTTCTAATCAAGCTTTGTGTGCTCTTACTGCTGCTGTTTATATGGCGGCAATGGGTCCTGATGGTATGAAAGAAGTTGCAACTCAATGTATCTCTAAAGCTAAATATTTAGCTGATGAACTTTGCAAAATTGAGGGTATTAAACTAAAATACCAAGGTGGATTTTTTAATGAGTTTATTACAGAGTGTATAATAGATCCTGATGTTTTGCTAGAGAAGCTAAAAAAACATAATATACTTGGAGGGTATCCAGTTAAAAACGGTATTTTATGGTGCGCAACAGAAATGAATTCAAAAAGGCAAATAGATGATATGGTATCAATAGTTAGGGAGGTAATGAAAAAATGAGCTTGATATTTGAAAAGAGCAAAGATGGAAGGGCTTTATCTTTACTTCCTTCACTTGATGTACCAAAAGTAGAACTAGATGATCAAGTTATCAGAAAAAAAGAACTAAAATTACCTCAACTTGCTGAGATAGATATTGGACGCCATTATACTGAACTTGTAAAAAAAGTTCATGGTGTCAACTGTGGATTTTACCCTTTAGGTTCATGTACTATGAAATATAATCCACGCGTCAATGAAGAAATGGCTGCTTTACCTGGGTTTACTAATATACATCCACTTCAAGAAGAAGATACAGTGCAAGGATGCATGAAGGTTTTAGATCTTGCTAACCAATATTTATGCGAGATTACTGGTATGGATAATATGACATTTCAACCAGCGGCTGGAGCTCATGGTGAATTTACGGGGCTATTACTTATTAAAGCTTATCACAAGTCAAGAAAAGACCTAAAAAGAACTAAGATAATAGTTCCCGATTCAGCACACGGAACTAACCCTGCAAGTGCTACTATGGCAGGATTTGAAGTGGTTAGTGTAAAATCAGGTGACGATGGATGTGTAGATATTGAAAGATTAAAGGAAGTTGTGGGTGAAGATACAGCAGGATTAATGTTAACTAACCCTAATACAGTAGGACTTTTTGAAAAAGATATCCTTAAAATCACTGAGATTATACATAATGCCGGTGGCCTTGTATATTATGATGGTGCAAACTTAAATGCAATTATGGGTCACGTTAGGCCTGGAGATATGGGCTTTGATATTGTGCATCTTAACCTTCACAAAACTTTTTCTACACCTCATGGCGGGGGAGGACCCGGCAGTGGACCGGTTGGTTGTAAGTCTTTTTTAGAGCAATTTTTACCAGGGTATTTAATCACTAGGAAAAACGATAAGTTAACATTTAAAAAGCCTGAGAGTTCTATTGGAATGATTAAATCATTTTATGGGAATTTCTTAGTTGTAGTTAGAGCCTTAACATATATTTTAATGCTTGGCTCAGAAGGCATTAAAAAAGCAGCTTTAAATGCGGTGCTTAATGCAAATTATATGAAAAAGATGTTAAGTGATGAATATGATATGGCATTTGATGGTTTGTGTATGCATGAATTTGTTATGAGTCTTGAAAAACTACATAAGGAACACGGTGTTTCTGCCATGGATGTAGCAAAGGCACTTCTTGATAATGGAATGCACCCACCTACAATGTATTTCCCCTTAATTGTTCATGAAGCATTAATGATTGAACCCACTGAAACAGAATCTAAGGAAACACTAGATCAAGCTGTTGATATATTTAAACAAATATATCAAACTGCATTAACTGATGCTCAAAAACTACACGATGCACCTGTTAATACTCCTGTTGGGAGACTTGATGAACTTGGTGCAGCAAGAAATCCAAAACTTAGATATATTTTTGAGTAACATTTGAGAAAAAAGAAGGTGAAAACCCAGGTTTTCACCTCTTTTAGTTTATTTTTTACTACAGGAGATACCACATGATAAATAGTTTAAGATATATAATTAGCAATCAGTACATACCTTATGAGAACTTAGCCTTAGAAAAGTATTTACTTTTTTCAGTAAAAGAAGATGAATGTATTTTATATCTATGGCAAAATAAAAATACGGTTGTAATCGGCAAAAATCAAAATGCTTTTAAGGAATGCAAGGTTGAGGATTTAAAGAGAGATAATGGGTATCTTGTTAGGCGTTTATCGGGTGGAGGCGCTGTGTATCACGATTTAGGTAACCTTAATTTTACCTTTTTAGTAAGGCAGGAGAATTATAATTTAGAAAAGCAATTGGAAGTAATCTTAAGAGCCGTGAGAAAGCTTTCAATAAATGCTGAGAAGTCCGGTAGAAATGACATTACTATTGACGGCAAAAAGTTTTCGGGTAATGCTTTTTTTAGTTCGAATGGGTTTAATTATCATCATGGAACGTTGCTTGTGAATGTAAACATGAACGATTTATCTAAATATCTTAATGTATCTTCCGATAAACTAAAATCTAAGGGAGTGGCTTCAGTTAAATCAAGGGTTACTAATCTTACTTCCTATAACCCCGGCATAACAGTTGATGAATTAAAAATTAAATTGATTGAAGCTTTTAAAGAAGTATATAAAAGTGACCCTCACAAAATAAGTTATGAGAAAATCGACGTAAGTAAAATCAAAGAGTTTAAAGATGAGTTTTCGTCACAGGATTTTATATTTGGAAAGAAAATAAAATCTGAGTATGAACTAGCAAAGAGATTTTCTTGGGGAGATATACAAATTCAAGTTAACTTATCTGGTGGGTTTATTAAAGATATACTTATTTATTCTGACGCAATGAATGAACATTTAATAGAACAGGTGCAATGTGTTTTAAAAGGTTGCTTTTTTGGTTCTTGTGATCTTTGCAATAGACTTAATGAAATAAGAGTAGAAGATGAAATATCAAAGCAAATGTTATGTGATATTAATAGACTAATATGTGAAAACTTAGAATAGAGGTGCTTTTATGGATAGCAAATTTGATTTAGTGGTTATTGGAGCAGGACCAGGAGGATATACTGCAGCAATAAAAGCTGCAGATCTTGGAATGAACGTTGCAGTTATTGAAAAGGATAATGTTGGCGGAACGTGCCTTAATAGGGGATGTATACCGACAAAAACGTTGATTCATTCTACAGAACTTTTAAATGAACTTAAAAATTGTGAAAATATAGGTATAAACGTAGATAGAGTTACATTTGACATAAAGAAAATCCATGAGAGAAAAGATGAAGTGGTAGGTAGGTTACGCTTAGGAATAGAAGGGTTATTTAAATCCAGGGGAATAAGCCTTTTTAGAGGTACAGCTAAAATTTTATCAGCTAACAGAATAGAAATTTGGCAAGAAACAGAAAATATAGAAATAAATACTGATAAAATTTTAATAGCAACTGGTTCTAAACCAATAAGACCCTTAATACCTGGAATAGATCTGAAGGGTGTAATAACAAGTGATGAACTTTTAGAAATGAATGAGACCTTGCCAAAGTCTTTAACAATAATAGGTGGGGGAGTAATAGGGGTAGAGTTTGCTACTATATATAATGCACTCGGATGTGAAGTGACGATAATCGAGGCAATGGACAGAATTTTACCCACTATGGATAAAGAAATTTCTCAAAATTTAACTATGATCTTAAAAAAACGTGGTATAATAATAAACACATCTGCAAGAGTAGAGAAGATTGTTAAAGAAGAAACTCTTAGCATACAGTATAACCACAAAGAAAAAGATTGCACGGTAAATGCACAGGTAGTATTGGTTGCTATCGGTAGAAAAGCAAATATAGATTCACTTTTTGCAGAAAACTTTAGTGTTGAAATGCAGAAAAACGCAATTGTCGTTAATAATAAGTTTGAAACAAGTGTTAAAGGTATATATGCTGTAGGAGATGTAATTGCTGGAGGAATACAGCTAGCGCATGCAGCATCTGCACAAGGGATAAATGCAGTGCTTATGATGAATGGTAAAAAACCTCAGTTTGATCTTAATATGGTACCTTCTTGTATTTATACATCCCCTGAGATATCTTCGGTTGGAATTACACAAGAAGAAGCTAAAGGTAGTGAAGTGAATGTAAAGTGTGGAAAATTTTCCACTCTTTCAAACGGGCGCTCTATGATTTCATCACAGGAAAGAGGTTTTGTAAAAACTGTTTTTGATCATGATAGCAAAGTTTTACTTGGAGCTCAAATGATGTGTGCTAATGCTACAGATATGATCAGTGAATTTACAACAGCTATAATTAATAAGTTAACTTATGAAAATTTGTCAGCAGTAATAAGGCCGCACCCAACGTATAATGAAAATATAAGTGAAGCTATTGAAAATTCATTTGGAGTTTCAATACACACTATATCTAAGAAATAATATTTAAAGTGGTGTTATATTGACTTTGGAATTGGTCAGGATTATAATTATATGTAATTTTATGTTTGGAGGAATGTGAAATGGATAACAAAGAACTTAATTTTAATAAAGAAAATTTCACATTTTTTTGCTCTGGAAATAACACATATAAAATGACTAATTCTCAAAAGATTTATGTATTTTTTAAGAGAATGATTGATATTGTATTATCTCTTGCTACACTCGTCGTTTTATCTCCTCTTTTTATAATTTTAGCTCTCGCGGTTAAGTTAACCTCAAGAGGACCAATTATATTTTCTCAAGAAAGAGTTGGAAGATATGGTAAAACAATAAAAATATATAAGTTTAGAACTATGATGGATAAAGCACCAAAAAGTAAGGCTACAAAAGATTTTAATGACGCAAATGAGTATATCACTAAATTTGGAAAGTTCCTTAGGGTTACAAGTCTTGACGAAATTCCTCAACTTTTCAATGTAATTAAAGGCGATATGAGCATAATTGGACCACGACCATTGATCGCTGATGAAGTGTTTATACACAAACTTCGTGAGAAAAATGATATATATATGATTAGGCCAGGAATTACAGGATTAGCACAAGTAAACGGTAGAGATTTTTTAGAGGCAGAAGATAAGGTGGAGTTTGACACAGCTTACTTGCATAATATGTCTTTTAAACTAGATTTAATAATATTTATAAAATCAATAATTGTAGTATTTAAACAGGAAGATTCGTTAGATGCAAATAGATAAAAAAGAGGTAACAGCAGAGTTTGTTGTTATCTCTTTTTTTATTAAAAGTTTAAAATATAGGTATATTCTACAAAATAAGACGCCGAGCGTTAGCATATATTTCCTATAAATACTCTTGAATGAAATATTTTCACATGCTATAATTTAAGTCGTAAAGTATCGAAACCAGGAGGATTTTCATGAAAAAAGTTATATCAACGATTTTAGCTGTTTCTGTATTAATTTCATCGTTGCAGATTACAGCATTTGCTGTTGAGAAAAAAACAGCATTCTTATGTACGCCAGAGAAATTTTGGACGGTAGAGTGTTTAAGACAAATTGGCTTTACTAGATCAGAAGCAAAAGAGTTAGTAAATCTTTCAAAAGTGTCAGAACACACAAAAGAAATTAAAAAACTAACAGGAATAGATTTAACGGACCCTATTAACACTAAAATTGGATCAATATTTTCTCCACAAAAGGAAATAAAGAAGGGAATAATGTTTGATAAAATAAAATCATTTATACTTAATAACCCATTTTGGTCTATGGTTATATATTCAATGCTGTATCAGTGGGGACTGAATTATTATAAAAAGTTAAAAACTAAATATCAGGCTGGAAAAGTTGAAACAGCTATTGACCCACTTGCTACTATGAAAACTTTAGATAGCTTGATGTTTGCAGTAAAAGGTCAAGAAAACGCTAAACGGAAGATTAGAAGTATTGTACTTAATATAGTTGACAGGAATGCACAGTATGCACTTAATTTAAATAAGAAGTCTAAAAAAGCAGGACCAGGAGCAACAGTAATTTATATGGTTGGTCCATCGGGCGTTGGAAAGTCTTTCTCTGCTGATATTATGAGGAAGGTTTTAAGTGGTTTTGCAGCAGATCCGTTTGTTATTGAAGCTTCAGACATTGATAAAGGTTCCCCTGTTAGCCCAGCGGAGCAACTGTTTGGTATGAGAAAAAAGCAAATGGATAGAGGCGAAATTAACGAATACTCTCCTTTTGTTAATAGAATAAGGGCAGTACCTAATAGTGTTGTAATCATAAATGAATATGATAAGATGCAAACTCCAGAACTAGACGAAAGATTAAGGACTATAATGGATCAAGGGTATATAAATGTAAATGGTGAAAAAATAGATTGCTCTGCAGCTACTTTTATTATTACTTCAAATGAAAGCTCTGGATCTGTAAATAAGGGAAATCTTGAAAGTGATAGTCAAGATGATGGGACAGGTTCACGCACTTTTATAAATCATGATAAAGCTTTCTTAAATCGTATAAAAGTAATAGAGTTTGATAATTTATCGGAACTTGAATATAAAGAAATAGCTATGTTGCCGTTTTTGCAACTAGCGCAAAGGTATAAGCAGCAATATAAAATAAATATAGACCTTAATGGTACGATTGATTCTATAGCCAAAAAAGTTGCAGACCTTAATAAAGGTGCAAGGCCAATCTTTAGTTATCTTGAGGATTTGAATGATAGGTTACTCAATGAAGTGGTATTGAACCATTTAAATAAAAACAATGAAGAAATAGGATATAAAGTTTCTTTTGATCAAGCTAAAGAGGAATTTATTTTAGAGAAAATAAATAAAGAAGTTAAAAATAATGACCTTAATAAAGTAGCATAAGTTAATTAAACCCATAAAAAGCAGTGCGTTAAGCACTGCTTTTTCTTATTGATAATAAAAAAAAGTTTAATAATTTGGAAAATTTTTTGTTTATAAGTTTCTATTCTTGATTGAAAAACATTTTATAAATATATGAGAAGTACACAAAATATTTACTAAAGATTTCACAAAAACACAATTGATTTAATAAGGAAATCGTGATACCATTATAAATAGATTTTATTAACAAGAGAAGGTGAATTGTGTTGAAAGTAACCAAAAAACATGCAAAGGAAAATAAAATACATATGTTGATAAGGGCTATCTGTAAAAAACTTTCAATAAAAACAGAAAATATTTTTAGCATAAAAGGAGCACATGCGAAAGAGAGCAGAATTCATGAGTTGTATAGAAAAGTAGTAAAGTACGCACATAACTTATGTAAATAAAATTGTGTAAGAAGTTTTTAAAATCATTGAGTAGATAATGATGAGGTTATACCCTAAAAATTGATATGAAAACTTTAATGGTAGTAAATATTATAATTTATATATGATAAAGAAATATAAAACGCCCTTCAGAACTGGCTGAGGAGCGTTTTATTTGTTTTTTATATAAATGTGTTAAAG